>JAHDXY010000069.1 GCA_023384005.1 Burkholderiaceae bacterium | reverse complement strand
GGCCAGTTCGTCCATCCGCCCGGTGTGAACGATGCGCCCCGAGTCCATCACCGCGACCGTGTCGCCCAGCGAGCGGGCGAAGTTGAAGTTCTGCTCGACCACCAGCATGGTCGTGTCGGTGGCCTTGAGCTCCCGGAACGCCGCGACCATGTTGACGATGATGGCCGGCGCCAGGCCCTTGGTGGGCTCGTCGAAGAGCACGAGCTTTCTCGGTTCGACGATCGCGCGCGCGATCGCGAGCATCTGCTTCTGCCCGCCCGAGAGGTTTCCGGCGAGTCCGTTCCAGAATTTCTTCATCGCCGGGAACAGGCCGAAGATCCACGCGAGGCGCTGCGTGTCGGGCGCTCCGGCGCGCGCCGCGAGCAGCATGTTCTCGCGCACCGTCAGCCCGGCGAAGATGCCCATGTTCTCCGGCACGTAGGCGATGCCCGATTGCGCGATATCCGGCGTTGCCGCCTGCGTGATGTCGTTGCCCTCGAAGTGAATCGACCCCGCCGACGCGCGCCACAGCCCCATGATCGTGCGCAGGCAGGTGGTCTTGCCGGCGCCGTTGCGCCCGAGCAGCATCGTGAGGCCGCCGCGCGGCACGCCGAAATCCACGCCATGCAGGATGTGGTACTGCGCAATGTGCGTGTTGACGCCAGCGAGCGAGAGCAGCGGCGTGGCAACGCCGGTGGCTTCGGCCCGACCCGCCGTTGGCTGGCTCGCCGCTGTTTGCGTCGCCTCAGGCATCGGCGCTCACCCCGAGGTAGGCCTGCTGCACGATCGGCGACGCGATCACGGTGGCCGGATCGCCGTCGGCCACCAGTTCGCCCTGGTGCAGCACGATGATTCGATCGGCGAGCGAGCGCACCACGTCCATCTTGTGCTCGACCAGCAGCACCGTCTTGTCGCCCTGCGACTTGATCTGCTCGATCAGTTCGAGAATCACCGGGACTTCGTCGACGCTCATCCCCGCGGTCGGTTCGTCGAACATGAAGATGTCGGGTTCGAGCGCGAGCAGGATCGCCACCTCGAGCTTGCGCTGGTCGCCGTGCGCCAGCGCCGAGACGATCGTGTCGCGCCGATCGGCCATCCCGACCCGGTGCAGCACCTGCTCGGCCTTCTCGAGCAGATCGACGTGGCTGCCCCACATCGACCACAGGTTCAAGCCGAGCCCGGCGCGCGACTGCACCGCGAGCCGCACGTTCTCGCGCACCGTCAGTCGCGGGAACAGGTTGGTGAGCTGGAACGCGCGCCCGATGCCGCGATGCGTTCGCTGCGGCGCCGAGAGCGAGGAGATGTCCTCGCCGTAGAGCGACACGCGACCGCTGCTCGCCTTGAGCTGGCCCGAGATCAGGTTGAAGTAGGTGGTCTTGCCTGCGCCGTTGGGGCCGACGATCGCGGTCAGCGAACCGGGGCGAAACGCGCACGACACTGCATTGACCGCGACGTGTCCGCCAAAGCGGATCGTCAGCGCATGCGTCTCCAGTACAGGGGGCTCGGCCGTGGCCATCGCAATCGTCCGAGCCCCGCGCGCGGCCGATCAGCGCTTGTTGCGAACCGGCACCGGCAACTTGCTGGCCGGAATCCCGCTCACCAGGTCGAGCAGGTCCCACTCGCCCTTCTGGTCCTTCTTGATCTTCCAGTGGTACATCGACTGCATCGCCTGGTGGTCTTCCTTGCGAAAGGTCATCGTGCCCTTGGGCGTCTCGAAGGACATGCCGGCCATGGCCGCGATCAGCTTCTCGGTGTCGGTGCCGCCAGCCTTCTTGATGCCCTCGATCGCCGCGCTGGCGGCCGCGAATCCGCCTGCCGTGAAGAAGTCGGGCGGCGTGCCGAAGCGCTTCTGGTGCTCGGCGACCAGCCAGTCGTTGATCTTGTTCTTCGGAAAACCGTAGTAGTAGTAGACCGCGCCCTCTGTGCCGGCGAAGTCCTTCCAGCCCTTCATCACCGGCAGGATGTTTCCGCCCGGCGCCACCTCGATGCCGAAGCGCTCGGGCTTGAGGTCCATGATCTTGGGCATCGGATGCGTGCCGGCCCAGATGATCGCGATGATCTTGCGACCGGGTTTGTCCTTGAGCGCGTCGAAGATGCGCTGCGCAGGCGCGGTGAAATCGGTGGTCTGTTGCGGCGCGTACTCCTCGTGCACCACCTTGGCCTTGGAACCGGTCGCGGCCATCGCTTCCTTGAAGGCCTTCACGCCGTCGCGGCCGAAAGCATAGTCCTGCGCCAGCATCGCGACCGAAGCGCCATCGGGCAATGCGGCTGCGCCGGCGAACGCGTCCTGGGTGGAGTTGCGCGCGGTGCGGAAAATGTAGCGGTTCCACTTGTCGCCGGTGATCGAGTCGGCCACGGCGGGCTCGACGATCAGGACCTTCTTGTATTCCTCGGCCACCGGCAGCATCGCCAGCGCCACGCCCGAGCTCACCGGTCCGATCGCGAGGTCGACCTTGTCGTCGCCGTAAGCGGCGGCGAGCGCGGCCTTGCCCAGGTCGGGCTTGAGCTGCGTGTCCTTCTCGATCACGACGATCTTGCGCCCGAGCACCTGCATCGTGCCGCCGGTCATGTATTCGAGCCCCAGCATCAGTCCGGTGTGGCTTTGCTTGGCGTAGGCCTCGAGCGGCCCGGTCTTGCCGTAGATGTGGGCAATCCTGAGGTCGTTGCCCTGCGCGAAGGCCGCGCTGCTGGTGACGGCGATCGCGGCAGCCGCGAGCCAGTGGATGCGTTTCATCGACTTTCTCCTTGAGTGGAATCTGCTCTTCGCACTTCGGTCGAGTGCCTGGAACAGCAGTTCAGTTGCAAGACACGTGCCACGCCAGGAGGTGGCCGGCGAAGATGCGCAAGTTGTTGATTTTAAACAGGCGAGAGGAGTGGCCCCACGAGTTCGCCCTGCTTTCTTCGTTCCGGTTTGCGTCCGATATCCGGACACATGTCCGGAATCAGGACGTTTTTTCGATCGTCGCCAGCTTCTCGTAGAGCGTCGCGCGGGAGATGCCCAGCAGCTTCGCCGCCGCGACCTTGTTGCCCCCGGTGGTGGCGAGCGCGGAGCGGATGCGGTCGCGCTCGAGGTGGGCGATTGCCTGCGACAGGCTCTGCGGCCTGACTTCAGCGAGTCGCGCCGGAAGCACCGCGCGAAAGTCGGCTGCCTCCAGCACGATCTTGTCGCTCATCATCGCCACCTGCTCGAGCGCGTTGCGCAACTCGCGCACGTTGCCGCGCCAGGGCTGCGCCGCGAGAAGATCGAGCACGTCGGCGCCGAGTTCGCGCACCGGCATGCCGCTGCGCGCGGCGATCTGCTCGAGCAGATTCTCCGCGAGCGCCTCGAGGTCGTCGGTGCGCTCGCGAAGCGCGGGCAGGCGGATCGGCAGCACGTTGAGCCGGTAGTAGAGGTCGGCCCGGAACCTGCCCTGCTCGACAAGCTCGCCCAGGTTGCGACTCGTCGCGGCGATCACGCGCACGTCCACCCGAACGACCTTGTTCGAGCCCAGCGCCTCGATCTCCTGCTCCTGCAGCACGCGCAGCAGCTTCGCCTGCAAGGCCAGCGGCATGTCGCCGATCTCGTCGAGAAAGAGCGTGCCGCCGTCGGCGAGCTTGAACTTCCCCTCGCGCGCCTTGCGATCTGCGCCGGTGTACGCGCCCGGCGCGACGCCGAAGAACTCGGCCTCGATCAGCGTATCCGGCACTGCCGCGAGATTGACGCTGATGAAGGGCTTGCGCGCACGTTGCGAACCGGCATGGATCGCGTGCGCCACGAGTTCCTTGCCGGTTCCGGTTTCGCCCAGCAGGAGAACGGTGGACTCGATCTGCGCCGCGCGCCGCGCCATGCGCTTGACCTCGAGCGCCGCCGCGCTGCTGCCGATGAAGCTCGCGAAGGTGTACTTGCTGCGCCGGCTCGCGGCGAGTTCGCGGCGCGCCTTGTCGAGGTCTTCCTGCAGGCTGGCGAACTTCGCGATCAGCGGCTGCAGCGTCGTCTCGGGATGATCGAGCAGCACGATTCCGAGCGCGCCGATCACCGCGCCGCAACCGTCGCGCAACGGGATGCGGCTCACGACGAAAGTGCCGGCTTTGTTCGTGAGCAGGTCGACCAGGATCGGTTTACCCGTTTCCAGCACCTGGTGCATCTGTGTGTTCGGGATCACTTCGCTCACCGGGTGGCCGACGAACTGCTCCTCGCGCTCAATGCCCAGCGCGGGCAGGAAGCGCCTGTACGCGTCGTTGATCCAGACGACGCGCCCGCAGCGGTCGACCAGCAGCATTCCCTGCGAAGCGCTTTCGAACAGGTCGAACATCGAACGCACCGCCAGCTTGAGGATGCTCGCGGCGTCGCTCGGCAGCGGCGAGGGCTTGGCCTGCATCTGCTAGGCGGCGCGAACCGCGGCCGGGCGGTCGCCGCGCGCGCGCAGTTGCCCGCAACCCCCGTCGACTTCCTGCCCCGCGGAATGGCGCAACTTCGTGAGCACGCCGCGTCGATGCAGCGCGCGCGCGATCTCGGCGGCGCGCTCCCACGAGGGCCGGCTGAACACCAGGCCCGGGACCGTGTTGTAGGGGATCATGTTCATCACCGCGTACTTCCCCCTGAGCAGAACGGCGATCGCTTCGACTTCGTCGTCGCCGTCGTTGACGCCTTCGAGCAGCGTCCACTGGTACTGTATCGGGTAGCCGGTGGCGCGTGCGTAGGCTTCGCCCAGTTCGACCAGTTCCTCGGGTGCGATCCGCGGAGCGCGCGGCAACAACTTCGCGCGCAGATCGGCGCGCGTCGTGTGCAGCGACAGCGCCAGCGCCGGCTTGACCACGCCCCGGGGCAGGCGCTCGAACACGCGCCGCTCGCCCACGGTGGAGAACACCAGGTTCTTGTGCCCGATGTCGGCCTCGGTACCGAGCAGCTCGATCGCCTCGAGCACGTTCTCGAGGTTGTGCGCCGGCTCGCCCATACCCATGAACACGACCTTCCTCACCACGCGCATCGAACGCGCCAGCGCGACCTGCGCGACGATCTCGGCGCTGCCGACCTGGCGCAGCAGGCCCTCGCGCCCGGTCATGCAGAAGACGCACCCGACCGCGCAGCCCACTTGCGTCGACACGCAAAGCCCGTCGCGCGGCAGAAGCACGCACTCCACCGTTTGACCGTCCGAAAGCGCGATCAGCAGTCGCGCCGCGCCGCTTTCGTCCGGGTGCTCCGAGCGCAGGCGCGCGAGCGAGGCGAACTCGCCCGCGATGGCGGGCAGTTCGTTGCGCAGCGCGAGCGGCAGGAAATCCTCGGCCGGGCGCGAACCGGCGTCGAGCGCCAGCGCGCGCGCCCAGTTGCGCAGCACGAGCTGCTCGTGGGCGGGTTTGGCGCCCAGCGCGCGCAGTCTTTCGCGGATCGATTCGATGCGCATAGACACGCATTGTCCACGAACCCGTCTCCGGCGCCGGGAGTCGTGGTGCTTCAGAGCTGGCTGCGTCTAAGCGTAGCGTCCTTGCGCTTGCCGATTCCCGGCTGCAGGCTGGTGCCCAGCCCGGGGCCCTGCAGCGGGTAGATGTAACCCCGCTCGACCCTGGGCAGCTCGGTGAGAAGTTCACGATACCAACTCGTGTACGACGCGCGCACGATCTCCTGGATCAGGGCGTTCGTCGCGTTGACCGCGAGGTGAACGTTCGCCGTGACCGTTACCGGCCCGACGCAATCGTGCGGCGCCACCGGAAGATGCCAGGCTTCGGCCATCGACGCGATCTTGCGCCCTTCGGACAGGCCGCCCACCCAGCACAGGTCGAACATCACGACGCCGAGCGGCACCTCTGCCAGCAGGTCCCGAAAGCCCCAGCGGCTCGCAAGCAACTCGCTCGAGCAAACCGGCACCTTTGTTCGTCGCGCGAACTCGGCGAGCGCGGTGAGTCCGTCGACGCGCACCGGATCCTCGAACCAGAAGGGGTCGAACTCCTCGAGCGCCCCGGCGATACGCGTCGCCGCAGGCAAGTTCCATAGCGAATGGAACTCCACCATGATGTCGATCTTGTTGCCCACCGCCCGGCGGATCTTGCGAAACGGCTCGAGCGCCCGATCGAGGTCGGCGGGCGAGATGTACATGCCGTCGGAGGCGTGCGCGTAGGCGTCGAAGGGCCAGATCTTCATCCCCGTGAAGCCTTCCTCGACCAGGCTGATCGCCAGCTCGTCGGCCCGGTTCAGGAACGCGTCGAGGTCCTCGTAGGGGCCTTCGCTTGCGCCGGCCGCGGGCAAGCCCCAGTTGTCGACTTCCTGCACCGGACGCTCGCGGATGTATCGATAGCCGGCGCAGGTGTTGTAGACGCGGACCTTGTCCCGGGTGAGGCCTCCGAGCAACTGGTAGATCGGCTGCCCGCTTGCCTTGCCGAGCAAGTCCCACAGCGCGATGTCGACCGCCGAATTTCCTCGCGTTTCGACCCCTGTGCCGCGGAATCCGACGTAGCCGACCATGTCGCGGGAATGGCGATCGATGCGCAGCGGGTCCTGCCCGAGCAGGTATGGCGCGACCGACTCGTGGAGGTAGGCCTCGACCGCACGGGCTCCGAAAAACGTCTCGCCGAGTCCGGTGAGGCCTTCGTCGGTGTGCACGAGCACCCAGATCAGATTGGGGTACTCGTCGAGCCGGATGGTTTCCAGCGCAGTGACCTTCACGGCGGACTCCTTTTCTTCTTGCGATTGCCGCGCGAGCCGGGATCGGCCGACCCGCGATCGCCCGGTTACTTGAGGAAGGCTTGCGGCAGGACCAGGGTGAACCAGGGAACGAGGGTGATCACGAGCAGGCCCAGGATCAGGATGCCGAGGTAGGGCATCATGTACTTGGCCGCGTCCATCATGTTCATCTTGCCGATCGCGCAGGCGATGAACAGGCCGATCCCGATCGGCGGAAGGAAGATCCCGATGCCGATCGAGGCGATCACCAGGATTCCGTAGTGCAGCGGGTCGATCCCCAACTGCAGCGCGATCGGATACATCACCGGTACGAAGACGATCATCGCCGGCAGCCCCTCGAGGATCGCGCCGAACACGATGAAGGTGAGGTTGCTCACCAGCAGGAAGACCCAGGGAGTGCTCGAGATCCCGGTCACCAGTTCCGCGACCGCCTGGGGTACCCGCTCGACGGTAAGGATCCACGAGAACACCGTCGCGACACCCACGAGCAGCATGATCATCGCGGTATTGATCGTGCTCGCCAGAAAGATCTCCGGCAGGTCCCGCACCCGGATGCGCCGGTAGACTGCCAGGCCGACGAAAGCCGAGTACAAGACTGCGACGACGGCGGCCTCGGTCACGGTGGTAATTCCGCCGAAGATCGCACCGAAGATGATGACCGGCATCACCATCGCGATCGCGCCATCGCCCAGCGCGCGCAGGACCTGGCGTCGGCTCGCCCTGGGTTCGCGCGGAATGCCGAGCTTGATCGCCCGCCAGCGCACATACGCCAGCAGCCCCACCGCGATGACGACCGCGGGTACGAAACCGGCGACGAACATCGCGCCGATCGACTGGTTGGTCATGCTGGCGAGCACGATCATGAAGATGCACGGCGGAACCAGAATCCCCATCGCCGTCGCCGCACAGATGATCGCGATCGCCTCGCCCTTGCGATAGCCCGCTCGTTCCATCGGCGCGATCAGCATCGACCCGATCGCGGAAATATCGGCGGCGGTCGAGCCGGAGATCCCGGAGAACAGGTATTCGGCGAAAATCACCGCCATCCCCAGGCCACCCCGAACATGCCCGATAAGGGCTTTGGCGAGATTGACCAGGCGCTCCGAGATCCCGGCTCGCTCCATCAACTCGCCAGCCAGGATGAAGAACGGAATCGCCATCAGCGGAAAGGAATCCATCCCGGCGAGCATTTGCGTGACGACCGTGTTCAACGGAGTCCTGCCCTGCCACAGGATGGCGATGACCGACGCCAGTCCCATCGCGAACGAGATCGGGACGGCGAGAAGCAGCAGGGCAACGAAGGAGATCGCCAGCGCGGTGATCACTGCGACTCCCCATTCGCGATCCGCCGCACGCTGCGCGACATCAGACGCAGCACTTCGATCGCGATCAGCGCACAGCCTACCGGGACGGCCAGGTAGACCCAGCTCATCGGAACGTCCGTGGCGGTGGTACGGGTGTGACCCGTGACCTCGATCACCTCCTGGCTCGCATGAAAGACGATCGCCAGGAACACGAGGACACCGCAGTGCGAAAGCAGGGCGACCCATTCGCGCACAGCGGGCTTGAAGTACCGCACCATGACGTCGACCGCGATGTGCGCCTGGTAGCGCATCGTGATCGCGGCACCCACGAAGCTCAGCCAGATGAAGAGGTAGCGGTCAGCCTCCTCGGCCCAGGGAAGGGAGGTGTTGAGCACGTAGCGAAAGAAGACGCCCAGCGCGGTCACCAGCACCATGGCGCTGAACAGCGTGACCGCGACGGCGTTTGTGACCGATTCGTACGCCTTCCAGACCCTGCCGCTCATGCTCCCCTGCCCCGGGCGATCGACGTCTTGCCGCGCGGCGCTCAGCTCTCGCGTACGCGCTTGATCAGGTCGTTGGCGCCGAACTTGTCGCCGAACTCCTTGTAGTACGGTTCGACGGCCTTGCGAAACGCCACCGGGTCGGGGCTCGTGAAGGTCACGCCTGCAGTCTTCATCTTCTGCTCGAAGTTCTTCTCCGCCGTGGGCGCCTCGACGCGTTGCCAGGCCAGGCTCTCCGCGGCCGCCTCGAGCACGATGTCCTGAGTGCTCTTGGGCAGCGTGCCGAACCAGCGATCGCTGACCATCAGCGGATTCACGACGAAGATGTGGCCGGTGTAGGCGGCGAACTTGGTCTGCTCGTGAAGCTTGGCGTTGAACGCCGCTTCGCACTTGTTCTCGAAACCCTGGACGACCCCGGTCTCCAGCGACGTGTACAGTTCTCCCCAGGGAATCGGCGTGGGATTGGCTCCGAGCAACTGCATGCAGCGCACGTACGACTGCACTTCGGGCACCCGGATCTTCAAGCCTTTCATATCGGCCAGGCTGTTGATTGCCTTTGGACGGGTGAAGATCTTGCGGAAGGTCGTGTCGTAGACGGCGAGCGTACGGATCTTCGCCTTTGCGAGCAGGGCCTTGTTCAGTTCCTGCCCGATGGGGCCGTCAAGAACTTTGTGGACATGCGGGAGATCGCGCAGGATGTACGGAAGCTCCGGCACGGTCCACTGCGGAACCACGTTTGCCGGGGTTCCGGCGTCCCACACACCGGCCTCGAGATTTCCCAGCTGCATGCTCTCGAAGGTCACGCGCAGACTGCCCAGCGCCGAGTTCGGGTAGATCTGCACTTCCAGCTGGCCATTGCTCCTCTTCTCGACCGCATCCTTGAACCTGACCAGCGCCCGATGCACGTTGTCCTGGTCGGTCAGGACGTGGGCGATACGCATCACGCTCTTGCCGGATTGCGCCCTCGCCCGCGAGGACAGCAGCGGCACGGCGGCGGCGGCGCCGAACATGCCGAGAACACGCCGCCGAGACGTCCCGGCGGCGACACGATCGGACGAACCGTTTCCTTCAACGCGCACGTTCATGGTGATCCCCTTGGTGGGCCTTGGTGAAGAGGCAGTCGCCTGGTGAAGAGAAGAAGAAGAGCCAGTCGATTCATCATACAATTGGTATGATGAATGGTCAACGGCGCTCGATCCCGCTTGATCCGGTACGGCGATTCCTCCACTTTCGCCGCGGCGGCGAGGGCCGATCCAACCGGAGAAAGATCGCGGCAACGGACTCGGCATCGGTGGCGCGCAGCCAGGGGGCAGCTGAAGCTTGAGCAAGAAAAACCTGCATGCATCGGCGGTCGACACGATCGCCGAGTGGATCGTGTCGAGCCGCTACCCGGCGGGCGACGTACTGCCGATCGAGGCGGATCTGTGCGAGGCCCTCGGCGTGAGCCGCACGGTCGTGCGCGAAGCGGTCAAGACGCTCGCGGCAAAAGGCATGGTCGCGGTCGCGCCGAAGTTGGGCAGTCGGGTTCTCGACGAGCATTCATGGCATCTGTTCGATCCGCAGGTGCTGCGATGGCGGCTCGCCTTTCGCGATGCGCGCGATGTCGCGGAGGACCTCGTCGAGCTGCGATTGCTGCTCGAGCCCGCCGCCGCGGGGCTCGCGGCGCAGAGGGCCACGCATTCGCAGCGTCGCGACATCCGGCGCGCCTTCGAAACAATGGAGGCAACCGCCGGCGAACCCGAAGCCTACAGTCTGGCCGACATGGGCTTTCACGGCGCCATCCTGCTGGCCTGTCACAACTCGTTCCTCACGCGCCTGGTACCGCTGATCGAGGTCCTGATCTCGACCACGCTCGAGCTGTATGCGGACAAGGGCTGGAACTCCGCGCACATCAAGCGCGCGGCCTTGCCGCTGCACGCCAGGGTGATGCGGGCGATCGAATCCGGGGACGGCGTAGCCGCGGAAACCGCTTCGAAGGCGATCATCTCCCGAGCCTACGAAGACATGGCCCGCGCCCCGGCACCTTCACGGCGCGCCGACCGGTCCTCGCACAAGGTTGATTAGCGGCTCGCGGCGCCAGGTCGCCCGCAGGTTCGCCATGATCATGTCCCAGCGCCGATCCATCATCTGCTCGGTCCAGCCCGACGAATGCGGCGTCATGAGGACGTTGTCCAGTTCGTGGAAGGGAAAGCGCGAGCCGCGCCGCTGCGGATCGCTGGCGTCCGGATACTGCCACCAGACGTCGATCACCGCGCCGGCGATCGTGCCCGAACGAAGCGCCTCGTAGAGATCGCCTTCGACCACGATCGGGCCGCGCGCGAGGTTGACCAGCACCGCGTCGCGCTTCATCCGCGCCAGGCGCGCTGAATCGATCAGGCCTTCGGTTTGCGGCACCAGTGCGATGCACACCACCACGAAGTCGCACTGCCCGAGGAACTCGTCGAGCCGCTCGATCGGGTAGTGCGCGTCGGCCTGTTGTGCGGACTGTGGATTGCGCGCGCACGCGAGGACGCGAACGCCCATCGCGCGGCAGCACTCGGCGATCTCCTTTCCCATGTGCCCGAAGCCGAGAATGCCGACGGTCTTGCTGTTGAGCTCGTCGCGAAGCGGTCCGTACATCGATCCGCTGTACTTCCACGACCCGGCGCGAAAGCTTTGCTCGACCGGCTTCCATCGATGCGTCCACATCAGCATCGTCATGATCGCGTACTCGGCGATCGCGCGATCGTGGCCGAAGGCGTTGCACACCGCCGCCGCGTCGGGCACGCACTGGAAATCGATCTTGTCGTACCCCGCCGCCTGCAACTGGACCAGGCGCAGGTTGGGCGAGTTCCTGGACGGATGGTCGAAGCGCACGCAAACGACGGCGTCGGCAGCGCCCAGCGCGGCTTCCTTTTGCTCAGCGGACGCGTCGTCCCCCAGACTGGTGACGTTCACTGGAAAATCCGCCTTCGCGCGAAGCCTGTACTCGTTCGGAAGGATGATGTCGCCGTAGAGGACGACGTTGAGCGCCGCGGCGCCGGAGCTGGACTGGTTCAAGGCTTTCCTCTCGAGTGATTGACGATGCGGCTTGCGACCCGGGACCCGGACTACAGGTCCGCCTGCGTGGTGACGCGCCGCCGGCAACCGGGATTCGCGAGCACTTCGGGTCGCAATTCGACGCCGATGCCTGGCGCGTCGGAAACGCTCAGCTGGCCGTTCTCCAGCTTTGGCAATCCATCGACGACGTCGCCGTACCACCCGTAGTAGAAGGCCCGGACCATCTCCTGCACGAAGCAGTTCTGCGTGTGCAAGGCCAGGTGCGTGGAAGCCGCCAGCACTACCGGACCCGAACAATCGTGAAACGCCACCGGCGTGTGATAGGTCGAAGCCATGTTCGCGATCTTTCGCGCCTCGGACACGCCGCCGCACCACGACATGTCCATGATCAGCAGGCTCAGCGCGTTCAGATCGAGCAGGTACCGATAATCGGCCATCAGCCCTCTCGTCTCCCCGACCGCGATTGGCGACGTCGTCGAACGCGCCACTTCGCCGATCGAATCCATGTGGTCCATGGTCACCGGGTCCTCGACCCACAGCAGGTCGAACTGCTCGAGCGCGCGCGCGATGCGCGTCGCCATCGGGCGGTTCCACATCGAGTGCAATTCGGCCATGACGTCGATCCGGTCGCCCACCGCCTTGCGGATCTTCTCGAACGGCTCCAGGCACTTCTTCAGATCCCCGGCGGAGATGAACTGCCCGGCGCTCTTCTCGGCCGCGTAGTCGAACGGCCAGATCTTCATCGCGGTGATGCCCATCTCCAGCAGGCTGTGCGCCACCTCGTCGGCACGCGTGAGAAAACCCTGGAGGTCTTCGTACTTGCCCTGCTTGGCGTCGAGCCCGAAGTTGGCCGTTCCCTGGGTTGAACGAGTCTGGACGTAGCTGTAACCGGCGCAGGTGTTGTAGGCCTTGATCGAGTTCCTGACCTTGCCGCCGAGAAGATCGCACAACGCAAGCCCGACCGACTTTCCGAGGATGTCCCACAACGCGATGTCGATCGCCGATCGACCACGGACTTCGGCGCCGCTGCCGCAAAAGCCCAGGTAACCGACGAGGTGCGCCTGGTGGCTCTCGATGTTGCGAGGATCCTTGCCGATCAGGTACGGCGCGATCATCTGGTGAATATGGCTTTCCGCCGCATGCGATCCGTAGAAGGTTTCGCCAAGACCGATGATCGCTTCGTCGGTGTGGACACGCACCCACAGAATGTTCGGAAAGGAATCGAGACGCACGGTCTCGATACTGGTGACTTTCATTGATTCTCCGTTGGTAGATGTCCGCCCTCAGGCTGAGCGGAAGAGCAGTCGATTCCTGCCGGCTTCAAGATGCGACCTCATCGCGCGCACCGCGGCGTCGGCGTCGCCGGCGACGATCGCGTCGAAAATGGCGGTGTGCTCCGCGTGCGCGTCGGCCAGCGACTCGGCACGCTTCAAGTCGATTTCGCGGCTGGTCGAAATCGCGCGGTGCAGCGCGCCGGAAAGAAACTCGAGCACCTGGACGATGTATGCGTTGTGCGACGTTCGCGCTACCGCCAGATGAAAGGCGAGATCGTCGTCAGCCCCGCTACGGCCCCTGCCCTGCACTGCCGCGAGCCGCGCGAAGGCACGCCGCAAGGCCTTGATGTCGGCGGGCGTCCTTCGCAACGCCGCCAGCCGGGCCGAATCGGCTTCGAGCCCGGCGCGAAACTCGAGCAGCTCGAACGCGACCTGCGCGGCGTCGCCCTGCGGTGATTGCAGGCGCAACACACCCGCGACCGGTCCCGAGTTCCTCACGTAGAGCCCCCGGCCACGGCGCGTTTCCACGAGCTCGTCGGCTTTCAGCCGAGCCACCGCCTCGCGCACCACCGTTCGGCTCACGCCGAACAGGCGACACAGCTCGCTCTCGGGCGGCAGCCGCGAACCGGGCGCGACCGCGCCCGAACGTACCTGGTGCGCCAGTTGCTCGACCACCGTCACAACGAGGCTCTGGCGTTGCGGCACCGGGCGAATGCTCATCGGCGCGCTCGCGCCGCGGGAAGTCGATTTCCTTTCGGGCATTCCGGATTTGGTTATAGTATGTTGACTGTTGTCATACAAGCTGTGTCATCATACAGCGATCCAGATGCAATCCGGAAACGGACCGCGAATCCGCACAAACCAACATCCGCAAGGGGACTCCGATGCTCAAGAAACTTTCCGCCGCGTTGCTCGTACCGCTGTTGCTGGCCGCCGCGAGCACGGTCTCGGTCGCGGCGTCGGATCCCAAGAGCGGCAAGAAAGTCACGGCAAACGTCGCCTCGGTCTATCCGCCGGGCTCGCCGATGGATCTGGCTCTGAACAAGCTGAAGGAAACCCTGGAGCAGCAAACCGGCGGACGGATCGGCATCCAGATCCACCGCGGCGGCGCGATGGGCGATGAGAAGCAGACCTTCGAGCTGCTTTCGCAGGGGTCGGTGGAAATCGGTGCGGTGGGCGCCGGCCCGATGACCACGTTCTTTCCGAAGTACTTCATCAGCGAAGTGCCCTACATGTTCGCCGGCCAGGACGACTTCTGGAAATTCTGGAATGCGCCGGGCAAGGAGTTGTCGGCGCTGATCGAGAAGCAACGCGGCGTTCGCACCGACGGCGTGATCTACCGCGGCGCTCGCTACCTCACTTCGAACAGGCCGGTGAAAACGGTCGCCGACGTGAAGGGCCTGAAGATGCGGCTCCCCCCGGTCAAGACCTGGTTCAAGGTCTGGGAGAGCCTGGGCGCCGTGCCCTCGACCATCGCCTTCAGCGAGGTCTACATGGCGCTGAAAACGGGAGTGGTCGAGGCGCAGGAAAATCCGCCGGAAACGATCCTGGCCTACAAGTTCTACGAAGCGCAGAAGTACCTGATCGCCACCGAACACGTCTACGGCGCGGCCATCGTCATGTCATCGAGCAAGTGGTGGGCGACCCTGAGCAAGGACGACCAGGCGCTGTTCACGAAGGCGATGAAGGAAGCCATCGAGCTCGGCAACAGCATCACCAGGAACGGCGACGCCGAAATGGTGAAGAAGCTGCAGGAACTCGGCATGACGCTGATCACCGTCGACAAGGACGCCTTCAAGAAGGCGGTGCAGCCCGTCGTCGACAGTATCGCGGCAACCGAATGGGATCCGGCGTTCTACGCGAAGGTAAAGGCGGCGCTGAAGTAGAACCTTCGATGTGAAGAGCGTTCTGGAGAAACTCAACGCGCTGGTGCTGCTGTGCATGTTCTGCGTCACCGTGCTGACCGTGGTCTTCAGGGGAGTCCTGGGAATACCGGCGTCGTGGACCGAGGACCTGGCGCAGTTGACCTTCTTCCTGCTGGTGTTCGTGGGCGCGAGCGCCGCGATGGAGGATGAGGCCCACATCAGGATCGACACGGTGGTCGAGCGCCTCGGCCGGCGAGGGCAGCGCGCGGCCCGCATTCTCGGTCGCGTGCTGATGATCCCGTTTCTCGTGCTCTTTGCCAGCGGCGCCTGGGACAACGCGATGAACAACTGGGAAATCTCGCTGGGCACGGTGGACTGGGTCAGGATCGGCCACATGTACCTGGCGCTCGTGTTCACCACGCTGGTCATGCTCTACTACCTTGCGATCAACATCGCGCGAGATCTGAGGGGCGCCTCCCGGCAACCCGGCACACCGGACTCGAAGGCTTGATCTTCGCACTCACTTTCGGCATGGTCGCGCTGCTGTTGATCGGCGTGCCTGTTGCGATGGCACTCGCGCTGTCGTCTCTCGGAGCGCTGCTTCTCGGCGGCGCGCCGTTTCATCCGGCGATCCTGTCCACGAAGATGCAGTTCGGGCTGCAGAATTTCCTGCTCGTGGGAATACCGCTGTTCATCCTCGCGGCCAAGCTGATGAACACCGCCGGCATCACCGCGAAGATCTTTCGCTTCGCCGACGCGATCGTGGGCTTTCTTCCGGGCGGGCTGGGGCACTCGAACGTGATCGCCAGCCTGATCTTCTCGGGAATGTCCGGCGCGGCGGTCGTGGACGCCGCCAGCCTGGGGCAGATCGAACTCGACGCGATGAACAAGGCCGGCTATCCGAAGAAATTCAGCGTCGCGATCACCGCCGGTTCTTCGATCATCGGGCCGATATTCCCACCCAGCATCCCGATGATCGTTTTCTCGTTCGCGTCGGGCGTGTCGGTGGGCCGCCTGTTCCTCGGAGGCGTGGTGCCGGGGCTGCTGATGACTGCCGCGCTGATGGTGATGGTCACGATCTACGCGCGCAAGGTCGACCTCCCGCGCGAGGCGTTCCCGACCTGGGCGCGCGCCGCCGCCGCCTTCGTCGACGCGTTCCTGCCGATGATGACGCCGGTCATCCTGTTGGGCTGCATCTGGTCCGGGATCGTCACCCCCACCGAGGCCGCAGCGATCGCCGTGTGCTACGCGCTGCTCATCGGCGTATTCGCGATGCGCGAACTGGGCCCGAGAAGGCTTCTGACCGTGTTCGTCGAAACCGCGAAAGAGAGTGCGATCATCGGCTTCATCATCGCCGCCGCTTCGCTGTTCGGATGGGTGCTGATGCGCTCGGGCATGACGACGCAGATTGCCGAGACCCTGCTCGCCTTCAGCTCCAGCGATCTGGTCATCCTGCTGCTCATCAACCTGTTCCTGCTGCTGATCGGCTGCTTTCTGGACCCCACGGTCTCGATCCTGATCTTCGCGCCGATTTTCCTTCCGGTGATCACGGCCGTCGGAATCGACCCCGTGCACTTCGGTGTCGTGATGGTGCTCAACCTGATGCTCGGCCTGTTGACGCCTCCGTTCGGAATCGTTCTGTTCGTGATGGCTCAGATCTCGGGGCTGAACTTCGAGGAAGTCGTCAAGGCTACGTTCCCCGTGCTGATTCCGCTCTTTCTCGTCCTTGCCCTGATCACGATCTTCCCGATCCTGGTGACCGGGCTTCCGGACATGCTGATGGGCGTGGCCAGGTAGCGCCCGACCCGAAGAAAGCCATGGCCATGAATGTTGCCCGCGCCGTCACCGTCGCCGACCTGCGCCTGATTGCCAAGCGCAAGTTGCCTCGGGCGGTGTTCGATTTCATCGATGGAGCCGCCGAAGACGAGATCACGCTTCACGCCAACATGGCCGACTTCGACTCGGTCAGGTTCAAGCAGCGCATCCTCGCCGGCGTCGCCGCAACCAGCGTCGAGCAGGCGGTGCTCGGGTCGCCGGCCGCGGCTCCACTGCTGATCGGCCCCACGGGCCTGGCAAACATGGCCTGTCCGCACGCGGACGAGATCCTCGCCCGCGAAACCGCAGCGGCCGCAATACCGTTCGTGCTGAGCACATGTTCGGGCAGCACGATGGAGGAAGTGGCACGGGTCGGCCCCGGCCGTCGCTGGTTTCAGCTCTATGTCTTCAAGGATCGAGCGATCACCGAGCGGCTGATCGGGCGAGCGCACGAGGCCGGCTTCGAAGCGCTGGTCGTCACGGTCGACGTTCCGGTGGTAGGCAAGCGCTGCCGGGACGTGCGAAACGGCTTCACGATTCCGCTGAC
>JAHDXY010000461.1 GCA_023384005.1 Burkholderiaceae bacterium | reverse complement strand
AGCTGCCGCAACCGGATGTCGAGGATGTCGTCCGCCTGGCGTTCGCTCAACGCAAAGCCCGCGATCAGCGCCTGTCTGGGCTCGTCCGACTCGCGAATGATCCGGATCACCTCGTCGACGTTGAGCAGCACGATTCGCCGCCCTTCGAGGATGTGGATCCGATCCGTGACCCGCTCGTGCCGGTGGCGTGTGCGCCGGGTCGCGGTGTGCACGCGAAACTCGCACCACTCGGCGAGCACGTCGCGTAGCCCCTTCTGGCGCGGATTCCCGTCCAGGCCCACCGTGACCAGATTGAGCGAGACGTTGGCTTCGAGGCTGGTGTGCGCGAGCAGCACGGCGGCGAGTTCCTGCGGGTCCTGGCGCGAGGACCGCGGTTCGAGCACCAGGCGCACCGCGGCATCCTTGCCGGATTCGTCGCGCACCGCGTCGAGCACCCCGAGCACGGTCTGGCGCAACTGCATCTGTTCAGGAGTCGGCGACTTGCGCCCCGCGCGTGGTTTCGGGTTGGTGAGCTCCTCGATCTCCTCGAGCACCTTCTGTGTCGACACTCCGTGCGGCAGCTCGCTCACCACCAGCTGCCACTGCCCGCGCGCGAGATCCTCGACGGCGTAGCGCGCGCGCAGCTTGATCGACCCGCGCCCGCCGGCATAGGCGTCGCGGATCTCGTTCGGCGCGCTGATCACCTGCGCACCGCCGGGGAAATCCGGCCCCGGGATCAGCGCGAGCAAAGCGTCCAGCTCGACCGAAGGATCGCGAAGCATCAGCACGGCCGCCGCCGCCACTTCGCGCAGGTTGTGCGAGGGGATCTCGGTCGCGAGCCCGACCGCGATTCCCGATGCGCCGTTGAGCAGCACCATCGGCAGCCGTGCCGGCAGGCGCGCGGGCTCCAACGCCGAACCATCGTAGTTCGCGACGAACTCGACGGTGCCCTCGTCGATCTCGTCGAGCAGCAACGCGGCGTAGCGGGTCAGTCGCGCTTCGGTGTAACGCATCGCCGCGGCCCCGTCGCCGTCGCGCGAACCGAAGTTGCCCTGTCCGTCGATCAGCGGATAGCGCAGCGTGAAGGCCTGCGCCATGCGCACCAGTGCATCGTATGCCGCGGTGTCGCCGTGCGGGTGGTAACGCCCGAGCACGTCGCCGACCACGCGCGCGGACTTCACCGGTTTCGCGCCCGGCCCGAGGCCCATCGCGTTCATCGCGTACAGGATTCGGCGCTGCACGGGCTTTTGACCGTCGCACACGTCGGGCAAGGCGCGACCCTTGACCACCGACATCGCGTACTCGAGGTAGGCGCGCTCGGCGTAGTCGGCGAGCGTGACTTCGTCCGCCTCGTCTTCGCGCGCGCGAGCCGCCGGCCCCTGCGGATCCGGTACCGGATCGAGCTCGGAGAACAGGTCGCGCTCTTGTTCGCTCGCGCTCGCGGCGAGCCTTTGCGCGCGGCGCTTCACCGCGCGGCGTTCGCGCCGCGGTTCGTCCTTCTCAGACATCGACTTCGGCCTGGTTGCCGCGTTCCTCGAGCCACGCGCGCCGCGCCGCCGCCTCCCCCTTGCCCATCAGCATCGTGAACCGGCGTTCGGTGTCGGCGCGATCGACCTGTCTGAGCCTGACCGGCAGCAGCCGGCGCGTATCGGGGTTCATCGTCGTTTCCCAGAGCTGCTCGGCGCTCATCTCGCCCAGCCCCTTGAAACGCGAGATCGACCACGTACCGTCGCGCACGCCGTCCTTGCGCAGCTTGTCCTCGACGTGGCGCAGTTCGCCCTCGTCCAGGCAGTAGAGCTTTCGCAGCGCTCGCTTGCCCTGCGCCGGAACGTCGACGCGGTACAGCGGCGGGCGCGCGATGTACACGCGCCCGGCGGCGATCAGATCCGGGAAGTGCCTGTAGAACAGGGTCAGCAGCAGCACCTGGATGTGCGCTCCGTCGACATCCGCGTCGGCGAGGATCGCGACCTTGCCGTAGCGCAATGCGCCGAGGTCCGTCGCGGCCCCGCTGGAGTGCGGATCGACGCCGACCGCCACCGCGATGTCGTGGATCTCGTTGTTCGCGAACAGCCGGTCGCGCTCGGCCTCCCAGGTGTTGAGCACCTTGCCGCGCAGC
>JAHDXY010000460.1 GCA_023384005.1 Burkholderiaceae bacterium | reverse complement strand
GAAATTGTTGGTCTGCAACATAATTCCGAGGCAGCTAGCTCAACGTATCGAAAGTGCATTTGAGAGGCGATGGCGTCGTCGGTTCGACAGCAATCCGCCTTCCTCGCTATTTGGATATCTTAGGAGCACAGGTCTGGTAGGAGCACCGCTCACCGTTGGCGGTCGCCTGATTCAGCACTTTTGGCAGCCCGGGGACGGGGAGTTCAAAGAGAACAGTATTCCTGAGTACTATCTGATTCACCCCGCTTACGCGGCATATCTTTTTCGCAGGATCACTGTTCAAACTCGACAGGAAAGCTTCTACTGCCCGCAATTGCTCGTCAATCCGGGCGCTCCGTGCTCAGCGACGTTTTTGCCCACTGTAATTGAGATCATAATTCGAAAGCACGATACTCGCGTCGGTGTGACCATTCGCTTGACAGATCCTGAACGAAAGGAAATCTTTGACGGGGGAGTAACGAGCGTGGGTGCAATGTTCTTATTGATTCTCACAGTTTCGCGCGGCTATGATCGCAGCGAAGAGTGGCTCCTGCCTGAGCGACTGCTGAAGGTCACCAGAGTTCTGCGAGATTTGAAGGTACTTCCTGAGTTCATTGGAAATAAGGGTTCTCCAGAAAAACTCGTCAAGGACGCGTGCAGCATACGCAGAACCGGTTTGGAAGGACAGTCAGCACCCGCCTTCAACCGCGCAAAGGAACTGCTAAAGAAGGCCCGCGCAACTGGGCTATCTCTACATTCTCACGATCAACCCGAGGGCGAGCGAAGCCCTGGAGTGTGGTATCGAGTAGCGTTCCGTGGCAAAGATTTGGCGCCTTCACAGGTGGTCATTCGAGGGCTGGAGGGTCTAGACCCCAAAAGATCGGTCAATCGAATGATCGAAACGTGAAGCAATTCGCAGGGTCGCGGCTATCGGGAGATTAGCTCGCGACTGTCAGCCCGATGGTTGACCTTCCCGCAGGCGGGATCCGATACCCGCATCGATACCCGCTTTTCGCCGGGCTGGAGCGGTCCGCCGTGGGACGTCAAGAGCCCGAATCGCCAGCACTGGCGCGGGTTTGCGGGCCGGGGTGGGATGCCGTGAGACCCCCCTGAAGTTGGTCGATCATCAGCAGCATGGTCAGAACCCCTCCTCGACCAGCTCCGCCGCACGGATCAGCGCCCGCGCCTTCTGCTCCGTCTCCTTCCACTCCAGCTCCGGCACCGAATCGGCTACGACGCCGGCGGCGGCCTGCACGTACAGCGTCTGGTCCTTGACGATGCCGGTGCGGATGGCGATCGCCACGTCCATGTCACCGGCGAAGCTGACATAGCCGCAGGCGCCGCCGTAGATGCCGCGCTGCACCGGTTCCAGCTCGTCGATGATCTGCATCGCCCGCACCTTCGGCGCGCCCGACAGCGTGCCGGCCGGGAACGTGGCGCGCAGCACGTCGAGCTGGCCGACCTCGGGGCGCAGCAGGCCCTCGACGTTGCTGACCAGGTGCATCACGTGCGAGTAGCGCTCGACCGCGAAGGCCTCGGTCACCTTGACGCTGCCGATCCTGGCGATGCGGCCGATGTCGTTGCGCGCCAGGTCGATCAGCATCAGGTGTTCGGCGCGCTCCTTCTCGTCGGCCTTCAGTTCGGCCTCCAGCCGCGCGTCCTCCTCGGGCGTGGCGCCGCGCGGGCGCGTGCCGGCGAGCGGGCGAATCGTCACCTTGCGGCCGCCTCCGGCGCTTTCGGGCAAACGCTCCTCGCGCACCAGGATCTCCGGGCTCGCGCCGACGATGTGGAAGTCGCCCATGTCGTAGTAGTACATGTACGGCGACGGGTTCAGCGAGCGCAGCGCGCGGTACAGCGCCAGCGGGCTTTCGGTGAAGCGCTTGCGCAGCCGCTGGCCGACGACCACCTGCATGCAGTCCCCGGCGGCGATGTACTCCTTGGCGCGCTCCACGGCCTGCATCAGTGCGGCCTTCGGCATCTCGCGCTCCACCGGATACGCCGGCCCGCGCTTCACCGTGGGCGCGGTGACGCTGTAGCGCAACTGGTCACCCAGCTCGGCCAGCCGGCGCCTGGCGCGGAAGTACGACTCGGCCTGCCCCGGGTCGGCCCAGACGATCAGGTACAGCCGGCCCGAGAGGTTGTCGAT
>JAHDXY010000068.1 GCA_023384005.1 Burkholderiaceae bacterium | reverse complement strand
AGCACGGCGCAACGCGTGCGCGCGATCGCCGATCCCAGCATCAGCCTCGAGGTCTTCGAACACAACCGCGGCGCGTGCATCGCGCTGAACCACGGCATCGCGCGCGCGCGCGGCGACTATGTCGCGATCCTGAATTCGGACGACCTGTTCGAACCGGGAAAACTCTCGTTGCAGGTGGCGTATCTCGACGCGCATCCCCGGGTGGGTGCGGTCTTTTCCTGGGCCAGCGCGATCGACGAACGCGGCGCGCCCTTCACCGATCGTGCGCACAAGGATTTCTCGGTGTTCCGGGTCGAGAACCGCTCGCGCGTGCAGTGGTTGCGGCAGTTCTTCGACCACGGCAACTGCCTTTGCCACCCCACGATGATGATCCGCCGCGGCTGCTACGATTCGGTCGGCGGCTACGACGCGCGGCTCGCGCAGGTGCCCGACCTGGACATGTGGATCAGGCTGGCCTCGAAGTTCGAGATCCACGTGATGCCCAGGGCGCTGACGCGATTTCGCATCCGCGACGGACAACGCAACGCGAGCGCGGCGCGACCCGAGGTCGTGCGCCGCGACGCGTGGGAGAGACAGCATGTGCTCGAGCACTATCTGCGCATTCCCGAGGAGGACCTGCGCGCGGCGTTTCCCGAGTATGCCGACGACCCGCGCGAGCCGGCGCAGTGGCTCGCCGAGCGCGCGCTTGGAATCGGGCTGCCCTTTCACGTCGCCTTCGGCCTGGAGGCGCTCTTTCGGCAACTGCCGCCGCACGGCGACGATCCGCGCTATGCGCGCTTTATCGCGCTGACCGGCAAGTACGACGTCTACGGCATTCACCGGAATTGAGAACGTGACTGCCCGGCCAGCCACCCGATCGAAGGTCGTCGGCGCCCCCGCAACGCGAGTCGCCGCGGCCCGAGTCGCCGCATCCTTCGCCGCCGCGCTTCTCGCCGCAGCGCTGGCGATCTTCCCGGCCGGCACGCTTGGCGCTGCCGAGAACCCCACGCTCGAGAGTCCCGGGGCCGGGAACCCCGCTCCAGCGATCGCCGCGGCCGGCAGTGCGGCGTCGGCCGGCTCCCCCTCGACACTGCTCTCCGAACGCGACTTCCTGCTCGAGATACCGCGCGTGTTCTCGGCGTCGCGCCTGCCGCAATCGAGCGCCGACTCCCCGGGTGAGGTCACGGTGATCGATCGGGAGATGATTCGCGCGCTCGGCGCGCGCGACGTCGCCGACCTGTTCCGGCTCGTCCCGGGCTTCGTCGTCGGCTCGGCGGGCGGGGGGCGCGCGGTGGTCGCCTATCACGGACTCTCCGGGCAGATCTCGCAGCGCATGCAGGTGCTGCTCGACGGCCGCTCGCTGTACGCGCCCTACCTGTTCGGCGGCATCGACTGGAACGCGCTGCCGATCGGCATCGACGACATCGAACGGATCGAGGTTCTGCGCGGTTCGAATTCCGCCGCTTACGGGGCCAACGCGTTTCTCGGCGTGGCGAACATCATCACGCGCACCGCCGCGCAGTCGCATGGCGGGCAGGTCTCGCTCGCCGCAGGCAACGCCGGAGTGCGCGACGTCTCCGCGCGCTACGGCGGCGGGACCGCCAGCCTGGCCTGGCGGCTGAGCGCCGGCGAGCGCGGCGACGACGGCCTGGCCGGCGCGTTCGATTCGAGGCGCAACCGCTACCTCGGCGCCCGCGCCGAGTGGCAGATCAGCGCCACCGACGAGTTGTCGCTCGCGGCTGGCGTCAACGAGAACCGGCTCGGTCTCGGCCGGCGCAACTCCGCGGGCGACCCGGAACGCTTCGAAGCGACCAATACCTCGTTCGGGCAGCTGCGCTGGCGCAGGTCCTTCGCCGACGACCACGAGATGTCACTCGCTGCGTCGTACACCGCCGATCGCGGCGACGACCGTTACCTGATTCCACTCACCCCGAGCGAGGGGCTGGTCATCGACTACGGCCGCAGGGCCGAGCGCGCCCACCTCGAGTACCAGCACTGGCTGGGGCTGAGCGATTCGCTGCGCGCGTCCTGGGGGGCCGAGTACCGCCGCGACGCGGTCGTGGCGCGGCAACTGTTCAACACCAGCGCGTCGCAGCGTTCGGACGCCACGCGCGCCTTCGTCAACCTCGAGTGGACGCCCTCGCCTCGCTGGACCTTCAACGCGGGCGGTCTGGTCGAGCACGATTCGCTGTCCGGCACGCACCTCGCTCCACGCCTGGTCGCGAACTGGAAGCTCAGCCCCAGCCAGACGCTGAGACTGGGCGTGTCCGAGGCTTTCCGCACGCCTTCGCTGTTCGAGCAGCGCTCCGATTGGCGCTTCGTCTTCAGGGGCGAGACGATCGACATCCGCTACCTGTCGCGCGGCGGGCTGCGTCCGGAGCGCGTGCGCGCCGCCGAGTTGTCCTGGCAGGGCGAGTTTCGCAACCTTGGCCTCTCGATCGACGCCCGCGCTTTCGACGAACGGATCACCGATCTCATCACCCAGCAGCTCTACGCGCTGCCGCCGGGCTCGGCCTTCGATCCGAACTCGGACGCGTACGACCTGCGCAACGCAGGGTCGGCGCGCGTTCGCGGGCTCGAATACCAGCTCAAGTGGCGCCCGTCTTCGTGGCAGTCGTGGACGCTGGGCCACTACTTCGCGCGGCGCAGCGGATCGGAGGCGTTCGTCACCGCGTCGGTCCCGACCTACGGTGCGCACCTGCTCGGCGTGTTCAAGCTGCCCGAGCGGCGCAGCATCTCGGTGTTCGTGGAAGCTTCGTCGCCGATTCGCTGGATCGGCGAAGCCGCCGCAGTCGGATCGTCGCACCGGATGGACCTGCGTCTGGAGCAGGGCTTCGACTACGCAGGGCTGCGCGGATCGCTCGCGATGGTCGTGCAGGCCCTCAATGGTTCGGTCACGGATTTCCGCAGCGGCCAGTCGTTCGAGCGCCGGGGATTTCTCGTGCTGTCTCTAGAGTACTGACGCGATGCGGTTCGCCGCGCTGGTCTTCATGGGCATCGTGCTGCTCGCGTCGCCACTCGGCGCGTCGGCGAACACGGTCGCGTTGCTGCTCTCGGGCACGGGGACGAGTTACTCGGAAGTCGCCGAGGCGATCCAGAACGAGCTGCGCCGCGTCCCCGACAGCCGCGTCGTGAGCGGCGTGGTGGGAACCGCGTCGGCCGAGGCGCTCGCGAGGGAGAGCCGCAAGCTGTTGATCGCGGTCGGAACACTCGCGACGCAGGAGGCGCTTCGCAACGCCGATCCGAACGTCGCGCTGCTGTGCGTGCTGGTCCCGCGGGCGAGTTTCGAGGCGATGCTCGCCGCGTCGCGCGGCGAGCGCCGCACTCCGGACCCGCGGCGCGTCTCCGCACTGTTCCTCGACCAGCCGCCCGGCCGGCAGATGGAGCTGATCCGCCAGGCGCTGCCGGGGCTTTCGCGAATCGGCATGATTCTCGGGCCGAATTCGGCGGGTGAGCTCGATCGCTTCGCCGTCGCCGCCGAGGGGCGCGGCCTGAAGTTGTCGGTCGAGCAGATCACGCGCGACACCGCGCTGTTTCCGGCTTTGCAGCGCGTGCTGGCCGACACCGACGTGCTTCTCGCGCTTCCAGATCCCCAGTTGATCAATGCAGAAACCGCACGAAACCTTCTTTTGACCTCATTCAGGACCCGTACGCCGGTGATCGGCTACTCCGCGGCCTACGTGCGCGCCGGAGCGCTGGCCGCCGTCTACAGCACGCCGGCGCAGATCGGCGCGCAGACCGGCGAGATCGCCAGGTCGTTTCTGGCCGCGGGCTCGCTGCCAGCACCACAGTTCCCGAAGCAGTTTTCGGTGACGGTCAACGCCAGGGTCGCCCGTTCGCTGGGCGTCGTGCTCGACGACGAAGCCGCGATTCGCGAGCGGATCGCGCGCCGGGAGCGCGAATGAACGGCAGGATCGCCGCCGCTCCCGAATCGCAAGTCGTCGGACTTCGGGATCGGCTCTGGCGTCGCGCTTCGAGCCTGCAGGCGCGAATCACGGCGATCGCGATGTTGCCGGCGATCGCGCTCGCGATCCTGGTGGGCGGGCTGTCGATCCTGCTGCGGCTCGACGACCTGGGCACCGGACTCGAGCAGCGTGGCTTGCTGCTGGCGCGCCAGCTCGCCTCGGCGGCGGATTACGGCGTGTTCTCCGGTAACCGGGCCGCGCTGCAGGCGCTCGCCGAGTCGGTCGCTGGCGAACCGGCGACGCTCGCGGTGTGGATCCTCGACACCGACGGCAGCAAGCTCGCGGCGATCGGCCTGATGCCCGATGGCGTCCAGGCGGATGCCGAGCCGGCGCAGCGACGCGTGATCGAGCACAGGGACTGGCGGCTGTTCCAGGAACCGATCCTCAGCCCGCCGATTCCGATCGACGACGTCGACCCCACGAGCGCGGCCCTGGGGGCGCGCGCAGCCGGCGCCGCGAGCGGCGATCAGGCCGGGCGCGGAGTCGGCGTCGCGGTCGTCGTGCTCTCGACCGCGAGCATTCGCCTGGAGGCGCAACGCTTCGCGGCGGGGGTGATCGGGATCCTCCTGTTCGTGATGCTGGTGAGCGGTCTGTTCGCGCGGCGGATGAGCCGCAGGCTGTCGCAGCCGGTGGTCGAGATCGCGCACGCGGTCGAACGGATCGGACGCGGCGACGCGGGCGTGCGCGTCGCGCCGCATCGCATCAGCGTGCTCGACCTGCTGGGACGCGGCGTCAACGAGATGGCCGCGCGGCTCGAGCACTCGATGCAGGAGCTCGAGGATCGGGTGCAGGACGCCACCGGGCAACTGGTCGCGCGCAAGGAGGAAGCCGAACGGGCGAACCTGGCGAAATCGAAGTTCCTCGCAGCCGCGAGCCACGACCTGCGCCAGCCGATGCACGCGCTGGGAATGTTCGTTGCCACCTTGTCGCAGCAACCCTCGACCCTGCTGCAGAAACAGCTGATCACGCAGATCGACCGCGCGGTCGGCGCGATGGGCGACCTGCTGGACTCGCTGCTCGACATCTCCAGGCTCGACGCGGGCGCGGTCGAGACCCGGATCTCGATGCTACCGCTGCGGCCGCTGTTCGATCGCATCGGCAACGAGTTCGCGGCGGTCGCGCAGGCCAAGGGAATCGAACTGGTGGTGCGCAAGACCTCGTTCTGGGTGCGCAGCGACCGCATCCTGCTCGAGAGGATCGTGGTCAACCTGCTCTCGAACGCCGTGCGCTACACCGAGCGCGGGAGGATCGTCCTCGCGGCGCGGCCCTGCGGGAAGCAGCTCGAGCAGGTCAGGATAGAGGTTCGCGACAGCGGCCCCGGGATACCGGAAGACGCGCAGGAGGCGATCTTCGACGAGTTCGTTCAGCTGGGCAACCCGGAGCGCGACCGCAGCAAGGGAATCGGGTTGGGACTGGCGATCGTCACCCGGTTGACCAGCCTGCTCGATCACCGGCTGCACCTGCGATCGGCGGTCGGCGCGGGGTCGACTTTCGGGGTTGTAGTCCCGCGAGTGTCCAGCGACGAAGTGGCCGCGACGCAAGCGGCGGCGGCGCGATTCGCTGCGCATGCGCAACGCGCCGCAGCCAGCGCCCAGGCCAACCCGCGCGCCACGCGGCGGCAGCAGCCCGGCCCGCGGGTCGACAACGGAAACCGGCAGCGGCGCGACGGAGCCCGACGGCACGACGCACCGTCTGGCGCCGCCTACGCTGCTTCGGTCGATCGGCGCGCGCCGGAACAGGACGCGATCGCGAGTGCCGCGACTCCGCTGCTCGGGCGGCGGATCCTGGTGATCGACGACGACACGATGGTGCGCGAGAGCCTCTCGATGGTGCTCAAGAGCTGGGGCGCGCTGGTGGCGACCGCTTCCGGCGACCCGTCGTTGCCGAGAAAGCTGCGCGACGCCGAGCGACCCGACCTGATCCTTTGCGACCTGCGGCTGGAGAACGATCTCGATGGAGTGCAGATGCTGTCGGCGATCCGGGACCAGCTCGACGCCGACATTCCTGCCGTGCTGATTACCGGCGACACCGATCCCGAACGCACGGCTTTCGCGATGAGTTCGGGCAACCCCGTCCTGCACAAGCCGGTCAGGCCCGCCCAGCTTCGGGCGCTGATCCGCAACCTGCTGCGAAAAACCGACGTGGACCGATCAGCTGAAGGCTGAGGGCTCCGGGTCGGAGACCCCGATGATCGCCACGTCGGCAGGCGATTGCGAGGCGGCGGAGTCGGCCGCCGGCTGCGCGGGCGGCGCCGCCAGCACGTCGAAGGCCGTGCCCTGGTCAGCCCAGTTGCCTTGCAGCAGCAGGTAGAGCCGCTCGTTCAGGTTGCTGGTGAGGAACAGCGCGCCACTGTCGAGGTTCGCGAGCTTGTAGAGGGGAATCGTGTCGGGCCCGGGTTCGTCCGGGACATAGATCACCGCGCCCTGGTCCACCCGGCTCGGGGATGCCTCGATCAACGCATCGCGCTCGGCTAGGTCGGCGGTGTAGAAGCGCGATCCGGTGTGATAGTCGAGCACCTCGAACACCGGAATCAGCCCCTCGCCCGGCTTGTCGCTGCCGAAGAACACCTCGCCGTCATAGCGGATGTCGGGGCGTTCGGCCAATAGCTGGTCGCGGACCTCGATGCTCGCGGTGAGCCGCTGCACCTGCATCTGCGTGTCGAAGAACCGGTAGACCGCATTGCCACTGAACGCCGGCGCGTCGGCGCTCGCTTCGATCCGGAAGCTTTCGGTCAGCGGTTCCTGCCCGGCCGGGGGAGCGGCGGACCAGAGGATGAGAAGGTAACTTCCGCGGGCGTCGACTTCGAGAGCCTCGCTCGCGAGCTCGGCCGCGCGTTGCGGCTCGAAACCGAAGCCGCGCAGTGCGGTGGAACTGCCCCAGACGATGTCGCCGCTGGAACGGTCGACCAGGATCACGTGCTCGGCCGCCGGACCTTCGACCGCCGCCGTGCCGAATCGATACTCGAGACCGGCGTGCATCTCGAGCGCATAGACATAGGCACCGCCCTGAGTCAGATCGCCTTCGAGCGAGAGGTCCGCGGTCGCGCGGTCACCGTCCGAGAGGAGGGTGACCTGCAACGACTCGAGCGCAGCCAATTGGCTGAGGTCAAGCGTACCGAATGGGACGGAGGCCATGCTGCGAAACTACCATCGCCACCGGCCGGATCCAAGTCTTCATTGGGAGTAAGCCGAAGGGTGAGGCCAGCAAAACTGGGAACACAGGAATAGTGTGCGCTCACATCGACAAAACCTTCCCCTGATCTCGATCCCCCGCTCAGTTCGCGGGCCAGGCGTCGATGGTCGCCACCTGCGGGCGGCGCTCCATCGGCACCCGCAGCGCCCGGTCGATCTCGTCGATTGTGTCGTCGAGCGATTCGCCGGCCACCGCCTTGAGCTGCAGCCGTGCGAGCCAGTAGTTGTAGGCCGCCTCGGACAGGTCGCGACGCGCCTCGAAGACCTGGCGCTGGGCATTGAGCACGTCGAGGTTCGTCCTCAGGCCCGCGCGCAGGCCGAAGCGGGTCCCCTCGAGCGCCACCTCGGCCGAGCGCACCGCCTTCTCGAAGGCCTCGATTCGCGCGCCGCCGTTCGCGACCGCCAGGAACTGCGTGCGCACCTCGACGCGCTGAGTGTTGCGCTCCGCCTCCAGGTCCTGCTCGCTCCTGCGCACCAGCAGCAGGGCCTGCCGCGTGCTCGCGTCGACCAGACCGCCACTGTAGAGCGGGATGTTCAACTGCAGCCCGAGCGAACTCTGGCTGGTGGTCGTGTTCAGCGTGCTCACCGAGTCGTTCGCCGAGCGCGACAAGGCAGCGATCATGTCGACCCGCGGATAGTGGCCGGCGCGCGCGCGCGTGACCTCGCGACGCGCGACTTCAGCCTGGAGTTGCCGCGCGAGAATCTCCGGGTTGCTGTTGTCCACGCGTGCGAGCCACTCGTCCAGTCCCGCGGGATCGATCGCCAGGACCCGGGTCGGAGACGGCGGACGCTGCACCAGCGCGGTGTCCAGGCCGACGATCATCTGCAGCGCGCGTCGGGCCACGTCGACCCTGTCCCTCGCGTCGATCACTTCGGCCCCTGCACGGTCCAGTCGCGCTTCGGCCTCGCTGACCTCGGTGCGCGTCCCCTCGCCGCCGCGCAGGCGGCTGGCCGCCGATGTCACCGACTCCTCGAATGTCTCGACCGCCGACTGCGCGAGCGAGACACCGTCGAGCGCGAAGAGCAGCCTGAAGTACGCGCGACCCAGCCGAAGCGCGAGATCCTTCCGACGCACCTTGAAGATCGCCCCGGCGGCGTCGACCTGCGCCTCGCCCACGTCGACTCGCGCCGAAGCTTCCTTGTTGTAAAGCGCCATGCGCAGGCTGAGCGAGCGCGAGCGCGAGAAGTAGTCGAGCGAAGAGGAACTCGCCCCGCTGGCCGCGTCGGTGATGTCGCGCGACCCGTTGATCTTCGTGTCCCCGGCGGCGATCGCGATCTGCGGAAGAAGCTGTGCACGTGCGATCGGAATCGCCAGCTCGGTCGCCTCCAGTTCGAATCGCGCCGCGCGGATCTGCGCATCGGCCTGCTGCGCGGCCCGCCAAAGATCGGCGACGCCCTGGCCCCATGCCGCCGGGGCGCACGAAAACATCGCCGCGGCCACGGCGGCGGCCAGCGCCGCGCGCCTGCCAGAGGGTGCAAGTCCGTTCATCGTCACTCCTCGGTCATCGCAGCGCGGATCCGGTCGCGGATCGGCTTGATGAAATAGTTCAGCGCCGTGCGCTCGCCGGTGCGGATGAACACCTCCGCCTGCATCCCGGCCCGGATCTGGTGCTCCTTGAGCTTCTCCATGCCCTCCTGGGTCACGACCACCTGCGCCCGGTAGTAGGGCGTCCCGGTGCGCGGGTCGGTCAGCACGTCGGCCGACACGTTGCGGATGATCGCCGGGACATGCGGCGTGAACTTCTGGCTGAATGCCGGGAACAGGACGTCCACCTCGAGATCGGGATGCACTTTGTCGATGAACTGGGTCGGCACGTTGGCGTCGATGCGCAATGGCTCGCCCGCCGGCACTACGTCGAGCAGCGGCGCTCCGCCCTGGATCACGCCTCCGGCGGTGTGCACCTGCAGGCCCACCACGATGCCGTCGACCGGCGCTCGCACCTCGGTGTTGGCGAGATCGAACTGCAGGGCCTGGATACGGCTCGAGAGCGCGTTGACTTCGCGCTGGATGTCGGTCAATTGCGTCTCGGCCTGCTGTCGGTACTCGTTCTGGCGCCCGAAGCCGCGCATCTTGTACTCGCTGATCGCGGAGTTCGCGCGCGCGATCGCCGCGATGTCCTCGGACAACTGCCCGCTGAGCTGCGCGAACGCGCGTTCCTGCTCGGACACCCGGTTCCTGGGGAGGTAGCCGTCGGCGGCGAGCTGGCGCTGGTTGCGCAGTTCCTCGGTCAACAGCCGGATCTGCTCCTCCTTCGATGCTTTGGACGCCTCGAGGCCGCGGATCTGCGCCTGCAACCCGATGATCGACTCCTCGAATGTCGCGAGTTCGTTGCGCAACGCGCTGCGCCGCGACTCGAACAGGCGGGACTGCAGCGACATGAACTGCGCGACCGTCGGGCTGCGCGATTCGCGCGTGAGATCGGCCGGGAACGCGACCGACTGCAGGCCTTCGCGTTCCGCGGCGAGCCTCGACTCGACCGCGCGCGCGACCGCCCACTGCGTGCGCGCGATCTCCAGCTGCGATCGCGCCTGCGTGGTGTCCATCACGATCACCGGTTGCCCCGCCTTGACCGTGTCGCCGTCCTTCACCAGGATCTTCGCGATAATCCCGCCGGTGACGTGCTGGACCGTCTTGCGGTTGCCGGTCACGACGACCTGGCCGGCAGCAGTGACGCCCTGGTCGAGCGGCGCGGTCCACGCCCAGTACGAGAACCCGCCCACTCCGATCACGAGCAGCGCCCAGCCCCAAAGCATCATTCGCCCCAGATTCAGGCCAGTGCTCGGCGAGTCGTCGTTGGCCCCAGGCTTGCCCTTGGCCTGTTTCGCCTGATCGGGCCCGGGTCCGTCCGGACCGAAGTTCGCTCGCAGGTACCGCAGTAGCTTCGTCACAATGTCCTCACCGTTGGCCACGAAGGCCGGTCGCCATCCAGTTTCCGCACCCGGGGAGCTGCCGCCGGGCGATCCGTTCGCCGTGCTCGCGTGTCGCGCCGAACGCCGCAGATGCGCACGTTCAGGTCTTCGGCGGCGCGTCGCCGCCACCGGCGGGCGGGGCGCCGGCGCCGCTGCCGCCTCCGCCCGGGGCCCTCGCGCCGCTACCACCCGGGCCCGGGGCGCCCGGTCCGCCGCCGCCTGCGGGCCTGGCGACCGCCTGCGTGCCGCCTCGCGCACGCGCGGCCTGCGCCGCGAAGATCGGAGCGAGGACTTCGTCGCGCAGGCCGAAAGCCGTCACCGCGCCGTCCTGCAGCACCAGCACCTTGTCGACCACGCTCAGCGTGCCCATCCGGTGCGTGATCAGGATGACCGTCTTGCCCCGCGCCTTGAGGTCCTTGATCGTTTCGATCAGCGCGAACTCGCCCTGATCGTCGAGGTTCGAGTTCGGCTCGTCGAGCACGATCAGCGCGGGATCGTCGTAGATCGCCCGGGCGAGCCCGATGCGCTGGCGCTGCCCGCCAGAGAGCGATCCGCCGGCTTCGCCGAGCTGGGTGTCGTATCCCTGCGCGAGCCTGAGGATGTGTTCGTGCATCCCGGTGCGCGTCGCCGCCTCGACCACCTTCGCCGGATCGATCTCGCCGAACCTCGCGATGTTCTCGGCGATCGTGCCGGAGAACAGCTCGATGTCTTGCGGCAGGTAACCGATGTGCGGGCCCAGTTCGTCCTTGTTCCACTTGAAGACGTCGGCGCCGTCGAGCCGCACCGCCCCCATCACCGGCTCCCACACGCCGACCAGCAGACGCGCGAGCGAAGACTTCCCCGAAGCGCTGGGGCCGATCATCGCGACCACCTGCCCCGCGTCGATCGTGAAACTCACCTGGTTGAGCACCATCCGGCGCACGCCGGGGGGCGCAGCCGACACGCCTTCGACCGAAACCTTGCCGGTCGGGGGCGGCAGCGACATCCCGGCTTCGCGCTCCGGGAACTGCTCGAACACCTCCTTCAGGCTGTCGTAGGACTCGCGCCCGGAAACCAGCTGGCGCCAGTTCGTGATCAGCATCTCCATTGGCGCGAGCGCGCGTCCCGACAGGATCGACGCGGCGATGATCATGCCGGGCGACATCCTGCCCTGCAGCGTCTCGTACGCGCCATAGCCGAGCACCATCGACTGCATCGCGATGCGCACGAACTTGGTCAACCCCGTGAGCACGCCGCTGCGGTCGCTCGCCTTGGCCTGCTTTTGCAGGAACTCCAGGTGCTTGGCGTACCAGCGCTTGCGAATGCTGCCGAGCATGCCCATTGCCGAAATCACCTCCGCATTGCGAAGGTTGCTCGCGGCAAGGTTGTTGGCCTGCGCGGAGACCTTGCTCGACTCGTCGAGCAGCGGGCGCGAAACCCTCTCGTTGATCAGCGCCAGCGCAGCGAGGATCAGCGCGCCCACTACCACCAGAATGCCGATCTGCGTCGAGAAGGCGAAGATCACGAACAGGTAGACCGGCATCCACGGGATGTCGAACAGCGCGATCAGCCCGGCGCCGGTGAGCGTCTGGCGCACCGTGGTGAGGTCGTTGAGCAGCTGGATCACGTTGCTGCCGGGGCGCACTAGGTTGCGTTCGAACGCGACGTCGAACACCCGCGTCTTCAGGCGCTCGTCGAGCTTCGCGCCGATGCGCACCATCACGAAGGTGCGCACCGATTCGAGCGCGATCATCAACACGTAGAGCCCGACCGCTACGATGGTGAGCATCGCGAGCGTAGTGACGTTGCGGCTCACCAGGACCCGGTCGTAGATCTGCATCATGTAGATCGACGGCACGAGCATCAGCGCGTTCAGGAAGAAGCTGAACGCAGCGACCGTGATGAACGCGGACTTGAACGACATGATCGCCGAGCGCAGTTCGTTCTTCGAGAGGGCATTGTTGGTATTCATCGGATGGGCTGGTTCGGGTTGTCGGTCATCGTTGCGCAGCGCTCAGCGGCGGGAACTGCGGGGGCGGAGCTCGGGTACCGGGGCTTCAGGGCTTCGCGACGGCAGCCATGGGCGTGTGCAGTCGTCGCGATGGCGGGCATCGGCATGTGCGGCCCTGGAAATCGCGGGCTTGGGAATTGCGGGCATCGGCGCGGCGGACTCCATGGACTACGAGCGTCAGGGCCGCGGGGCATCGCGGCCTCGCAGCGATGCGACGCCGTGGACCCTGTTGTCGCGTACGCGGATCGCGACCACCGATTCCACGCCGCGCTGGTTGGCCAGGTGTCGCATCCTCAGCCACTGCGCCATCGCGACCGAATCGACCCGGCCGTCGGCCATGGCGGCGAACATCGTGTACTTCTCGAGCGGCGGCGCCGGCAATTCGACGCCGTTGATGCGCAGAAAGAGCATCGACAGCAGGCAGGCCATCGCCGCGTTGCCCTCCTGAAACGGCTTGATGCGCATCACGGCGTTGGCGTGCGCGGCCGCGAGCACCGACAAGCGCGGCACGCGGTCGCTGAAAGCGGCGACCGTGCGCGGCCAGGCGAGGGCCGCCGACAGCCTGATCCGGTCGCACTGCCCGGCCTGCCCAACGTGCTCGGCGAGCATTCGCTGGTGAGCGGCCCAGGCGATCCGGTCGAGGATCCAGACGATCCTGCGCCCGTCGGCGGCGACGGCGCCGTGATCCTCGGCGAGGACCATAGCGGCGGTTTCACGGCCCGCAGCGGCGGTTTCGCCGACCAGAGCGGCGGTTTCGCGGCCCGGGGCTGCAGCTCGGGCGGCGGCGGATTCAATCATCTGCGGACCCGCTCTTGCGCGCACCAATCCTCGCGGTCGCGGCGGTCGAGCCGGTCGAGCCGGTCGTGCCGGTCACGGCGGTCGCGGGGCGGGCCGGCGACTTGCGCAGCGCGAGCCCGCGCAGCACGTCGCGATCGCTGCGTGCGACGGACTCCAGCGCTTCGATCTGCGTCGCCACCTCGGCGTCATAGGGCACGAGCGCAACGCCGTCGGGCAATTCGACCAGGTACAGCATGCTCCCCTTGCCGACACGCAGACGCTGCAAGACCTCGCGCGGCAGCACGATGCCGAGCGAGTTTCCTATCGTGGTGATCTTGACGGCGGGGACCATGGCGCCTGATTCGGGGTGCGGATTCGGTGACTCGAGCCGGCCGATCGCGAAGCGCGAACCGCCGATGTCAGATCGACCGCATTATAACGGATGTTATAACGAAATCAAGCACCCGCCTCCGGAACCGATCAATGCACCACGAGCCGATGCCTCGCGCCGTCGGCAGGAGCGGCCAGCAGTTCGATCCCCCACTGCGTCCCCGGCAGGCGGCGGCGCAGCAGTTCGATGAAACCGTGGAGCATCCGGGCCGACAGGTTGAGCTTGATCGTCTGCTTGTCGACGCAGGAGAACTCGAGCAGCCAGCGCACCGGCGCGGTGCGGGTGCGACCCGCGCGCACCGCGCTCACCAGGGCCGGGCGATCGGCCGGATCGCTGTCCTTGCGGCTGACCGGTTCGGAACGGATCGAGGTCTGTTCGGCCTGCGCTTGGTGGTGCAGCACCGCCAGATCGCCGCGCTGGCGCTCGTCGCTGTCGGGCGGCGGCTCGGCGGTCTCTTTCGCCATCTTCTCCAGAGTGCCGACAAGTGCGCGCGTGACGCGCCGCGTCAGGTGGACGACGCGCTCCTCGCCGCTCGCCGCAACGATCGTCAGCGCCAGACGGTCTTCGACCGGGTCGAAGCTCAGTGCGATCGATCGGGGCATCTGGCGCGCGACATCGTTCGGGCGTGGCTACGCGAAGCTTGCGGCGGGCCGGTGAGCGCGAGGACTACGCCGGCGCCAGCCGAGCCGCCGATGCGAAAGCCGTCATGGTCGTCTTTGGAGTCACTGACGCGGGGGCAGCCATGGTCGCAGCCGGAGCCGCCGAACGCCTCCGCGCGGAGTTCTCAGGCACCGGCCGGAGCTTTTTCGTCGCTGCTCGCGCCGGTTTGCGCGCCCTCGGCATCGGCCGCACCCTGCGCACTCTTGGCGCGCTCGTTGAGCTGGTCGAGCATGCGCTGCTGCATCGCGAACGAGCGCACGAAACCGTCGACCGGCATCACGACGCGTTGCGTCACCTCGGCGCGTTGCTTGCGCTCTTCGCCGTCGAGGTAAGTATCGACCGTGCCGAGATCAATGCGCACGAGGCCGTTGTGGATGCTCAGGTTGATGATCCGGTCGGCATATTGGGTGTCGGTCGCCATGTTCGTTCTTCGTCCGCGGTTGGAATGACCGCTGATTATAACGCAGCGCCCCGCGGCTTCGATGCGCGACGCAGTTGCGCAACGCGGTCGTGGGACGCCGCTACACGAGCCGCGTCACCCGATGCGCATCCGCCGGAACAGCGGCGCGTGTTGCGCGACGTGTTCGCGCGCGCGTATCGTCAGCTCCTCGAGGTTCTCGGCCGGCGTTTGCAGCACTTTGCCCTCTACGCTCACGCGCTGTCCCTGTGCCTGCAGCGCGCGCCACGCGATCGCGGCGAGCTCTTGCGGGTCCTGCGCCCCGAGGCGTGCGGCGTGCAGGAACAACTGTGCCATGTGCGAGAGCCTGACGCCGCCGCCGATCAGCGGACTCGCCAGCACGCCGGAGAACCCGTCCATCGTCGCGGGGTCGAGCAGGCGCGCGTTGAGCCGCTCGCAGGATTCGGTGCTTGCCTGAGCCAGCGCGTCATCCTGCAGCGGATGCACCAGGCCCAGCCCGATCACCAGATCGAGCGCCTGCGCCACCTGCGCAGCCGGCAGCCGGTGCTTCGTCTGCATCGTCGCGAGGATTTCGCGCCACGCGAACGGGCCGTCCGCGTCGTGCAGCACGGCGAGAAGCGGCTGGTAGACCGCTGCCTGCAAGGTCGACTCGCCACGCGCGCCGATGATCGACGTCGGCGCCTGCGAAGCGAGCGCCGAGAGCACTAGACGCTGGCCGGACAGCCGCTCGCGCTGCGTGCCGGCGGAAAGCCGCGACTCGCCCCTCACCCAGTACTCGCGGCGAAACTGCTGGTGCGTGAGCACGTCGCGCGTCGATTCGCGCAGCATCGTGTCCGGGATCGCTGCGAGGAAATCGCGCTGCGCGTCGTCCAGATGCAGCACGTCGATGCGCTCCGTCATGACCGCGGGGCCCACGTAGCTCATCCCGGCCGACCCGAGCATCCGCGCAAGATCCGCGAAGGTCGGCAGGTTCCAGTCGGCGTTCAGGTACTCGTGCGGCAGGTACTCGGGCGCGTTGGTACGCAGTTGTTCCATGCGTTTGTTCACGATCGGATTCAGGCGCAGGAACGGAGGTTGGGTAGCGAGCAGTTTCTCTACGAAAGCGACCGCCTCCTTCATCCGCTCGACCGATCCCTGCGCCTGGCTGCACGCGCTGCGCGCGTATTCGGCGAACAACTGCCTAACCGGCAGCATCGCCGCCCAGCCGGGCAAGGTGTTGTAGCTGATGTACAGCACGCCGCCGACCCCGAGCCTTCGCTCGAGGAAATCGACGATCAGATCCTGGTCCGCGCGCGAGATCCAGCTCCACACTCCGTGCAGCGCGACAAAGCTGAACGACGGAAGGTCGTCGCGCGCGCAGAACTCCTCGAAGCTCTGGTCCGACAGCATCGCGTCGACGCCAGCGGCGCTCGCGAGCGACTGCGCGAAGCGCACGTGCGCCGGGTTGAAGTCGTTGCCCCACCACTGCCGAGACCGGTCGGCCGCGGCGTGGACGCAGATGCTGACCCCCTGGCCGAAGCCCAGCTCGCAGCAAGGACCTGGCGGTATCGCGCCGTGTCCGGCAGCGAGCAGCATGTACCCTGCCCGCGCGAGGCCCATCTCCGGGTAGTAGCCGTAGGTGTAGGGGGCATCGACCACGTAGCCCTGGTCCCAGCTCATTGCAGTGCTTCTCCCGGCGCAGGCCGCCGCAGAATCAAAGGAGCTGCAGGCGCCGGTAGATCGGGGCGTGGATCACGGTGTGCTCGCGCGCGCGATCGTTCAGGACCGCGAGGCCCTCCTCGCGCGTCGCCGCTGCCTTGCCGTCAACGCTCACCCGCGAACCCTGGCGCTCGAGCGCCTGCATCGCCGACTGCGCCATTTCCTGCGGCGTGTCGGCGCCGTGCAACCGCGCGCGCATGAAGAGCATTCCAGTGTGCGACACACGCATCCCGGCCCCGATCACCGGGCTGGCCAGTGCGAGCGTGCGCGCGTCGGAGGCGGCCTCTTCGAGGATGTGCCTGTTGAGCATCTGCGCATGTTGCGCCGATGCCTGCGCCTGCGCGTCGTCCTGCGTCGGGTGCACGATGCCCTGTCCGACCAGGATCGACAGCGCCTGCGCGACCTGGTTGTCGCCCGCCTTGTGCCGTGCGCCCATCGTCGCGGTGATCTCGCCGCAGGCGATCGGCGCATCGGCTTCGTGCAGGACTTCGAGCAGCGGCTCGTAGATCTCGGCAGCGAGCGCCAGCTCGCCGCGCGCGCCACGCACCTTCTTCGGCGCTCGCGAGGGGTGGGTCGAGAGCACGAGCTTCTGTTCGTCGAGCGCCGCGCGGCGAACCGCCGGCGGGAGCCGCGACTCGCCCTTGACCCAGTACTCGCGGCGAAACTGCTGGTGGATCAGGAAGTCGCGCGTCGTCTCGCGCAGCACAGGATCCGGGATCTCGGAGAGCAGCTTGCGCTGCGCATCGTCCAGATGCAGGACGTCGATCCTGTCGGTGAGCGACGCGGCGCCGACGTAGGACAGCTTGGCCGATTGCAGTGTGCGCGACATCTCGGAGAAGGTCGGCAGATGCCACTCGGCGTTCAGGTATTCGTGCGGCAAGTACTCGAGGTTGTCCGCGCGAACCAGCTCGACTCTCCGCGGCACCGCGGGGTTGAGCTTGGCGAACGGCGGCTTCGTCGCGAGCAATTTCTCGACGAAATCGAGCGCCGCGCCCATTCGCGCCGCCGAGGTGGCAGACGCGCTGCTCGCGCTGCGCGCGTGCTCGATGAAGAGCTGGCGCACTGGCGTCATCACCGCCCATCCGGGCAAGGTGTTGTAGCTGATGTAGAGCACGCCGCCAATGACCAGCCTGCGGCGCAGGAATTCGACGATCACGCGGTGATCGGCCGGCGAGATCCAGCTCCAGATCCCGTGCAGTGCGATGAAACTGAACTGCGGAAGATCGTCGCGGGCGCAGAACTCCGCGAAGCTCTGGTCGCTCAGCCGTGCGCCGGTATCACCCGCATCGACCAGCCGCTGCGCGTGGCGTACCTGTCCCGGGTTGAAGTCGTTGCCCCACCACAGGCGCGAGGCCTGCGCCGCCGAATGCACGCAGATGCTCACGCCCTGGCCGAAGCCGAGCTCGCAGCAGGGACCTGGTGGTATCGGAGCGTGGCCGGCAGTGAGCAACGCGAAGTCCGCGTGCACCGGCGACATGTCCGGGTAATAGCCGTAGGTGTAACCGGCGTCGACGACGTATCCCTGATCCCATTCCATCGGCGCCGATTGTACGGGAACGCCTGCTGATTCGAACGCCGGCAGGAGTCGGTGCAATAAAAAAAC
>JAHDXY010000067.1 GCA_023384005.1 Burkholderiaceae bacterium | reverse complement strand
CGAGGCGGGCAAGCCGTTGCGCGGGCCGACCGGGCGCGCCGCGCGCTGTGCGCGACGCTGGCCGCGTCGGCGCTGGCCGGCGCCCTCGGGCGCGCCGGCGCCGAATCAGCGCCGCTGGTGTTGGCGGCCTCGAGCCTGAAGGACGCGATCGAGCAGGCGGGAGCCGAGTTCGCCGGCGTCTCGGGAATCCGCCCGCGCTTCTCATTCGCCGCCTCGTCTACGCTGGCGCGGCAGCTCGAGCAGGGCATCGAAGCCGATCTCTACTTCAGCGCAGACCTGCAGTGGATGGACTTCGCGCTCCGACGCGGCCTGGTCGACGCTGGCAGCGTCCACTCTCTGCTCGGCAACCGGCTGGTGCTGGTCGCGCCAAAGGGCGGGCAGGAGCCGATCGAACTCGCGCGTGGCGTCGACCTGTCGCTGGCGCTGCGCGGCGGCAGGCTCGCGCTCGCCGACGTGCGCGCGGTCCCCGCGGGTCGCTACGCGAGGGCGGCGCTGGAGTCGCTCGGCGCCTGGGATCGTGTCGCCGGCAGCCTCGCGATGACCGAGAACGTTCGCGTCGCGCTCGCGCTGGCCGCGCGCGGCGAGGTCGAGCTGGCGATCGTCTACGCGACCGACGCGCGCGTCGAGCCGCGGGTGAGCATTGTCGCGACCTTCCCTGAGGATTCGCATCCGCCGATCCGTTACCCGGTGGCGCTGGTTCGACGGCGACGCCGTACCGGCGCCGACGCGTTTCACGGTTTCCTGCGCACGGCGCCGGCAGCGAAGGTATTCAACCACCATGGTTTCGTCGTTCTCGGTTGAGCCGCGCTGGCGGCGAGCTTCGGGTCCGCGATGGATGCGTTGACCCCGGAGGAACTGACGACGATCGCGCTGAGCCTGAAGGTTGCGGGCTGGGCGACCGTCGCGTCGCTCGTTCCCGCGATCGTCGTGGCATGGGTGCTCGCGCGCTTCGACTTTCCCGGACGCCTGCTGCTCAACAGCGTCGTGCACCTGCCGCTGGTGATGCCGCCGGTCGTCACCGGGTACCTGCTGCTGCTCGTGTTTGGCCGCCGCGGCGCGGTCGGCGCGTTTCTCGAGGAGAGCTTCGGCATCGTCGTCGCGTTCCGCTGGAGCGGCGCCGCGCTGGCCTGTGCGGTGATGGGCTTTCCTCTGATGGTCCGCGCGATCCGGCTCGGCTTCGAAGCGATCGATCTGCGGTTCGAGCAGGCAGCGGCGACGCTCGGCGCGTCGCCGGCGTGGGTATTCCTCACCGTGACGCTTCCCCTTGCGCTGCCCGCGGTCATCGCCGGCGCAGTGCTCGGCTTCGCCAAGGCGCTGGGCGAGTTCGGGGCCACGATCACCTTCGTCTCGAACATCCCTGGTGAAACCCAGACGATTCCGCTCGCGATCTACGCCTTCACGCAGTCGCCCGACGGCGAGGCGGGAGCGTTGCGGCTGACCGCGATCGCGATCGCGATCTCGCTGCTCGCGCTGGCGGCCTCGGAAATCCTCGCGCGGCGCGCCGCGAGGGGCGGGGCGGGGCGGCGATGATCCGTTTCGACGCGAAGGCGAGGCTCGGCGGGTTCTCGCTCGAGGTCGGCTTCGAAACGCCCTCGGGCGCCGTCGCGCTGTTCGGTCCCTCGGGTTCAGGCAAGTCCAGCGTTCTGGGTCTGATGGCGGGGCTGCTGCGCCCGGACAGCGGGCGCTTCAGCGTCGGCGACGACGTCCTGTTCGACACCGCCAACGGCGTCTGCCTGCCGGCGCACAGGCGCGGGATCGGGTTCGTGTTCCAGGACGCGCTTCTCTTTCCGCACCTCAGCGTTCGCGCCAACCTGCTCTACGGCACCCGTTTTGCCGGCGCGCGCGCGTCGCGCCCGCGCCTGGAGGCGATCACCGGATTGCTCGGGATCGCGGCGCTGCTCGATCGCATGCCGGGAAGTCTGTCCGGGGGCGAACGCCAGCGCGTGGCGATCGGACGCGCACTGCTGTCGTCACCGCGCCTGCTGCTGTTCGACGAGCCGCTCGCCTCGCTGGACGACGAGCGACGGCTCGAAATCCTGCCGTACATCGAGACGATGCAGGACGAACTTGGTGTGCCTTTCGTTTACGTTTCGCACGCGCTCGACGAGGTCGCGCGCCTCGCCACGCACGTCGTCGTGCTCGAGCGCGGGCGGGTCAGCGCCGACGGACCTCCGGGGGAGCTGCTCGCGCCGGCCTGGGGGGCGGGCTCGCAGGGCCGTTTTTCGGCGGTATCGGTGATCGACGCGGTCGTTCGCGCGCACGACGAGCAGTACCGGGTCACGACCTTCGATCACCCCGCCGGAACGATCAGCGTGCCCGGCATCGTCGGGCGCATTGGCGCGTCGCACCGGATCGTGATGCGAGCGATCGACGTTGGATTGGCCGTGCAGCGCCCGCGAGACGTGAGCTTCCGCACCGTGCTGCTCGGACGGATCTCCGGAATCGACCGGGATGCGGGTGCGCTGGCACGGGTCGAACTCGCGCTGCGCGGCAGCGGCAGGCTGGTCGCGCTCGTCACGCGGATCTCGGTCGACGAGCTCGGGCTGGACGAGGGCGACGACGTGTTCGCGATGGTCAAGGCGGTGGCACTCGACGAACGCGCGCTTGCGCTCGCTCCGCGCGTGCGATCGCGCCGCTTCGGGCGCGCAGGCTGAACCACGCCCGTCGCGCGATCGATCAGCGCTCGCCGCCTGCGTTGTCGGCGTCGTGTTTTGCGCCGCCGTTGTCGCCGTCGTGTTCGCCGCCGCCATTGTCGCCATCGCCGTTGTCGTGGCCCAGGCTCACTTCGCCGCCCGGCGCGCGCGCTTCGAGGCGGATCCGCGGCAACAGCGCGTGGAATCGCGTCTCGACCGCGAGTTGCGCGTCGTGTTCGGCGGCGCGAAACGCGGCGACCAGGTCGTGCCCGAGCGCGGTAAGACGCGAGCCTCCACCGTGAGTTCCGCCCGACGCCGTCACGATCACCGGTTCGTCGAACATGCCCGCCATCGAGTCGATCAGCAGCCACGCCCGCCGGTAGGACATGCCCAGCTCGCGCCCGGCAGCGGCGATCGATCCGGTTCGGTCGACTCCTTCGAGCAACGCGATCTTTCCGGGGCCGATCCGGGCGTCGAGACTGAAACGCAGGCGGATGCTGACGCGCGAGCTGTCCTTGGTTCTCATCGTGTGCGCATTCTTGCACGGCCCCGAGCCGAGCAAGCGCAGCGGCGAGGCCGGGGCCGCGACGGGGCGCAAGCTCCACCTTGAGACAGGGCGCAAGCTCCACCTTGAGACAGGGCGCGAGCGCCACCTTGATACAGTGCGCCGGTGCGCACCGTTCCAGTTCACCTGCTGCTGTGGTTCCTGCTCGTCATCGTGCTCGTCGTCGCGCTCGGTGCGGGGAGCTATCAGCTCTCGCCCGCCGAGCTGATCAGCCTGGTCGGCGCGCGGATTTCGGGTGCCGCGCCGGATGTCGCTGCACCGGCCGAGATCGTCTTCTGGCAGATTCGCGCCCCGCGTGTCGTCGGGTCGACGATCGTCGGCGCCGCGCTCGCGGCGGCAGGTCTCGCCCTTCAGGCGACATTTCGCAACCCACTCGCTTCGCCCGACCTGCTCGGGGTGTCCGCCGGCGCGGCGCTCGGCGCGGTGGTCGGGATGTTCCTCGGGTGGGGCGTGGGGTCGACGCAGGCGGCGGCATTCGCCGGCGGCCTGCTGACGGTGGCACTGGTCTATTTCGTCGCCCGTCGGCTCGCGTTGCGCGACCGGCTGCTCGGCCTGTTGTTGAGCGGAATCGCCATCGCGAGCCTGCTCGGTGCGATGATCGCGCTGGTGAAGATCGCCGCCGACCCCCGCGGGCAGTTGCCGGCGATCACGTTCTGGCTGCTGGGCAGCTTCGCTTCGCTTGGCGCGCACGAACTCGCCTGGCTGTCCGGCGCGTGCCTGCTTGGCCTCGCGCCGCTGGTTGTCTGGCGCTGGCGCGCCGACGCGCTCGCGTTGTCCGACGACGAGGTGCGCTCGATCGGACTGAGGCCGGCCGCGGTGCGTGCGGCGCTCGTGATCGGTGCGACACTCGCGACCGCCGCGTGCGTCGCGGTTGCGGGCATCATCGGCTGGGTCGGCCTGGTCGTGCCGCATGCGGCGCGACTGCTTGTCGGCGCGTCGTTTCGTTCCGCGTTGCCCGTGTCGATGCTGCTCGGAGCCGCGCTGATGACGGCGATCGACACGATCGGCAGGGTCTTTACGGTGGTCGAACTCCCCCCGGGAGTCCTGACCGCACTGGTGGGCGCGCCCGCGCTGTTCCTGCTGATCGTGCGGGTGTCGGATGAGCACGCGCGCTGAGCCCCCGCTGCGTGTCGCCGCGCTCGGTTTCGGGCCGGCCGGCGCCGCGCTGGGCGGGACCGTGGACTTCACGCTTCGCGAGGGCAGGATCCTCGCGGTGCTCGGCGCCAACGGCGCGGGCAAGACGACCCTTTTCCGCACGCTGTTTGGCGCGATAGCGCCAGTCTGCGGGACGGTGCAGTGGGCGGGCGTCGCGGTGGGTTCGCTCGCGCCGGCCGAACTCGCGCGGTGCGCGGCGTGGGTGCCTCAGAGTCCGGGCGCGGGTTTCGACTTCTCGGTCTTCGACTACGTCCTGCTGGGGCGCCTGGGGCGCGCCGGCGTGCTCTCGGCGCCCGGACAGGCCGACCGCGACATCGCACGCGAGGCGATCGCCGACCTCGGCATCGAAGCGCTGGCCACGCGCAGGTTGTCCCGGCTCTCGGGCGGCGAGCGCCAGCTCGCCGCGATCGCGCGTGCGCTCGCGCAACAGGCGAGGGTGCTGGTGCTCGACGAGCCGACCGCGAGCCTGGACCTCTCCAACCAGGCGCGCGTTCTCGATCGTCTCGCCCTGCTCGCCGCGTCGGGTCCGGCGATCCTGTTCTCGACCCACGAACCCAACCATGCGCTGCAGGTCGCGCACGACGCGCTGTTGTTGCGCCGCGGCGATGAGGCGCGGTTCGGGTCGGTCGACGAGCTGATCCGGCCCGAAGCGCTCGAGTGGGCGTACTCGGTCGCGGTCGAAGCGGCGTACACCGCCGACGGATCGATGGTCGTCGCACGGCGATCGCAGCGCGGGCTCGCACGCTGACTCTCGACCCCCGGCGCGTACTGCGTATCCGGTATCCGCGGTGCACTCGCCCGTGCTGCATTTGCGGCTGCGCGCGATTCCTGAGCCGAGCGCTTCGGAATGCTGGAATCACGGCCTTCGCGAGGGTATGATTTTTTCGAGCCCAGTTCCGAACAACATGGACGAACGACGGAGGTGTCATGCAGAAGTCCCTGCACATCAACCCGGACAAGTGCACCGGGTGCCTGCAGTGCGAGATGGCGTGCAGCTACGAGCACTACCAGGTGTTCAACATCGCGAAGTCGCGCATCAAGGTGTTCGACTTTCATCACACCGGCCGCAAGGTGCCCTACACCTGCACGCAGTGCGACGAGGCCTGGTGCCTGCACGCGTGTCCGGTAGAGGCGATCAGGATCGACGCGGGCACCGGCGCGAAGATCGTGCTCGACGACGCCTGCGTCGGCTGCAAGGTTTGCACGATCGCCTGCCCGTTCGGCACGATCAACTACGTCCGCGACACCGGCAAGGTGCAGAAATGCGACCTTTGCGGCGGCGAGCCAGCATGCGCCGACGCCTGCCCGACCGGCGCGATCACCTACGTCGACGCCGACTGGACCGGGCTGGACCGGATGAAGCAATGGGCCGGCAAGCTGGACAACCAGCAAGCCGCAGCCTGAGCAGGGGAGAGAAAAATCATGTCATGGGCTGGAAAAATCCTTCGCGTCGACCTGGGCAAGGAAACTTGCACCTCCGAACCGCTGAAGATGGAATGGGCGCGGCAGTACCTCGGCCAGCGCGGACTCGCGACAAAGTACTTCGTCGAGGAGGTCGATGCGAAGGTCGATCCTCTGTCGCCGGAGAACAAGCTGATCTGGGCGACCGGGCCGTTGACCGGCACGATGGCGTCGACCGGCGGGCGCTATTCGGTGATCACCAAGGGTCCGCTCACCGGCGCGATCGCGTGCTCGAACTCGGGCGGCTACTGGGGCGCGGAGCTGAAGATGGCCGGTTGGGACATGGTCATCGTCCAGGGCAAGTCGGCCAAGCCGGTCTACCTGTCGATCGTCGACGACAAGGCCGAGTTGCGCGACGCCTCGCACCTCTGGGGCAAGACGGTTTGGCAGACCGAGGAGATCCTCAAGAATGAATCGCAGGACCCGCAGACGCGCGTGTCGTCGATCGGCCGTTCCGGAGAGAACCTCGTGCTGTTCGCCGCGATCGTCAACGACCTGCACCGCGCGGCAGGGCGTTCGGGCGTTGGCGCGGTGGCCGGGTCGAAGAACCTGAAGGCGATCGCGGTTCGTGGCACGAAGGGAGTGGGAAACATACACAACCCGAAGGAATTCATGAAGGTCACGAAGGAGAAGAAGAAACTCCTGCACGACAACGCGGTCACCGGCCAGGGGCTGCCCACCTATGGCACGCAGGTCCTGATGAACGTGATCAACGAAACCGGTGCGCTACCCACCAGGAACCATCGCGACGTGCAGTTCGAGGGCGCGAGCAAGATCTCCGCCGAGGCCATGGCCGAGAAGCGCCCGAGCGACGGCAAGCCGCAGCTCGTCACGAACCAGGCGTGCTTTGGCTGCACGATCGCGTGCGGGCGCATCTCGAGGATCGACGCGACCCATTTCTCGGTGGTGAACAAGCCGGAGTACTGGGGCGCCTCGGGCGGACTCGAGTACGAAGCGGCGTGGGCGCTGGGCGCAGCGGGCGGTATCAACGACCTCGAGGCCCTGCAGTTCGCCAACCTGCTGTGCAACGAAGACGGGTTCGACCCGATCTCGTTCGGCGCGACGGTCGGCGCGGCAATGGAGCTCTATGAGATCGGCGCGCTGACCAAGGAGCACACCGGGGGGCTCGAGCTCAAGTTCGGCTCCGCCGAGATGCTGTGCAAGCTCGCGGAACTCACCGCCAAAGGCGAGGGCTTTGGCAAGGAGATCGGCCAGGGATCCAAGCGGCTGTGCGCGAAGTACGGCAAACCCGAGCTGTCGATGTCGGTCAAGGGCCAGGAGTTCCCGGCCTACGATTCGCGCGGCATCCAGGGCATGGGCCTGACCTACGCAACGTCGAACCGCGGCGCATGCCACCTGCGTTCCTACACCGTGTCGTCCGAGATCCTCGGCGTACCGGTCAAGACCGACCCGCTCACTACCGACGGCAAGCCCGAACTCGTCAAGGCCTTCCAGGACGCGACCGCGGTGGTCGATTCCTCGGGCCTGTGCGTATTCACGACTTTCGCCTGGACGCTGGCCGACATCGGTCCGCAGATCGCCGCGGCCTGCGGCGACGAGTTCACCCAGGAGAACCTGGACCTGATCGGCGAGCGGATCTGGAACCTCGAACGCGATTTCAACAATCGGGCCGGATTCACGCGCAAGGACGACGACCTTCCGCCACGGCTGAAGACCGAGCCGGCCAAGGTCGGTCCGGCCAAGGGGCTGGTCAACGGGATCGACAAGATGCTGCCCGAGTACTACAAGGTGCGCGGCTGGGACACCGAGGGCAAGCTCACCGCCGGCACGCGTTCGCGGCTCGGCCTCTGAGATGCGCCACGTCATCATCGGCAACGGCCCCGCGGGGGTCGTTGCCGCCGAAACGCTGCGCAAGAGGCGCCCGCGCGACGAAATCGTCCTGATCGGCAACGAGCCCGAGCCGGCGTATTCGCGCATGGCGATCCCGTACCTGCTGATCGGCAACATCGACGAAGCCGGTACCTACCTTCGGAAAGACCCGAAGCACTGGGACCGGATGCGCGTGCGCTGCGTGACCGGGCTGGTGACATCGGTATCGACGAATCCGAAACGCGTGTCGCTCGACGAAGGCGAATCGATCGAATTCGACACCTGCCTGATCGCCACCGGGTCGACTCCGATCCGCCCGCCCATACCGGGGATCGATTCGCCGTTCGTGCACCCGTGCTGGACGCTGAAGGACGCGCGCAACATCATGCAACTCGCCAGCAAGGGCGCGCGCGTGCTGCAGCTTGGCGCCGGCTTCATCGGCTGCATCATCCTCGAGGCGCTTGCGCTTCGCGAGGTGAAGCTCACCGTCGTGGAGATGGGCGACAGGATGGTGCCGCGCATGATGGGCCCCGGGGCTGGGGGAATGATCAAGCGCTGGTGCGAATCCAGGGGGGTCACCGTTCACACGCGCACGAAGGTCGAGTCGATCGAAGCGGCGAACCCGGTGAGGGCGAAGTTCTCCAACGGCAAGTCCGAGGAGTTCGATCTTGTGATCCGGGCGACCGGCGTGCGGCCCAACATCGGCATGCTCTCCGGGAGCGAGATCAAGTGCCTGCTCGGTGTTCTGGTCGACGAGCGGATGCAGACCTCGGTGCCCGGGATCTACGCGGCCGGGGATTGCGCCGAGGCCTTCGACCCGGTCACCGGCAAGACGATCGTCTCGGCGATCCAGCCGAACGCGGTCGAACAGGCACGCGTCGCGGCGGTGAACATGTCGGGAGGCACGGCAGCGTCGAGCCACGTCACGCAGATCCACGTGCTCGACACCCTCGGGCTGGTGTCGACGTCGGCCGGGCAGTGGGACGGCGTGCCGGGTGGCGGGCACGCCGAACTGGTCGACGAAGCGAACTTCCGTTATCTGCGACTGGAGTTCGACGCCGACCGCCTGATCGGCGCGAACACCCTGGGGATGACCGAGCACGTCGGCGTGATCCGCGGCCTCGTCGAGCACGGCACCCCGCTCGGCGCGTGGAAGGACAGGCTTGTGCAGGACCCGACGCGGCTGATGGAGGCGTTTCTCGCGAGCACGCAGGCGCAGGACAAGTGGCAAGGCAGGTCGCGCGGTTCCGCGAAGTGAGGGGTCGTGTTCGGCACGGGTGAAATCGCGTGAAGGTCACTTTCAAGCTCTATGCGATGCTCGCCGACCATCTCCCTTCGCAGTACGAAGGGCGCGAGCGCGACGGCAACGCGCTCGAGCTCGACGTGAGCGAAGGCACGACGGTGCGGCAGCTGGTCGAGCAGTTCCGGCTGCCGCCGCGGCTCGTGCACCTCGTGCTGATCGACGGGCGCTTCATTCCGAAGGAAGAACGCGACGCGCGAGCGCTCGTCGAGGGCGAGACACTCGCGATCTGGCCGCCGGTTGCCGGCGGCTGAGCGTGCCCGGTTTCGGCAACAGGCGGCGCATGGGTTGCACGCGTGCCGACCTCGAGCGCTGGCTGCGCGAGATCCACGGCGACGCGGTTCCCTCGTTCACGGGCGACACCATCGATCTCGCGGTGGTCGGCGTGCCGGTGCGCGTCACGGTGCGTGACGCGCCGCAGCGCTCGCTGGGCATCGTCAGTTTCCACGAGCTCGACGTGTCCTTCGACTTCGCGCCCGGGGAGCGCGACGCCGGCGATGCCTGGGTCCGGGCCTTCGATCGGCATACCCAGCGCGGGGGCGGCTGAGCGCGGCGCCAGGTCACTTTGCGCGGGGCGGCTAGAATACCGCCTTCGCGCCCGCGCGCGCGCAGCCGGCGTCACCGGCGCGGGGGCGCTCCTCGCCGCAGCAGAACCCGGAACGCAACGATGAGCATCAAGTCGGACAAGTGGATCCGCCGCATGGCGGCGCAGGGGATGATCGAGCCCTTCGAGGCCGGGCAGGTGCGAAGCGTGAACGGGCGCAAGATCGTGTCCTACGGCACGTCGAGCTACGGCTACGACATCCGCTGCGCCGACGAGTTCAAGATCTTCACGAACATCAACAGCACGATCGTCGACCCGAAGGCCTTCGATCCGAGTTCGTTCGTCGATCTCAAGGGCAGCGAATGCATCATTCCGCCCAACTCCTTCGCGCTGGCGCGCACGGTCGAGTACTTCCGCATTCCGCGCAACGTGCTCACGATCTGCCTCGGGAAGTCCACCTATGCGCGTTGCGGGATCATCGTCAACGTCACTCCGCTCGAGCCGGAATGGGAAGGGCACGTGACGCTCGAGTTCTCCAACACGACGCCGTTGCCCGCACGGATCTACGCCGGCGAGGGCTGCGCACAGGTGATCTTCATCGAATCGGACGAGGTCTGCGAAACCTCGTACCGCGACCGCGGCGGCAAGTACCAGGGCCAGACCGGCGTGACGCTTCCGCTCGCCTGAGCCCGGGCGCGGCGCGCACGGTTGCGCGCTCGTCGCAAACGCACTATATTTTGGCCATGGCCAGTTTCCGCGCCAGTTTCAACGCTTCGATCGCTTCGCCGGCCCTGCCCGCGAAGAGCAGCCTGCTGCGTGCCGGCCTGCTACTGCGCCCCGCGCGCTAAATACCCTACCCCTTCCTTCCGCTGTTTCACGACGCTTCCCCACAAGGGAGGCAGACCCTGGAGCAATCCCATGTCCGACAAGCTGATCATTTTCGACACTACGCTTCGCGACGGCGAGCAAAGCCCCGGCGCATCGATGACGCGCGACGAGAAGCTGCGCATCGCCAAGCAGCTCGAGAAACTGCGGGTCGACGTGATCGAGGCGGGGTTCGCCGCGTCGTCAAAGGGCTACTTCGAAGCGGTTCGAGCGATCGCCGCGGCGATCAAGGACTCGACCGTCGCCTCGCTCGCGAGGGCGAACGACCGCGACATCTCGCGCGCCGCCGAGGCGCTCAAGGGCGCGAACTCGATGCGCATCCACACCTTCATCGCGACTTCTGCGCTGCACATGGAAAAGAAGCTGCGCATGACGCCCGAGCAGGTGTTCGAGCAGGCCAAGCTCGCGGTTCGCTTTGCGCGCAAGTTCACCGACAACATCGAGTTCTCGCCCGAGGACGGCAGCCGCAGCGAAGTGGACTTTCTTTGCCGCGTGCTCGAGGCCGTGATCACCGAGGGCGCGCGCACGATCAACATTGCCGATACCGTCGGTTACGCGGTGCCCGAGCGCTTCGCCGAGCTGATTCGCACGCTGCGCGAGCGGATCCCGAACTCGGACAAGGCGGTCTGGTCGGTGCACTGCCACAACGACCTGGGAATGGCGGTGGCCAACTCGCTCGCCGGCGTGATGGCCGGTGCGCGCCAGGTCGAGTGCACGATCAACGGTCTCGGAGAGCGTGCGGGCAACACCTCGCTCGAGGAGATCGTGATGGCGGTGCGCACGCGGCGCGACTTCTTCAATCTCGACATCGGCGTCGATACGACCCAGATCGTGCCCACCTCCAAGCTCGTGTCGGGGATCACCGGGTTCGCGGTGCAGCCGAACAAGGCGATCGTGGGGGCGAACGCCTTTGCGCACGCCTCGGGCATCCACCAGGACGGCGTGCTCAAGCAACGCGACACCTACGAGATCATGCGCGCCGAAGACGTGGGCTGGTCGACCAACAAGATCGTGCTCGGCAAGCTCTCTGGCCGCAACGCTTTCAAGCAGCGCCTGCACGACCTGGGAATCGAGCTCGACTCCGAGACCGAGGTGAACGCGGCGTTCCAGCGCTTCAAGGATCTCGCCGACGTCAAGAGCGAGATCTTCGACGAGGACATCCAGGCGCTGGTGTCGGACCAGGCCGTGCACCACGAACCCGACGAGCACTACCGGCTGATCTCGATGGCGCAGCGTTCCGAGACCGGAGAGCGCCCGCACGCGCGCGTGACCCTGTCGATCGACGGCAAGGAAGAAACCGGCGAATCGGACGGCAACGGGCCGGTCGACGCGACGCTCAAGGCGATCGAATCGAAGGTGCGATCGGGCACCGAATTGCTGCTCTATTCGGTCAATGCGATCACCACCGGGACCGAATCGCAGGGCGAGGTCACGGTACGCCTGGCGAAGTCGGGTCGCATCGTCAACGGAGTCGGTGCGGATCCGGACATCGTGATCGCCTCGGCCAAGGCCTATCTCGGCGCGCTGAACAAGCTCCTGTCGCGCGGCGATCGACTCAATCCGCAGACCGGGACGATCTGATCGCCTGATCCCCGGCGACGGTCCGGCCCGCGAGGCGCGTGCCTTCGGGCCGGATTTGGTCTATACTCAACAGGCTATGCAGGCGCGTTTGCCGGCAAGGCGCCAACTCGCACGGTCCGCATCCCGGCGGCACCGCAAGTGAAGGAAAGGGAACACATGAGTGTCGCAGACATCGACAAGGCGAAAATCGTCGCCGACTTCCAGCGCGCAAAGGGCGACACCGGTTCGCCCGAAGTTCAGGTCGCGCTGCTCACCGCACGAATCAGCGATCTGACCGAGCACTTCAAGGTGCACGCCAAGGATCACCATTCGCGTCGCGGGCTGCTCAAGATGGTGAGCCGGCGGCGCAAGCTTCTGGACTACCTCAAGGGCACGAACGCCGCAAGCTACAAGGCCCTGATCGAGAAGCTGGGGCTGCGCAACTGAGCGCGGCGAGGACAGGGAAAATCAACGCCAGGCAGCGCGGGCCCGCAGACCGGAAACGGTCGCGGGCTTGTTGCGTTTTGCCGAGCATTCGCAGTGGCGAGCCGCGCCGCCGAACATACCGCGCGGGCAAAGTTGAAAGGATGAAATCAAGTGTTTGATATCGCAAAGAAAACGTTTAGCTGGGGCAAGCACACGGTGACGCTGGAAACGGGCGAGATCGCCCGCCAGGCCAACGGCGCGGTGCTCGTCAACATGGATGACACGGTCGTCCTCGCCGCCGTCACTGCCGCGAAGAGCGCACGACCCGGGCAGGACTTCTTCCCGCTCACGGTCGACTACGTCGAGAAGTTCTACGCGGCCGGGCGCATTCCCGGCGGCTTCTTCAAGCGCGAAGGGCGCCCGACCGAGCGAGAGATCCTCATCTGCCGGCTCATCGACCGTCCGATCCGCCCGCTGTTTCCGGACAGCTTCTACAACGAGATCCAGGTGGTCGTTCAGGTGTTCTCGAGCAACCCGGAGGTCGATTCGGACATCCCCGCGATGATCGGTGCGTCGGCGGCGCTGGCGATCTCCGGCCTGCCGTTCAGCGGGCCGATCGGAGCGGCGCGCGTGGGCTATGTCGACGGCCAGTACGTGCTCAACCCCACGGCGACGGAACGCGTTTCGAGCAAGCTCGACCTCGTGGTTGCGGGCACCGACCAGGCCGTGCTGATGGTCGAATCCGAGGCGCATGAGCTGTCCGAGGAGGTGATGCTCGGCGCAGTGGTCTTCGGGCACGAACAGATGCAGGTCGCGATCGACGCGATCGACGAACTGGTGGCGATGGGCGGCAAGCCCGAATGGGACTGGAAGGCCCCCGCCAAGGACGAGGCGCTGATCGCGCGCATCGGCGCGCTCGCGCTGGAGCCGCTCACCGAGGCCTATCGCTCGCGCAACAAGCAGGAGCGTACCCACAGGGTTCGCGAAGTCGAGGATTCGGTCGCCGCGAAGGTGGCCGAGGAAGCGGTCGCCGCCGGCGCCGCCAAGCCCGATCCGAACACCGTGAACAGCATCCTGTTCGATATCCAGTCGCGTATCGTGCGCGGCCAGGTCCTGTCGGGTGAACCGCGGATCGACGGGCGCGACACGCGCACGGTGCGCCCGATCGCGATTCGCACCGGCGTGCTGCCTCGCGCGCACGGTTCGGCACTCTTTACGCGTGGCGAGACGCAGGCCATCGTGGCCGCGACGCTGGGCACCTCGCGCGACGAGCAGATCGTCGATGCGATCAACGGCGAGTATCGCGATCGCTTCATGTTCAACTACAACTTCCCGCCGTACTCGACCGGGGAGACCGGGCGCTTCGGTTTCACCAAGCGCCGCGAGGTCGGGCACGGTGCGCTCGCCAAGCGCGCGATTCGCCCGCTTCTGCCCACCGCGGAGGAGTTTGCCTACTCGCTGCGGGTGGTCTCGGAGATCACCGAGTCGAACGGTTCGTCGTCGATGGCATCGGTGTGCGGCGGCTGCCTCGCGCTGATGGACGCCGGCGTGCCGATCAAGGCGCACGTGGCCGGCGTCGCGATGGGGTTGATCAAGGAAGAGAACCGCTTCGCGGTGCTCACTGACATCCTGGGCGACGAAGATCACCTCGGTGACATGGACTTCAAGGTGGCTGGCACGGAAACCGGCGTGACGGCGCTGCAGATGGACATCAAGATCCTTGGAATCACGAAGGAGATCATGCAGGTCGCGCTGGCACAGGCGCGCGAGGGCAGGATGCACATCCTCGGACTGATGAAGGGTGCGATCGGCGGCGCGCGCACCGAGCTCTCGGATTTCGCACCGCGCATGTACACGATGAAGATCAATCCGGAGCGTATCCGCGACGTGATCGGCAAGGGCGGTTCGATGATCCGCCAGATCACCGAGCAAACGAGCACGACGATCGACATCCAGGACGACGGCACGATCACCATCGCGGCGGTCGACGCCGGCGCGGCGAAGAAGGCGCAGAAGATGATCAGCGACCTCACCGCGGAAGTGGAGATCGGGAAGATCTACGAGGGTACGGTTCTCAAGATCCTCGACTTCGGTGCGATCGTCCAGGTCCTCCCCGGTCGCGACGGGCTGTTGCACGTTTCGCAGATCGCCAACGAGCGCGTCAACCTGGTCTCCGACTACCTGAAGGAAGGCCAGCAGATTCGCGTGAAGGCGATCGAGGCCGACGACAAGGGCCGTCTGCGTCTGTCGATGAAGGCAGCCGCCGCGGCCGACGCCGCCGCGGCCGCGGCTTCGCAGACCGGCTGAGCGCGGCGCCCGCATCGGGCGCCCGCGCGGGGCGCCCGACTGTCCGTCTAGGAGCGCACTACCCGCCAGCGGCGATCGTCCTGCCGGACGACGCCCTCGGCCTGCAGTTTCTCGATGTGCGCGAGTAGCGATCGCGCCGCGACCGGATAGAGCACCGGATCGACGTCGTCGTACACCGAAGGCAGCAGTTCATCGAGTGTCGCGCCGGGTGCACGACGTACGGCGCCGAGCACCTTTGCCTCGCGGCGCAATCGATGCGCGATCAGTTGCCTGATCGCATCGTGAGCGAATCCCAGAACCCAGCCGTGCGCTGGCAGGATGTAGTCGAACGGTTCGTCGAGCAGGCGCTCGAGCGCGCGCATGTACGCGAGCATGTTTCCGTCGGGTGGATCGATTACGACGGTCGCACCGTTGTTGATGTGATCGCCCGAGAGCAGCAGCCGATCCTCCTCGAGCAGGAAGCACAGGTGGTTCGACGCGTGACCCGGGGTGTGCAGCGCCCGAAGCGTGGTCTCGCCCAATTCGATGCGTTCGCCGTCGACCAGCGTGCGATCGGGGGTGAACGCCCATTCGCTGCGGAACTGCGGCCCGGAGGGCGCGCCGAGCACCGGCGCTCCGGTGCGTTCTCGCAACGGCGCCGCGCCGGGCGCGTGGTCCGGGTGGGCGTGCGTGCACAGGATGTAGCGCAGGTCGTCGCCGACCAGCGCAGCGATTCGGTCGATGTGCGCGGGCTCGTCCGGACCGGGATCGATGACTGCGTAGGCGCCCGGTTCGCCGACGATGTAGGTATTCGTTCCGGGCCCGGTCATCCGCCCCGGATTCGGCGCCGTGAGTCGCCGCACGTTCTTGAGCAGCGACACGGCACGCTCGTGCTGCCAGTCGAGCGAGTGCAGGATGCGCCCGTCGGGCGCGACCAGTTCGAGTTCGCCGTAGGGCAGCTCGTGCTCGGAGAATCGCTCGACCGACCCCTCGATCAGGGCCGCGCGCGGGCAGGACACGAACAGCGGATTTTCGGTCGAACACGCGGCGATCAGGCTGTCCACGCTGTGAATGCTGGCGAGTCGTCGCAGCGTGCGAATCGTGGGGAAGATCATGTCGAACTCGCCGCGGCCGTGCCTCGACAAGGCGTTTCCGGGCGACACCCAGACCGGCTCGAAGGTTTCGCCCTCGTCGGCGACCGGCGTCTGTCCGGCGGGCATGCGCGCGACGAAAAAGCGCGCGTCGAAGCGTTTGGGCAAGTCCCGGTCGGTGATCCAGTGGCACAGCCACCAGACCTGATCGACCGCGAGCCGGTACTTCCCCGCGTGGATCTGTGCCAGGAAATCGCTGCTGCTTCTGTCGAGCCGCTCGACGTCGGAAGCACCGGCGATCGACCCGTCGGCGCGATAGGCGAGCAGGACGCCGAGTTCCTCGAAGGCTTCGCGAATTGCCGCGATCGAGAACGCCCGCTGCTCGCCGGACTGGGAGTCGCGCGTCCGGCTGAGATCGGCGGCGTGCGACGATCCGTCCGCGGTATCGAGCGCACCTCCGGGAAAGACGAACGCGCCCGGCGCGAAACTCGCGGTGGACGAGCGTCGCGTCATCAGGACTTCGAATCCCTCGGAGGCGTCGCGCACCAGGAGCACGGTAGCGGCCGGGCGCGGTGCGACCGGTTCGTGCCATTCGTGAAGCCGCTTGTCGAGTCTGGTCATGTCGGTTCGTGTTTGCCGGTTCGTGCCGGTGCGCTCCCCGGAGTGTGCCCGGCGACCACGGCCGTGCCGTGCCGCCCCGCGCCGGCCGCGAACGCGGCCGCGCCGCCCAGAGTCTCGCCGCTGTCGATGGTGGCGCGACCGCGGACGAACTCGTTCGCGAGTGCTTCCTCGAGCGTCATCGAGAACTGCTCGTAGGCGCTCAGGCGATCGTTGCGCATGCACGTCTGTGGAAACCGGGCCAGTTCGTGCGCGATCTCGACCGCGGTCCCGAGTGCGGCGCCGTCGGGAACGACTCGATTCGCGAGTCCGAACGCGAGCGCTTCGTCCGCAGCGATCGCGCGCCCGGTGAGGATCAGGTCGAGTGCGCGCGACAGGCCGATCAGCCGCGCAAGGCGCACGGTTCCGCCGTCGATCAACGGCACGCCGAAGCGCCGGCAGAAGACCCCGAGAATCGCCGAACGCTCGACGACGCGCAAGTCGCACCACAGGGCGAGCTCGAGTCCGCCGGCGACCGCATAGCCGGAGATGGCGGCGATCACCGGCTTGGAGAGAAGCATGCGGGTCGGACCCATCGGCGCCGAGCCCTGCGCTTCGATTCGGTTGCGACGCGACTCATCGGCCAGCGCGCGCAGGTCGGCTCCGGCGCAGAAGTGGCCGTTCGCCCCCTGAAAGACGGCAACGTGTGCCGCGGCGTCGGCGTCGAAGGCTTCGAGCGCCGAGGCGAGCGCCTGCGCGGTCGGTCCATCGACCGCGTTTCGCGCCTCGGGCCGTGACAAGGTCAGGATCGTGACCGGCCCGTCGCGAACGACCGACACCTCGCTCACGCCGCGGTTCCCGAACGCCCAGGTGCTCGATCGAGTAGCGAGCGCGGGAGCGCGAAACGCTCGCCGTACGATGCCGCGAGTTCCGAACTGCGCGCGACGAAGCGGGCGTGCCCGATTCTTGCGATCAGCGCGTCGGCCGTCTCCAGCGCGCAAGACCCGTCGCGCGAAGCACCAGCGCGTGCCGATGCGATCAGCTGCGCGTAGAGCAGACGATCGGCGACGTCGCACTCCGGCAGCGCGAGCGCGCGCCGTTCGAACTGGCGCAATCCGGACCAGAGAGCGGGCGGTTCGCCCTCGGGGTACTCGTAGAACCCCCTACCGGCCTCGCGGCCAACGCGCCTGAAGCCGTGCGTCATCTTCTCGACGACGTACACCGCCTCCTTCGTCAGCTTTCGGGCAGGCGCGGCCTCGTGCCCGTGAGCGTGGCCGTGGCCGTGGCCGTGATCGTGATCGTGATCGTGATCGTGATCGTGATCGTGATCGTGATCGTGATCGTGGTCGTGGTCGTGGTCGTGGTCGTGGTCGTGGTCGTGGTCGTGGTCGTGGTCGTGGTCGTGGTCGTGGT
>JAHDXY010000459.1 GCA_023384005.1 Burkholderiaceae bacterium | reverse complement strand
TCCGTTGCGGATGGAGCAGCTTGATCTGCCGGGCCCGGGGCGCTCGCGGGGGCGGTCGGCGTCGCGGCGGGCTGTCTCGCAGGGCTGTCCCCGGATCCGATCGACTGCGATGGCCTCTCTCCGACCAGAACCCAGACCACGACCGCCAACGCCGCCACCGTCACGGCGCCCAGAATGATCGCCGGACCGCGGCGCGGCGGCGACCTGTCGGAGGGCGCGGACGTCGAAGGAGCGGCGGATGCGGCGGATGCAGCTGCCGCAGCGGGCTTCGTCGCGGGCACCTCCGGCGCGGCGCTTGCCGAGTGCCGTGTTTGCCGAGGCGGCTGGCCCGTGCCCTTGACCGGCGCGACGGGCTGCGCTGTATGTCCCGCGGAGGCCCGCGTCGGCGTCGGCGCTTGCGGCTGGCCGGAACCCGCTGGAGCCGGCTTTGCCGGAGCGCCGGCGGCGGGCCGGCTCGCACCCTGCGTATCGTCGCGCGTCTTCCACGATCGCTTGCCCGAGAGCGCGTCTGCGAGCGCGTCTGCGAGCGCATCGGCGCGTGTATCGGCGCGTGCATCGGCGCGTGCATCGGCGCTCGCGGCCTGGGGCTCGGCCGGTGATCGCTTCGCTTGCGCCGAGGGCGCCACGATCCCGGGTGCATCGGGTGCCTCGGGTGCCTCGGGTGCCTCGGGTGCCTCGGGTGCCTCGGGTGCCTCGGGTGCATCGCGTGCATCGCGTGCATCGCGTGCATCGGGTGTGATCGGCGCGCCAGGCGTCGGCGCGACCGACGCCGGCGCGATTCCGGGAAGCGCCGCCTGCGATGCCTGCGCGCCCGCGGTACTCGCCGCGCGCGCGCGCAGGCCGAGCCTGCGCCTGAACTCGTCGACGCTCTGCGGGCGCTGTTCCGGGCGCACCGAGAGCCCCCACTCGATCGCGTCGAGGAAATCCGCTTCGAATCCGGCACCCGCGAACTCTGCGAGCGGACGGATCGTGTCCTTGGCGATCCTGGTCACCGACGGTGGTGGTGCGCGACGCGCGATCGTGCAGTACGCGAGCGCGCACAGCGCGTAGAGGTCGGTCCAGGGGCCCTGCTTCATCGACGGATCTTCGGCGTACTGCTCGATCGGCGAAAAGGCGGGCTTGAGCACGACTGTCGAAGCGTCGCCGGAGTTGTCGGCGATCCGTCGAGCCGCGCCGAAATCGAGCAGCACAGGGGCACCGTCGGCGAGGATCAGGACGTTGTCCGGCGAGATGTCGCGATGGTAGACGTCGGCGCGGTGCAGCATCTCGAGCGCGTCGAGTAGCGGCGCGAGCAGCGACTCGAGCCACTTCTGGTCGACTGGGTCGGACCGTTGCGCGAGCCACTCCTTGACCGAGCGGCCACGGTACAGCGGCATCGCCATGTACGCCGTCCCGTTTTCCTCCCAGGACCAGAGGATCTCGACCAGCGCGGGATGCCTGAAGCGCGCGAGCAGTTGCGCTTCGTCGACGAACGCGTGCAGCCCCGCTTCATAGGAGCTCTTGTGCGCGTCCGAGCGCGGCGTCACGTTGCGCGCATCCCGGCGCGCCGCCAGCGGCGCGGGCATGTACTCCTTGATCGCCACCTCGCGATCGAGCGTGTGATCGTGCGCCGCGTACACGATCCCGAAGCCCCCCTCGCCGATCACGTGCAGGATCTCGTACTCGCGCACGCGGGTGCCAGCAGGCAGCGCGTTGGCGCTGGCCGGAGTCGCGGGGCGCGGATCGAGTCCGCCGGGAATCGTATCGTCCATGTCTTCGGGGCCTTGTCCGATTCTATCGGCGCGATGGCGCAACGGGAATAGCACGCTCCGGCGCGCGGATTCGCGCCCGCGTCAGTTGACCTCGCGCAACTCGAGCATCGCCGCGCCGAAACTGGCGCACGCGTCGGCCGATTCGCGACATCCGACCGCCTTGCCGGCGAGCGCGCGAGGCCCGTCCCGCGCATAGACCCGTGCCGCCTCGCGCAAGTCGAACTCGCTGAACGGCGAGGCTTTCCTCAGCCCCGCGTCGCCGAAGTCGCGCGGCGAAGGCGCGACGATCGCTAGCAAGCGATTGGTTCCGGCGGGGCCGCCCGCCACCATCGTCCAGCCCGGGCGCGGCAGCGACAGATCGACGCCGGCCGTGATCCGGTTGTTCGCGTCGATCGCGTTGGGGAACAACTGATAGAAGTG
>JAHDXY010000458.1 GCA_023384005.1 Burkholderiaceae bacterium | reverse complement strand
CGATGAGCGACCCCGAGGCGGTACGAGCGCTTTTGGACATCTGGGGCGACGGGTTCGTTTCACCGGTTGACGAGCTTCGACACCGCGTCACGCACCTACGGGTGTTTCTGCGAATGGACGCGAAGCGACTGAAGCCGGAGCGTGCTGACGACTACAACGCGCTGCTCGCGGACGCGCATCGCGCGCAGATCGAAGTGCGCCAGGAGCTCAGCAGCGAGTTCACACGCGCCGAGATCGCCGTCGACGCCATGATTGCGACCCTGCACGCGCTCGCCGATCTACGCGAAGCCCGATCGGACGCAGACGCGGTGTATCGCGCGCGCATTGCCGGCGAGGCTTGGGTCTGGTTCGCGGTCATGCAGTACGAACCGACGGTTGCGATCGGAGCGGAGTACCGGGAGCGCCAACGCGAGATCGGGCGGCGTCGCTGGGCGAACCGCCCCCCCAAGACCGCGGTAATCGCCGATATTGCGCGAAAGGTCGCTGGCAACGATTCCTGGGGCGACCCAATCCCGGCTAAGGAACTGTGGTCCCTGCTCTATAGCGAACTAGACCTTTCGGGGCTTGAACCCGAGGAGACCGAGAGCGACGAAGTGATCGAGTTCAATAGCTACGATGAAAACGACGAGTACCTCGGGCGCAAGAAGATCACGATGGCAAGCTGGCGTTCCGCTGTGTCGAATGCACGTAAGGAGCTTCGCTAGCGCGCTCGGCTATTGTCCGAATCGCGGTGGTCTAAGCTAGCCAGGCTATCGAGACACCCCTCGCTACTCTGAACCCTATCGGTGCTTTGCCGGTTACATGGGGTTCAGAAAATGCCTGTCCAACCGTCTCGCAACAACCGCAGTTCACGCAAGCCCCGGCTTGCCCCTGCGGACGCACAGTTCCTCACCGATCCGCAGGGCGCTGCCCTGCTGGGCGTCGGCCTGACCAAGTTTCACGAGCTGCAACAGCACGACCCGGATTTTCCGCCGGCCGTATGGTTTGGGTCGCGCTCGAAACGCCACGTCCGCGACGAATTGCGCGCCTACGCGCTCGAGAAGCGCGCGAAGGTCGGTGAGTGCCCGCGCAAGGTTCGTGGCGGCCTGCTGATCGAAACGGCCTGACGGTGAGCACCACCATCAGGGCCGCGCAGCCCGCCGGCTCCGCGCGCGCGAGGGCGGACAATCCGTCCGGCCCGTCTGCGATCAACGGCTATCCAGTCCACCCGTACGCGAACCTGTTCCCGATGTTCAGCGATGCGGATATCGACGCCCTCGCGGGGGACATCCTCGAGCACGGACTGCGGGAGCCAATCTGGTTGTACATGGGCGCGATCGTCGATGGCCGTAACAGGGCCGAGGCATGTCGACGTGCAGGTCGTGCGCTCGCGGTCAACGACACTGTGCAGTTCAACGGCACTGACGACCAGGCCCTCGGGTTCGTCGTCTCGAAGAACCTGCTCCGACGGCACTTGACGGTTTCGCAGCGCGCAATGATCGCGGCCGAGATTTGCAACCTTATGCACGGCGGTAACCGCAAGTCGACGACAACGACATCATCGTCTTCGAGGGTGCCGGATCAAGCGGCACCAGTGCCGCTTGATCGTCCGGGCGCGGTCACCCAGGCCCAGGCCGCCGAGGCGATGAAGGTGTCGGAGCGCACGGTGCGCGATGCGGTGTCCGTGAAAAAGGCCGACCCGGTGCTCGCTGACCAGGTTCGCGCCGGCAAGGTGCCAGTGAAGAAGGCCGCTGCCCAGGTACGGGGCGAGAAGGCGCCGGCGAAGAAGCCGAACCCCACCACGGCGCCGAAGCTCGACGCGGACAAGCTGCTCGAACGCATCAGCGCAGACATGGCGATGCTGACCGAGCGCAGCAAGGTCCACCACGGCCAGTATCTCAAGGCAGGGATGCTCGCCGCTGCGCTTATCAAGCGCATCAGTCCGAAGCTCGATCAGTCGGAGCTCGCAAACCTGATGGTGACGGCGTTTGAGAACTTCTGCGCCGAGATCCCGGGCGTGCGGGCGCTCGCGACCTGCTCGTGAGGGCCGCCAACTAACACGCAAGAAAAAGCCCGGATCAGCGCGCCAACGCTCCCGAGCTTAAGGACTTACACCAATGTCAATTATCGCAAGTGCCCAAGATTTAGGCAAGTCGGACGCGCCCGAAAAGAGGTTTGGCGCAGGCGATCCCC
>JAHDXY010000457.1:1671-2182 GCA_023384005.1 Burkholderiaceae bacterium | reverse complement strand
CGAGCGCTGGAAGCCCTCGAGCACCTTCAGCCGCTTGGCGATCTTCTTGATCTTGGCTTCCGACCCGGTAGCCTCGAGGTCCTTGCGCAGCGTGTCGATCTCGCGGTTGATGTCGATCGTGCGCAACAACTCGCGAACGCCCTCGGCGCCCATCTGCGCGCGGAACTCATCGCCGTACTCCTCGGTCTTCGCCAGGAAGTCGTCCTCGGTCATGATCTGCGCGCGCTTGAGCGGAGTCATTCCGGGCTCGATCACCACGTAGGCCTCGAAGTACAGCACCCGCTCGATGTCGCGAAGCGTCATGTCCAGCACCATGCCCAGACGCGACGGGAGCGACTTCAGGAACCAGATGTGCGCCACCGGCGAGGCCAGCTCGATGTGGCCCATGCGCTCGCGGCGCACCTTCGCGAGGGTGACCTCGACGCCGCACTTCTCGCAGATCACGCCGCGGTGCTTGAGGCGCTTGTACTTGCCGCACAGGCACTCGTAGTCCTTGATCGGCCCGAAGATC
>JAHDXY010000457.1:0-1580 GCA_023384005.1 Burkholderiaceae bacterium | reverse complement strand
CCCGATCTTGATCGCGTCGAAGTGCTCTTCTTCCTGGACCTGCTTGAACAGATCTAGCAATGCTTTCATTGGGTGCTCCTGTTTTCCCGGGCCCGAATCAGTTGCGCTCGAGATCGATGTCGATGCCGAGCGAACGGATCTCCTTGACCAGCACGTTGAACGACTCCGGCATCCCGGCCTCGATCGCGTGTTCGCCCTTGACGAGGTTCTCGTAGACCTTGGTGCGACCGTTCACGTCGTCGGACTTCACGGTCAGCATTTCCTGCAGCGTGTACGCGGCGCCGTAGGCCTCGAGCGCCCAGACCTCCATCTCGCCGAAACGCTGGCCGCCGAACTGCGCCTTTCCGCCCAGCGGCTGCTGGGTGACGAGCGAGTACGGTCCGGTGGATCGCGCGTGCATCTTGTCGTCGACCAGGTGGTGCAACTTGAGCATGTGCATGTAGCCCACGGTGACCGGGCGGTCGAACGCGTCGCCGGTGCGGCCGTCGTACAGCCTGACCTGCGTCTTGCTCGGCGTGAACCCGACTTGCGCGGTGCGCGGATCGTCGTCGGGAAACGCGATCGCGAGCATCTGGCTGATCTCGGCCTCGGATGCGCCGTCGAACACCGGCGTCGCGAACGGAACACCTTTGCGAAGGTTGCCCGCGAGCTCGATCACCTCGTCGTCGGAGAGCGCGGCGAGGTCGACGCCCTGGCCGCTGCCGTTGTAGATGCGCTCGCACAACTTGCGCACCTCGCCCGCCTTGGCCTGGCGAGCGAGCAGTTCGCCCACCCGCAGGCCGATTCCCTTGGCCGCCCAGCCCAGGTGCGTCTCGAGGATCTGGCCCACGTTCATCCGCGAGGGCACGCCGAGCGGGTTGAGCACGATGTCGGCCGGGGTTCCGTCGGCCATGAACGGCATGTCCTCGACCGGAACGATCCTGGACACCACGCCCTTGTTGCCGTGACGCCCGGCCATCTTGTCGCCAGGCTGCAGGCGGCGCTTGACCGCGAGGTAGACCTTGACCATCTTCAGAACGCCCGGAGGCAGTTCGTCGCCCTGCGTGAGCTTCTTGCGTTTCTCCTCGAATGCGAGGTCGAACTGGTGGCGTTTCTGCTCGACCGATTCCTTGAGCGCCTCGAGCTGGCCCGCCGCGGTTTCGTCGGCCAGGCGCACCTCGAACCACTGATAACGGTCGACGTCGTCGAGATAGGCGTTGGTGATCGTCGCGCCCTTGGCCAGGCGCTTGGGACCGCCATTGACCTCCTTGCCGACGAGCAGCCGCTCGATCCGCGAGAACGTGTCGTTCTCGACGATGCGCAGCTGGTCGTTGAGGTCGAGCCGGTAGCGCTTCAACTCGTCGTCGATGATCGACTGGGCCCGCTTGTCGCGCTGGATGCCCTCGCGCGTGAACACCTGCACGTCGATCACCGTGCCGCTCATCCCGGAGGGAACGCGCAGCGAAGTGTCCTTCACGTCGGATGCCTTCTCGCCGAAGATCGCGCGCAGCAGCTTCTCCTCGGGCGTGAGCTGGGTCTCGCCCTTGGGCGTGACCTTGCCCACCAGCGTGTCGCCCGCCTGCACCTCGGCGCCGATGTAG
>JAHDXY010000066.1 GCA_023384005.1 Burkholderiaceae bacterium | reverse complement strand
ATCGGGCGCGAACCGAACGCGACGGTGCGCCTGGGCCTGTCGCACGTGCCCGAGGGCCGGGAGGTGTTTCCCTTCCTGAGCGTGCGCGAGAACCTCCTGATGGGTGCCTTTGCGCGCCACGACCGCGACGCGGTGCGCGCCGACATTGAGCGGATGTGCGACTACTTCCCCATCCTGCGCGAGCGGCGCGAACAGCCCGCTCTGAGCCTGTCGGGCGGCGAACAGCAGATGCTCGCGATCGCGCGCGCGCTGATGGCCAGGCCCAGGCTGCTGCTGCTGGACGAGCCGTCGCTGGGGCTGTCGCCGCGGCTGGTGAGCGAGATCTTCGCCATCGTCAGGCGGGTCAACGTCGAGGCCGGCATGACGATCCTGCTCGTCGAACAGAATGCGAACAAGGCGCTCGAGCTGGCCCACTACGGCTACGTGATGGAAGTCGGTCGCATCGTCCTCGAAGGGCGCGCGCGCGATCTCGCCAACAAGGCCGACATCCGCGAGTTTTACCTTGGCGTGAAGGAGCAGAGCGCGCGCGGCGCGCACCGCTGGAAGAGGAAGAAACTGTGGCGCTGAACCGCGACGACGCAGGCGACGCGCACTGGGCGCGCCTCGGCGCCGGGCAGGAGATCGCGCCGACGCCAACGACAACGCTGGCTGCCGCGTTCGTCGACGCGCTGAGGCTGCGCGGCGAGCGCGTCGCGATGCGCCGCAAGCGGCGCGGCCTGTGGTGCGCCATCAGCTGGCGCGAGTACGGCGCGCAGGTCAGGCAGATCGCGCTGGCGCTCATCGATGAGGGATTCGAGCCGTCGGACCGGGCGTGCATCCTGGCCGAGAACTGCCCCGAATGGTTCTACGCCGACCTTGCCGTCATCACCGCGGGCGGCATCTCGGTTGGCATCTACGCCACCAACGCGCCCGAGCAGGTGGCGTACGTGCTCGCCGACAGCGGCGCGCGCGTCGTTTTCGTCGAGAACGAAGAGCAACTCGACAAGGTGCTGCAGGTACGCGCGCAGTTGCCGGCGTTGCGGCGCATCGTCGTCTTCGACATGGAAGGGCTGCGCGGCTTTGTCGATCCGATGGTGACCAGCCTGGCCGAGTTCGCGGCGCTGGGCGCGGCGCAGCCGCAAGCGATCACCTTGCAGTGGCGGGCGCGAATCGCGGCGATCGCTGCGCACGACACAGCGATCCTGATCTACACCTCGGGTACGACCGGGCCGCCCAAGGGTGCGATGCTCAGCCACGCCAATCTGACCTTCCAGGCTGCGTCGCTCGACGTCGTGATGCCGCTCGGGCCGAGTGACGAAGTGCTGTCGCACCTGCCCTTGAGCCACATCGCCGAGCGCCTGCTCGGTGTGCTGCGCCCGATCTTCAATGGCGCCGTGGTCAACTTCGCCGAGAGCCAGGACACGGTGCCGCAGAACATCCGCGAGATCTCGCCCACGGTTTTCTTCGGCGTGCCCCGCATCTGGGAGAAGTTCTACTCGCGCGCCACCCTCGCCGTGAAGGAGGGTACGCCGCTCGAGCGCCTGGCGTTTCGGCTCGCTCTGACCGCCGCGCGGCGCGTGGTCGCGATCCGCGAAGCCGGCGCCCGCGTGCCGTGGTGGCTCGGGTTGGCGCACCGCGTCGCCGACCTGACGGTGCTGTACCGCGCGCGCAAGCTCATCGGCATGGAGCGCACGCGCTACGTGGTCACCGGCGCCGCGCCGATCGCACCCGAACTGATCCGCTGGTACGTGGCGCTGGGAATGGACATGATGCAGGCCTACGGTATGACAGAGACCTCGGGCGTCGCGTCGCTGCCACCTCCGGGGCAACGCAGGCCCGGCACGGTGGGCGTCGCGCTGCCCGGCACCGAGTTGCGCCTGTCCGAGGAGGGCGAGATCCTCGTGCGCGGCCCGCATGTCTTCCAGGGCTACTGGAACAGGCCCGCACAGAGCGCCGAGGCGGTGCACGACGGCTGGCTGCACACAGGCGACGTCGGCACCCTCGACGACGATGGTTTCCTGCGTGTCGTGGACCGGCTCAAGGACATCATCATCACCTCCGGCGGCAAGAACATCTCGCCGTCGGAGATCGAAAACGAGCTCAAGTTCAGCCCCTACATCGCCGACGCGGTCGTGATCGGCGACGCTCGCCCCTTCCTGAGTGCGCTGCTGATGATCGATTTCGACAACGTGGCCAAGTTCGCGCAGGACCGGGCGATCCCGTTCACCAACTACCCCAGCCTGTGCGCGCATGAAGACATCCAGGCGTTGATCGGCGCCGAGGTCGAGGCCGTCAACGCGCGCTTCGCGCGTGTCGAGCAGATCAAGTCGTTTCGCCTGATCGACGTGCAGCTGACAACGCAGGACGAGGAGTTCACTCCGACGCTCAAGCTCAAGCGCGCGGTCGTCAACCGCCGTTACCGGGCGCTGATCGACGACATGTATCCGGGCAGCCGGCAACCCGGAACCACAGCGCAGCCATGCCGGGAAATCTAGTCAACGACCCATGCAAGGAGAGACACGGATGAAACTCTTGAACCCCATGAAGGCAGCGGCATGCGCCTTTGCCGCGCTCGCATTGGCGCCTGTGGCCCAGGCCCAGACGCAGGGAATCACCGACACCGAGATCGTCATCGGCACGCACCTGGACCTCAGCGGGCCGATCAACTTCTGGGGCTTGCCGGTGAAGAACGGCATGGAGATGGCGGTCGACGACGTCAATGCCGGCGGCGGCATCCACGGCCGCAAGCTGCGCCTCGTGATCGAGGACATGGGCTACGACCCGAAGAAGGCCGTGCTGGCGACGCAAAAGCTTCTCACCCGCGACCGCATCTTCGCGATGATCGGTTCGATGGGTACGGTGACCTCGGCGGCGACGATGCCGATGGTGCTCGAGCGAGGCTTGCCGCACCTGTTCCCGATCACGCCGGCCGAGATGTTCGCGCTCCCCTTCAATCGCCTCAAGTTCGCCTACTTCTCGCCTTATTACGACGACATCCGCACCAGCCTGAAGTACCTGCTCGCGAGCAAAGGCTACAAGCGCGTGGGTGTCATGTACCAGGACGATGAGTTCGGCGCCAATATCCTGAAGGCGGCTCAGGATCACCTGGCCGCGAGCGGCCTCGCGCCGGTGTCGGTGACCAGCTTCAAGCGCGGTGCGACCGACTTCTCGAGCCAGATCGCGCGCCTGAAGAGCGACGGTGCCGAACTCGTCGTGATGGGCACCGTGGTGCGCGAGACGGTGGGTGCGATGACGGCCGCGCGCAATCTGAACTGGAACACCGACTTCCTCGTCAGCCAGGCTGGCTACGCGCCGGTGGTCGCTGCCCTGGGCAAGGACGTAGTCGAGGGGCTCTATGCCGGCGCGATGACGCCGATCCCCTACGCCGACACGGCTTCGCCCAAGGTGCTTGATTGGATGCAGCGCTACAAGGCGAAGTTCGGCCAGGATCCCAACGTCGAGGGCGTGGTGGGATACAACGTGATCATGACCGCGGCGATGGGGATGAACAACGCCGGGCGTAACCTCAACGTCGACACGCTGATCGCCGGACTCGAGCAGATCCGCGACTATCGCAACATCTTCGGCACGGCGCCGATCTCGTTTTCGCGCGACAACCACCTCGCCACGCGACGCACCTTCGTTGCGCAGATCCGCAAGGGACGCTGGGTGGCGCTGAGCGACTTCATGCACTATTCCGATTGACGGCGCTGACTGACGGCGACCGGGCCGGGCCGGCCCGCACCAAGCCAAGCCTGGCCTGGCCCGGCCCGGTGCAGTGCGGTGCGGTGCGGTGCGGCGGTGCGCAGTGCGCAGTGCGCAGTGCCGCTGCCGCCTTTGCCCGCGTGTTCAGCTGGCGCCGTGAATCCCGCGCGTGCGTCCGGCCCAATAGGGTTCGCGCAGCACGCGGCGCACCGTCTTGCCGACCGGCGTTTTTGGCAGGGACTCCGTGAAGTGCACCGCCTTGGGCACCTTGAAGTACGCGAGGCGTTCCTTGGCAAAGGCGATCAGTTCGCCCTCGGTCACGTTCATGCCGGGGCGCGTCACCACCGCCGCGTGTACCGCCTCGCCCCATCGTTCGTCGGGCACGGCGAAGACCCCGCATTCGGCGACCGCCGCGTGCGCGACCAGCGCGTTCTCGACCTCTGCCGGGTAGACGTTGTAGCCGCCGCTGATGATCATGTCTTCCTTGCGATCGGCGAGATAGACGTAGCCGTCCGCTTCCATGCGCCCGAGGTCGCCGGTGAGCAGCCATCCCCCTTGCAGGCGCCGGGCATCGAGTTCGGGGTTCTTCCAGAATCCCGGCGTCACCCACGGCGCGCAGATGCAGATCTCGCCGATCTCGCCGGGAACGCAGCGTCGGCCGTCCTCGGCGCGGACCATCATCTGCGCGCTGCCGAATTCGTGCCCCACCGAAGTCAGCCGTACCGGGTTCTCGGCGAGCGCCTGCGCGTGCTCGGCCGGGCCCATGTAGGAACAAAGCCCGTAGGCCTCGGTTTGGCCGAAACCGGTGTTGAGCACCGCGCCGAAGCGTTTCATCGCGCGCTCGACCAGAGTCGGCGCGGCGGGCGCGGCGGCGTAGACGATGTTGCGCAGGCTCGACAGGTCGGCGCCCTCGCAGGCAGGGTCGTCGAGCAGCACGCGCAGGAAAGTTGGTACGCCGAGCATGAAACTCACACGATGGCGGGCGATCGCCTCGAGCACGGCCGATGGCGCAGCGTCGCGCAGGATCACGAGCGCGGCGCCGCCGATCCAGGCGCTGTCCATCGCCCGGGCGCAGAAGTGGCTCAGCGGCAACTGACCGAGCACGCGGTCCTCGGGGCGCTGGTCGAAGGTCGTGGCCCAGAAGTTCATCGCCGCGCAGACCGACGCGAAGCTGTGCGTCACGCCCTTGGGCTTGCCAGTGGTGCCCGAAGTGTAGAGGATCTGCGCGAGTGTCTGCGGCGGGCGGTCGAACTCCGGTATCGGCCCCGGATCCCGCCCGTCGGCCAGAAGGTTCGCGTCGCCGGCAAAGGCGCCCAGTCCCAGCGCCGCGTGCGCGCCCGGGGCCACCGCGTTGGCACGCTCGAAATGCTCCGGCGTGAGTGCGATCACGAAGCGCGCGTCGCTGTCGGCGGCGATGTAGCGATGCTCGGCCTGGGTGAGCGCGCCCAGCATCGGGCACAGCACGCCGCCCGCGCGCGCGATGGCGATGACGGCGACGACGAACTCGAGACAGTTGAACTGGATCAGCGCCACGCGCTCGCCCGGCCGGAGCCCGCGCGCGATCAACGCCGCCGCGGCGGCGCTGGCGCGCGCGTCGAGCTCGGCGAAGCTCAGTTGCCGATCGCCATCGATCACTGCAATCCGATCCGGCCACAGCCTCGCGGCGCGGGCGGGATAGTGCGAGTAGGGGTGCATCATCGTGCGTTCCTCTGCTCCGGAATGTGGCGTTCTTCGGGCCCGTCGTAGTACGCGCCGAGCGCGTCGGGGATGATGCGCAGCGGCACGCCGTCGCGGATTTCCTCGGTGATGTGGGCCAGCAACGCCACGCCGTAGCTGAGCGCGCCGAGCCCGCCGATGACGAGCGGGTCGAAGCCGAGGTCGGCCAGCAGCGCCGCAAGCGCTCCGGCCAGGTTGATCGGTATCTTGCGCCCCTTGATCGCGGCCAGATGGGCCTCGATGGCGTCGAGCATCAAGCCGTGCTCGCCCCAGCCTCCCATCGCCTGCGCCAGGCGGCGCACGGTGACCGCGCGCGGCTCGGCCGCCTTGTGCAGGGGGTGGCCGAGCCCCGGTACGCGGCCGCGGCGCTCGGACCAGACCTGCATGATCCGCTCGCAGGCCTGATCGTGCGGCAGCTTCCAGCCCACGGCTTCGATCAGCATCTGCGCAGGCTCCTGTGGCGAACCGGTGACCGAGCCCGAGGCGAGCATGCCGCTGGCTAGCGCGGGCACCGGCGAATCGGGAAACGCCGAGGCCGTGAAGCGCGCGGCGCCGACCGCGGCGCTGATGAACTGCTGGTCGACGCCGCTGCGCAGCACGAGGTCGAACAGGGCAGTCTCGTGGGCGTTCGGCAACTCTCCCTTGAGAACGAGAAAAGCGGTCTCGGTGTAGCTCAGGCGCTCGATGATCTCCTCGACCGGATAGCCGCGCACCAGGATGCGGCCTTCTCCGGCGCGGCTGATGCGGGTGCTCCAGTAGTCACTCCAGTCGCCCGAGGCGACGAACTGACCGACGTGATGGCGCCTTCGGTGCGGCGTGGGTTCCTGGCTCATGCGGGTTCTCATATGGACGCCTCCCGTGTGGCAAGCAAGCTCCTGAAGTTCTGACGCGGCCGACACGACTGCGGTCTCGAATCCGGCCCGACCCGCGGTCCGACCGCATCGCCATCACTTCATCGACTCGACTCACGCGTTCTTTGCGGCATCCGCTCCTGTTGCGGTGGTTGATCTACGCAGCCGCCGCTTGCGCGGTGCTGCACGCTGGCGTGGGGCTTTGCCAATCCCGTTGGCAGGCACGCCCATGGGCCGCGAGGCCCCTTCCCGCCACAATGCCACTCTCCTCATCGGTCAGCGGTACTTCTCTTCAGCCTGCGCGCCGCCTCGGCGCCGGGTCAACGGGCGGGTGGAGCCTTCATCCTCTCCAGGGAAGGAAGCGGTCGTCGCTGCGGCGGCGCCATCGGGCTCGAAAAGCGGCAGCACGCGCTCGCCGCGTGGCTCGAAACGCACCCGCACCGGCATCCCGACGCGGACCGACTCGGGGGCGCAACCGACGACGTTGGAAATCATGCGCGGCCCTTCGCGCAGCGCGATCAGCGCGATCACGTAGGGCGGCGGGAAGTCGCGGTGGTACTGCTGGCGATAGACGGTGAAGGTCGCCACCTCGCCCTGTCCGCAGAGCTCGCGCGTGCTCAGGTCGCTCGACCAGCAGCGCGGGCACAGCGGCCCCCTGGGCAGGAACAGGTGCCCGCAGGCGCCGCAGCTCGCCGCCTCGAGCCGCGGCGGCGCAACGGTCGCTATCGGGCGGGCGGCGCTCATCGTTGGGGCCCCAGGACCAGCGTGGCGTGGCTGTTCATGCCCAGCCCGTGGCCGCTGACCAGCGCGACTTCGGCATCGGTCACCTGGCGCGCGTCGGCGGTGCCGCGAAGCTGGCGCACCGCCTCGACGACGTGCAGCATGCCGCCGCCGTAGCCCTCGGCCATCAGTCCGCCGCTGGGGTTGACCGCGAGCGCCCCGCCCGGGCCGATGCGACCGCCCGCGACGAAGTCGCCGCTTTCGCCTGGGGCGCAGAAACCATAGGCTTCGAGCTGCATCAGGACGACGATCGTGAAGCAGTCGTAGAGCAGCGCGACGTCGACGTCGGCAGCGCTCAATCCGACGCGCCGCAACGCCGTCGGACCGCAGCGCGCCGCCGGGAGAGCGTCGAAGTGCGCCGGGTTCGAGAACGTGCCCAGGCTATGCGCCTGCGCCATGGCGAGGATGTGGACTGCGCGCGAGCGCAGGTCGGCAGCGCGCTCCGCGGCGCAGACCACTACCGCCGCCGCGCCGTCCGAGACGAGACAGCAATCGGCGCGCCGCAGCGGCTCGACCAGCATCGGCGAGGCGAAATAGCCCGCCATGTCCAGCGGTTCCCTGAGCTGTGCGTGCGGCGTGCGCAAGGCGTTGGCGCGCGCCGCAATCGCCACCTCGGCCAGCGCCTCGGGGCGCGTGCCGTAGTTCGCGACGTGCCGTCTTGCCGCGAGCGCGTGCAGGCCCGCGGCGCCAAAGAAGCCGAACGCCGCCTCGTCGCCGCGGCCGTAGGCGAATGCACCCTTGGCCGACAGCGCGGTGTCGCCGTAGACGCAAAGGCACACGCTGCACAGTCCGGCCTCGACTGCCATCGCGGCGCGCTGGATGCCAGCCACGCTCGACGCGCCGCCCAGGATTTCGGTCCCGGCGTACGAAGGGTCCAGGCCGAGCGCGCGGCCTAGCCGCAGGTAGTGCGGTTCGATGCCCTGCAGCACCCCTTGCGCGGGTCCGGGATCGGTGATCAGCCCGTCCACGTCACGCGGTTCGAAGCCGGCATCGCGCACCGCCATGCGCGCGGCGTGCGCCTCCAATTCCAGCGCACTGCGGCCCGGCAGGCGGCCAAACGGCGTCTGGCCGATTCCGGCGATGACGATCCGGGCAGTCATCGCCGATCTCGCCCGCCCGCTGCGGCGCTCGCGACGCGTGCCGGGATACGCGTGCCGGCCGGCGGCGCGCGGCCGGCGTACCGGCGCGCGCTCGTCTCGCGCCCGACGGCGGACACTCTGCGGCGTACGGCTTCGGCGGTGTACGACATGAGATCTTGATTATCGCAAGAAAACTGAGTAATAATCAAGATAGCAATGGACGTGACGTCCCGCCGTGCGGCCAGGGAGACGGGTGTGAACAGAGCATGGAGCGAAGAGCAGGAGTTGCTCAGGCGTTCGCTGCGCGATTACGTGCGCGACCGCGTCACGCCCAAGGTCCTGGCCTGGGAAGCGGCTGGCGAGGTGCCGCGCAGCCTGTTCACCGACCTCGCCGATCTGGGCGTGCTGGGGCTGCGCCTGTCACCGCAATACGGCGGCGGCGGGCAGGACTTCTGGTTCACCGTCGTGCTGCTCGAGGAACTGATGCGCTGCGGCTCGATCGGCGTGCCGGTGTCGGTGATGGCGCACGCAGAGTTCGCCACCCTGCTCATCGACCGCTACGGTTCACCGGACCTGCGCGAGACCTTCGTGCGCGGTGCCGCCCAGGGGCGGCTGATCGGCGCGCTTGGCGTCTCCGAGCCCGATGCCGGCAGCGACGTCGCCGCGTTGCGCACGCGCGCGGTGCGCGCCGGCGACGAGTACGTGATCAACGGCTCGAAGCTCTACATCAGCAACGGCACCATTGCCGACTACATCACGCTCGCGGTACGCACCGGGGGCGCGGGCGCGCGCGGCTTGTCGGTGATCGTCGTGCCGGGCGACGCGACAGGGCTGCGGCGCCAGCGGTTGCGCAAGATCGGCACCCACGCGTCGGACACGGCGGAGCTGTTCTTCGAGGATTGCAGGGTTCCGGCAGCGAACCTGCTGGGAGCCGAGAACGAGGGCTTCGGCATGATCATGTCCGGCTTCGAGGGTGAACGCCTGGTGCTGTCGGTCATGGCCTGCAGCCACGCGCGGCTGATGTTCGAGCAGGCGCGCGACTGGGGTCACCAGCGCCATGCCTTCGGCCATCCGCTGCTGGCGTTCCAGGTCTGGCAGCACCGGCTCGCCGACGTGCTGACGCGCATCGAGGCTGCCGAAGCGTTGACCCTGCGCGGAATCGAACTGCATCAGCGGGGCGGCGCCGCCCAGTCGGAAATTTCGATGGCCAAGCTCTTCGCGACTGAAACCGCACGCTTTACCGCGGCGGAATGCGCCCAGCTGCACGGCGGGCTGGGCTACATGGAGGACTGCCTGATGGCGCGCCTGCACCGGGACGCGCTGGCGATGACGATCGGCGCCGGTTCGAGCGAGATCATGCGCGAGCTCATCGCGCGCAGCAACCACCTGGTGGCGCAATGAGCCTCGCGAGCGAGACCCGCGACGGGATCCTGATCCTGACCATCGACCGCCCGGCGGCGCGCAACGCGCTCGACGCGGCGACGCAGGCCGCGCTGCTCGACGCATGGCGGCGCTTTCGAGACGACGACGCGCTGCGCGTGGCGGTGCTCACCGGTGCGGGCGAGACCGCGTTCTGCGCTGGCGCCGACCTGAAGGAGATTGGCGCCTACTACCGCTCGATGACGCCCGTACAGCGCCGCGAACGCGGCGAGCGCGAACCGGGGCTTGGCGCGATCACGCGCAACTTCGATGTCCGCAAGCCAACCATCGCCGCGATCAACGGCGCCTGCCTGGCAGGCGGCATGGAGCTGGCGCTGGCCTGCGACGTTCGCGTCGCCGCCGAGCACGCGCGCTTCGGCCTGCCCGAGGTCTGTCGCGGTATTCTGCCCGGCGCCGGCGGCACGCAGCGGCTGCCGCGCGCTCTGCCACTGGGGGTAGCGCTGGAGATGATCCTGACCGGCGCGCCGATTGACGCCGCGGCTGCGCTGCGCTGGGGGCTCGTGAGCCGGGTAGTCCCCGCCGCCGCGCTGCTCGACTGCGCGCTCGAGATCGCGGCTCGGATCGCCGCCAACGGGCCGCTCGCCGTGCGCGCCGCGCGTGACGCGGTCTACCAGGGGCTGGCGCTGCCGCTGGAGGCCGCGCTGCGCCTGGAGCAGTTCCACGCCGAGCCGCTGCGCACGAGCGACGATGCCGCCGAGGGAGTGCGCGCCTTCCTCGAGAAGCGCCAGCCAAGGTTCAGCGGCCGCTGACCATGAGCCCAGTGCGCACCCGGGAACCCTCCCCCGGCCGGGCGGCGGCGGCGCGGCGCCGCGACGTTCGCCAGCCACATGACCCATCGACCCCAGAGCGAAACCGGAGCAGACGCCATGGCACGTGAAAAGATCGCGATCGACGCTTGGGCAACCTACATTTCGCCCGAAGGGGCGAAGAAGTGGCCGCCCGAATTCCTGCACATCTTCCGCAAGTACAAGTGCCCTCCGACAATGTTCGAGGGCGCGGCACTGGAGACGATGCTTGCCGAGATGGACGCCGCCGGGGTGGACCGGATCGTGCTCTCGGCCTTCTTCTACGGCGGCCAATGGGTCCTGAGCAACGAGGAGGTGGCCGAACTGGTGCGCAAGCACCCCGACCGCTTCATCGGCGCGGGCACCGTCAACATCATGCAAAAGCCCATGCAGGTGGCACGCGAGGTCGACTACCTGGTCAAGGAACTGGGGCTGCGCTGCCTGCGCCTGGAGCCCTACATGTACGGCGACGGAATGATCGGACTCCCGCCCAACGACAAGCGCTATTGGCCGGTGTACATGAAGTGCAGCGAGCTCGGCGTCGCGGTGGCGATCCAGGTCGGCCACACCGGGCCGTTGCTGCCCTCCGAGTGCGGCCGGCCGATCTATCTCGACGAGGTCGCGCTGTCGTTTCCCGACCTGACGATCCTCGGCTGCCACGTCGGGCAGCCCTGGCACGAGGAGATGATGGTGCTGGCGTGGAAGCACCCCAACGTCTATGTCGAAACCTCCGCGCGCGCGCCGCGGCAGTGGCCGCAGACGCTTGTCGAGTTCGCCAAGGGCTGGGGCCAGGACAAGGTGATATGGGCCACAGACTATCCGCTGCTGGGTTTCGACCGCACGCTGACAGAACTCGAGGCGCTTGGGGTGTCCGACTCGGTGTATCGCAAGATCGTGCGCGACAACCTGCTGTGCGCGCTGAGGCTCGATCTGTGAGCGACAAGCAGGCGCTGCTCGACTCGATCGCCTACGTCGCCTGGCATCGGCAGGAGCTGCGCGTCGAGGAGCCGGGCCGTGCGGTAGTGGTCCAGCCCGACCGGGCCGATCTGCGCAACTACTTCGGCACCGTCCACGCCGGGGCGATCTACACCCTGGCCGAGACCGCCGCTGGTGTCGTCGCCGACGGCGTCGCGCGCCCGCTGGGCGGCTTCATCCTGCTCGGCGCGGCCGAGCTGCGCTACACCCGCCGCGCCGAGGGGGCGCTCGAGGCAGCGGCGCGGATCGATCCGGGCACCGACGGCGCTGCGCTGGCGCGCGAGTTCGCCGGCGCCGGTCGTGGCGCGCTCGCCGTTGCAGTGGCGATCCGCGATCCGGGTGGCGAGACAGTCTTCGAAGGAACGTTCCACTATGCGATGCGCAGGAGGCGCCAATGACCGACTCACTGCTGAGTGCCCGCCGCGGCAGCGTGCTGCAACTCACGCTCAACCGCCCCGACAAGCTCAACGCCATCGACCTGCCGCTGTTGGACGCGCTGACCGTTGCGCTCGAGGCGGCCGGGCGCGACCCCGAGGTGCGCGCCATCGTGCTCGCCGGCGCCGGCCGGGCGTTTTGCGCCGGCGCCGACATCGGCCAGATGATCGAGCGCACGCCGGACGACTGGGAACGCACCGTCGACCACTACCTGGATCCGATCCGTGTCATCGCGCGCATCGGCAAGCCAGTAATCGCCCGGCTGCAGGGCAATGTTTTCGGGGGGGGCCTCGGGCTGGCGATCGCTTGCGACTTCCGGGTCGCCGCCACCGACGCGCGTTTTTGCGCCCCGTTCGTCAAGCTGGCGCTGGCCGGCTGCGACATGTCGGCGGGGTACTTCCTGCCGCGGTTGGTGGGCCTCGGGCGCGCGACCGACATGATGATGACGGCGCGCGTCGTCGAGGCACCCGAGGCGCTGGCGATCGGTCTCGTGAGCTATCTCGCCCCGGCGGACGGACTCGATGCCGAGGTCGATGCGCTCGCCGACAGGCTGGCCGCCTTCGCCCCGCGCACCACCGCCTTCACCAAGGCCGCGATCCGGCGTTCGCTCGAGCGCGACATGGAAGCCGAATTCGACTACGAAATCTTCGCCCAGGTCCAGTGCCTGCAGAGCGCCGACCATCGCGAGGGCGTCGCCGCCTTCCGCGAACGCCGCGCGGCGGTGTTTCGCGGCTGAAGGCAGGCGCTGGCGCGCATGGGCTTCGCATTGCTCGCCGTGCACGGCGCGCGCGCGCCTGGACGGTATCGGCGCTGCCGCCAACACTCCGCGCCCGGACGGGCCGGGCGCGCCAACCTCGAGGAACACCATCCATGATCGACATCGGTCTGACCGACGAGGAGACTCAGTTCCGCGACAGCGTGCGCGCCTTCGTCGACCGGAGCGTCGTGCCCAACGCCACGCGCTGGGACATCGCGGAACGCTACCCGCGTGAGCTGTTCGCGCAGGCCGGCGCGCTCGGTTGGCTCGGCGTGGGTTTTCCCGAAGAAGTGGGCGGCAGTGGCGGCGGATCGGTGATGAGTGCGATCCTGAACGCGGAGCTCACGCGCGGATCGGCGGCCATCGCGCTCGGGCTCTACGTACACAGCACGCTGGCCACCGCGGCGATCTACCATCTGGGCTGCGCCGAACAGAAAGCGCGATACCTGCCGCCGGCGCTGGCCGGGCGCAAGGTTGGCTGCTGGGGCTACGCTGAACCGGGGGCCGGGGCCGACATCTCGCGGGTGCGCACGCGTGCTCGGCGCGAGGGCTCCGAGTACGTGCTGAGCGGCGCCAAGATCTACATCACCAATGCGACCTTCGCCGACTTCATGGTGATTGTCGCAGTGACCGAGCCCGGACAAGGCCTGAAGGGCATGTCGTTGTTCGTCGTCGAACCCGACATGCCTGGCGTCGCCGTCGGAGCGCCGTTTCGCAAACTCGGCATGGGCGCCTCGGAGATGGCCGAAATCACCTTCGCCGACACCCGCGTGCCCCAGGACAACCGGCTGGGGCCGGAACACACCGGCTTCATCGCCGCATTGAAGGTGCTGTCGCTGGGGCGCGTTGCTTCGGCCGCCACGGCGGTCGGGCTGGGCCGGGCGGCGCTGGAGGAGGCGCTCTGCTACACTTCCGCGCGCATGCAGGGCGACAAGCCCATCACCGATCACCAGTTCGTGCGCTTCACGTTGGCCGACATGGCCACCCGCATCGAGGCCGCGTGGAGGCTGACCCTGCACGCCGCGCGGCAGGTCGATGCCGGCGGCGAGTTCGACTGCGCGGCGGCGATGGCAAAACTCTTCGCGACCGAGACCTGCACCCACGTGTGCGAGCGCGCGCTGCACCTGTGCGGCGCCCAGGGCTACATGCGCGAGAGCAATGCGCAGCGCTTCTATCGCGACTGCAAGGTGCTTGAACTCGGCGAGGGTACGAGCGAGATCCAGCGCGAGACAATATTCAGACACATCGGAAGGTAGCTCATGGGGGTTGCAGATCGACGCAAACGCGAGCGCGCAGCGCGCCGCGACGCGATTTTGAAGGCCGCGCGCGGGGTGCTGATCAGCCGCGGGGTGCGCGGTACCACGACCAAGGAGATCGCGGAGCACTGCGAGCTTTCCGAGGCGACGCTGTTCTTTTACTTCCAGAGCAAGGACGAAATCCTGCTGTCGCTGATCTTCGAGAGCATCGACTTCTGGGCTCAGGGGCTCGATGCGATCGCTGCCAAGCAACTGCCGTCGGCGCGACTTCTCGACGCGATCTGGGAGTTCCACGAGGCGGTCTACGTCGAACATCCCGAGTACTTCGTTGTCTCCGTCTTCCTCGCCCAGCCCCAGGTGCTGGAGAACGTCTCGCCCGAGGTCAAGGACAAGATCGCGCGTTCCTCGGGCGACAACTTCCGTCGTCTGGCGAGGCTGCTCGAGCAGACCGACGACACGGCGCCGGGGTCTGTGCTCGCCGACCTGATCTGGTCCCTGTTCCTGGGTCTGACGATCAGCCAGGCATCGCGCGCCAACCTTGGCCATGGCAGGCCCAGCCAGGGGCGCCACGTCCGGACGCGCGCGTTCGACGTGATCAAGCGCGGGCTCGGGCGGGCGTCGGCGAGCCCGGCCTCCGGCGGAGACGCGGCCGCTGCCGAACCGGTTGCCGGGGCTGAAGATGGCAGACCTTAGGGCGTCGGGCGCGGGCGCACCCGCGCCCGCAACCGCCGGCGCGAAGCCGGCTCCGGCCGCCCGGGGCGGCCGCGGCGCGACGAGGGCTTTGCGCGGGCCCGGCGCCGGGAACGACTCACGAGGAACGACGCAATGATCGCAACGACGATGCTCGCCGCTAGGCTGTACCAGGCAGGCGCCCCGCTGCGGATCGAGACGGTGCCGGTACCTGAACCGGGTCCGGAGCAGGTGCTGGTCGAGGTCGCAGCCTGCGGCCTGTGCGGTACCGACATTCATCTCGCGGTGGAAGGCGACATCCCGGTCGCGCGCACCCCGATCACGCTCGGGCACGAGGCGGCGGGGACGATCGTGGCGCTCGGTGAACGGGTGGCCGGATTTGCCGTCGGCCAGCGCGTGGCACTGTTTCCGTCGCCGATCTGCGGCCAGTGCCGGTTCTGCCGCAGCGCCCGCGAATCGCTGTGCGAGGCGACCCAGGCGTACGGCATGTCCGCCGACGGTGCGCTGGCGCGCTACATCGTCGCGCCGGCGTTCGGCGCGATCGCGATTCCGGATGCGGTCGATTTCGCCGCTGCGGCGATCATCACCGACGGCGTCTCGACGCCGCTGCACGCGCTGCGCACGCGCGGCGCGTTGCGCGCCGGCGAAGCGGTGGCGGTTGTGGGCTGCGGCGGCTTGGGCGCGCACGCGATCCTGCTGGCGCGAATGATGGGGGCAGGGTTCGTGGCAGCGATCGACAACCAGGCCGAGGCCCGCGCCCGTGCCGCCGAGTTTGGCGCCGATCTCGTGATTGACCCGACCGAGCAGCCGAACCCGGGCCGTGCGATCCGTGCCCGGCTTGGGCGCGGCGTGGACCTGGCGCTCGAGTTCGTCGGTCGCCCGGAGACGGTGGACACGACGCTGCGCTGCCTTGACACCGGCGGCCGCGCGGTGCTCGTCGGCGTGGGTCCGGGGCGTCCGAGCCTGCCGCCGCTCATGAGCTTCATCGCTCGCGAGCAGTCGGTGATCGGCTCCTTCGGCATGGACAAGCGCGACATCGCGGACCTGTTCGATCTCGTGGCTCGCGGGCGACTCGACCTGTCGCGCTCGATCTCGCAGACCTATGCGCTGGCTGAGGTCAACGAAGCCCTCGGCCGCCTGGCACGCAGGGACACCGGCGTGGTGCGGCTCGTGATCGAACCCGGTCGCTGAGCGCCACCCGAGCAGTCTCCCGAGCACGATCCGAACGAAGAGGGTTTCGCTCATGAGAACCAACATCGGCCTCTTTCTGGCCAAGCGCGCGCGCCTCGAGCCGGACACGATCGGTCTCGTCTGCGAAGGTCGCGAGCTGCGCTTTCGCGCTCTCAACGAACGCGCCAACCGCGCCGCCCATGCATTTGCCGGACTGGACGTGCGCTCTGGCGAGCGCGTCGGGCTGTTGATGTCGAATTCGGCCGAGTTCGTCGAGTGCTTTTTCGGTCTGGCCAAGATCGGTGCCATCGTGGTGCCGATCAACTGGCGCCTGGCGGCGCCGGAAATCGTCTTCATCGCGCGCGACGCCGGCATTCGAACGCTCGTCTACGGGCCCGAGCAGGCCGCGTTGGCGGCTGCGCTGCGCGCCGACCTGGCCGGGGTGAGCTACGTCGCTGCCGGCCCTGAACCCGCGCCCGGCAACCACGGCTACGAGGCGCTGCTCGCCGCGAGCAGCGCCGACGAGCCTGTGCCGCAGGGGACAGGCGATGACGCCCTCGTCATCATGTTCACCGCCGGCACGACCGGGCAGCCCAAGGGCGCGGTGCTGACGCACGACAACCTGTTCTACGATTCCTGTACCGTGACTTTCAGCCTCGACTGGCGCAACGGCGACCGCGTGCTGGTGGCGCTGCCGCTGTTTCACATCGGCGCGCTGATCTACGTCGTGATCGGTGTGCATGTCGGCGCGACGACGGTGCTGATGAAGGCCTTCGATCCAGCCGGCTTCCTGCAGATCGTGCAGGAGCGCAGGATCAACTCGTTCCTCGCCGTGCCCGCGATGCTCAACTTCATGCTGCAGGCGCCGGCCTTGCGCCAGGCCGATCTGTCTTCGGTGCGCTGGGCCCTGTGCGGCACGGCACCAGTGCCGGTGCCGTTGATCGAGGCCTGGGCCGGACACGGCATCGCGATCCAGCAGGTCTACGGGCTGACCGAATGCGCTGGCGGCGCGGCGGTGCTAGGCGCCGAGCGCGCGCTGGAGAAGGCCGGCTCGACCGGCGTGCCGATGTTTCATACCGACATCCGCGTGGTCGACGAGCAGGGGCGCGATGCGGGCACGGGCGAAGTCGGCGAAATCGTCATTCGCGGCCCGCACGTGATGCGCGAGTACTGGAACAATCCTCTGGCCACGGCCGCCACCATCAAGGACGGCTGGCTGCAGACGGGAGATCTGGGCCTTTTCGATGACGAGGGCTACCTCTTCGTCGTCGAGCGCAAGAAGGACATGATCATCTCCGGTGGCGAGAATATCTATCCGACCGAGATCGAGAACGTGCTGGCGGGGATGCCGCAGATCGCCGAGACCGCCGTCATCGGCGTGCCCGACCCCGATTGGGGAGAGTCGGTTTGCGTGGTCGCCAGACTCAAGCCTGGCGAGTCGCTGGTGCTCGGCGAAGTGCTTGCATTTTGCGGCGGCAAGCTCGGTCGATTCAAGCAGCCGAAGAAGTTGGTTCTCACCGACCAGCCGCTGCCGCGCAGCCCGACCGGCAAGCTGCTCAAACGCCTGCTGCGCGCGTCATGAGCTGATTCGCTCCGGTCATGCGCGCTTCGGGACGGGGCTGGCCGCGGCACAGTTCGCTTGAGCCGAACGAAAGCCGGCAAGCACGCTCAGCGCGGGCCGAGGCGCAGCTCAACGGTGAAGCCTTCGCGCGTGTCGGGGAGCAGCAGTTCGCCGCCGTGCGCGCGGGCGATGCGGTCCGCGAGCATCAATCCGAGGCCTGTCCCGCCGTCGTAGGTCTGGGCGGCGAGCGCGGCGCGCAGCGCCGGCAGCCGCGATGCGTCGATGCCCGGGCCGTCGTCGCTCAGCCGGAGCGTGCGTGCGTCCGGTGTCTCGATTGCCACGCTGCGCGCGCCGTGGCGCACTGCGTTGTCGAGCAGGTTGAGCAGCGCGGCCGCGAGAAGATCCGCGTCGGCGTGCACCGATGCGCCGGCGCCGACCTTCACGTCCAGCCCTTCGACCGGAAGTCGCGACACCAGCGCATCCAGCGCAACCGGTGCGCGCCGCGGCTCGGCGGCGCTGCGAAACAGGCCGAGCAGCGCGGCGACCACCCGCTGCAGTCGCGTCGCTGCCTCGCGCGCGCGTTGCAGCCGCGGGCGCAGCGAATCGGGGCATTCGCGCAACGCGACGGCGAGCTGCGCGTCGATTCCGGCGAGCGGGGTGCGCAGCGCATGCGCTGCGTGCGCCGAAAAGGCGCGTTCGGTCGCCATCCGCCGCGCGAGCTCGCGCG
>JAHDXY010000456.1 GCA_023384005.1 Burkholderiaceae bacterium | reverse complement strand
CGGCGATCGAATCGAAGGCGAAACCCTCGGCGAACACGTCGCGAAAATCCAGCGTCAGGCGCCGCGGAAGCGACTGCAGGTTGAGCACGCCGATCAGCTTGGCGATCCCCGGGTCGGTCTTGAGGAACTGCCCCTTGCCCAGCTTGATCTTCATCTCCCCGGCGAGCGAGGGGTAGTCGATCGCCAGCGGCGAACCGCGCCAGTTCAGGTCGCCCGAGATCGTGCCCGCGGCGCCGCGCATCGTGTCCTTCAGCCCGTAGAGCGCGAGCAGCTCGCCCGACTCGACCACGTCCAGGTCGAAATCCAGCCTCGTCCTGCGCGTCGCCGCGCCGGCGGCCGGCGCCCAGTTCCCGCGGGCCTTGAGTTTCGCCGTGGCGTTCACGAGGGTCAACTCGTCCAGACGCCAGCCCTGCTGCATCGGCGTGGGTGTGTTGGTCGCGCGCAGTTCGAGCCGCCCCAGCGGTCGGTCGAACAGCACGAACTGCTCGGCCGCGATGTCCAGCGCGGGCAGGTCCTCGGGCTGCGAGTCGAGCAGCGACTCGAGTTCGCTCGCGCGCGAGCGCGGAATCACCAGCCGCGTGAAGCGCGCGTTGAGCGTGCCGAGCCGCTTGCCCGGCTCGGGTTCGCGCCAGTTGAAGAACCCGTTCACCTCGCGCGCGCTGACGTTCGCGCTCCAGAACCCCCCGACGCGCGTTGCGCCAAGCACCACCTGGTGGAAGTCCTTTCCTGCGACTCGCACGCGCTCGGCGATCACCGACACCACGTTCGGAAGCAGTGAAAACCCTTCGGCGAACCCGGTCGACGCGCGCTCGCCGGCCTGGCGCAGCTCGGTGCGCGCGAGCAGCGGCGCCCACGCATCGATGTCGACCTGGTCGGTGTTGAGCACGATCGCGAGTCCTGGTTCGCGCAAGACCGGTTCGGCATCGAGCGCGAACGCGGCACGGCGCACCAGCAGCTTGTCGCTGCGCGGGTCGCGCGCGCGTTCGATCGCCAACCCGATCGAGTCACGCAGCGTGATCCGGATCGTGTCGCGCTTCGGGCGCGCGTGCGGATCGTCCGGCGCGTCGGCCGATGTCTGCACCACGAGCGGCCACGCCGCCTGCGCCGGCTTCGCGAACGGCGCGGGCAACGCCGAGGCCAGCCCCCTCAGGTCGGACTCGATCCGCACCGACGCGGCGCGACGCTTCAGGTCGATCGACGCCATGTACGCGGCCGATCCGCTCAGCGCCTGCGTGAGCGGATTGTCGACCACCGCCCGCATCGCCTGCGCGGTGGCGCTTCCCTCGGCGCGAATCACGAAGCGGCCAGGCTCGGTCGTGGCCCCGTCGACCCGCACCTCGCCGCCGAGAAACCCCGCGCTGATCCCGCGCAGCGCGAGTCCGCGCTCGCTGAACTCCAGCGCCCCGGTCACGCTGGCCAGCGCCGGCAGCGTGCTGTCGATGTGCAGGTCGTTGCCCTGGAACCTGACTACGCCGGCCACCGTCGAGCGTTCGAGATCGCCCAGCGCCAGCGCCAGCCTCAATTGCAGGCGCGCCGCCCCGCTCGCCTGCGTGTCGCGGGTGAAATCGTCGATCCTGGTCGCCACCGGGCTCTCGTTGACGAAGCGCAGCATGTCGGCCGCCGGCCCTTCTCCCGAGCCCTCGATCCGAAGGATCGGATCGGCGAAGTCGGCCAGATTCGCCTGGGTGGGGCCGAGCGCGACGTCGAACACCTTGCCCGAACGCATCTGGATGCGCATCGCCGCGCGCTCGAAGGCCAGGCTGCCCTGAAACCTCTCGATCGCCGGCCACCCGGGCGCATAGGCGAGCACACCGTCGACGACCCGTGCGGTGATCGAGAACTCGCCGTCGCCGGGCGAGCGGTACGGGAAGTCGTACAGGTCGCCGCGCAGCGTGAAGCGCACGTCGTCGGACTTGCCGGCCGTGATCGAGTCGCGCACCCAGTCGCGCACTTTCGCCGAGATCGCGAGCGGCAGGTAGCGCGCGACCGATCGAACCTCGGCGCGATCGAGCTTTCCCTTCAGGTCGACCAGCCCCGGGCCCTTGCCGCCACTGCGGTACGTGCCCGAGACGACGCCCCCCGCGTCGGCGTTGGCGAACTGCAGTTGCGCGATCTCGACGAGGACCTGCGCATTGCCGCCCTCACGCTCGATCTTCCAGCGCGCCCGCGCCGAGATCGTGTCG
>JAHDXY010000065.1 GCA_023384005.1 Burkholderiaceae bacterium | reverse complement strand
GGTTGTATTCGTAGAAACCGTGTTGCGTCTTGCGGCCCAGGACACCCGCTGCCACCATGCGACGCAGCAGCGGCGGCGGAGCCGTGCGCGGGTTCTGGGTGACAGAGTAGAACGCCTCCGAGGCGCGCAGCTGGGTGTCCAGGCCGATGAGGTCGAGCAGTTCGCACGGACCCATCGCAAAGCCCATGGCGGTCTTGACCGCGCGGTCGATATCCGCGGGCTCAGCGACACCCGCCTCGATCATGCGGATCACGTCGTTGTGGTAGGGCACGCAGAAGTGATTGAGCACGAAACCAGGCCGATCCTTGGTCTCAACGGGCAACTGCCCGGTTGCCCGTTGGAAGGCCCAGGCCCGCTCCCACGATGCCTGCGCAGTCAACATGCCGCGCGACATCTCCACCAACTTCATCAACTGTGCCGGCAGGCAGTAGTGCGCGCCAACCACCCGCTCGGGCCGACCGGAAGCCGCAGCGATCTCGGCAATCGACAGCGTCGAGGTGTTGGTGAGAAAGAGCGTCTCGGGCTTGCAGACCCCGTTGAGCGCGGACAGCAACTCGTGCTTGGCTGGCAAGTGCTCGTAGATCGCTTCCACAACCGCGTCGCAGTCAGCCAGGTCAGCCAACGCAGTCGTGTAGCGCACCTGCTTGACCGCCCGGTCGGCGTCCTCGGCACTCAACCTCCCCTTCTTGACCGAGGCGGCAAAGAACTCGCCGATCTGCCGACGCGCACGCTCGAGCGCCTCGGCCGAAATGTCGTGCAGCACCGTGTCCATGCCTGCGCGGGCGATCGTGATCGCGATCCCCAGACCCATGGTTCCCGCACCCGAGACCCCCCCACAACGGAAATTTGCATCCATCTCATGTCCAATATTGATTGACTGATTATTTAATAAACGATAGGCTACGTCAAGTTCTGGAATTCGATGTTGGCATCAGCTAGTCACCGGCCCGCTCTGGTGGCGACCGATCCGTCCGGTTTCACGCGTGGTCCCCGCAAGGGTCGAGATGAAGGGCACGGAGTTGCCGCAGAAGATCGGGGACGCGTTTTTCGAAGAAGCGCATGTATGCAAGCAAGAAAGAAGGTCGACCAACGCAGTGCCCAGCTGCCCGCCAGCTCGACGCGGCGCACGCGGCTGCACCGTACCGAAATGGGTACGGGCCCGCCTTCCGTAATCACGTCTTCCGGATTCGCTCCGAAAGACCGTTCTTGTCGAGAGTTCTTCGCACGTCTACAGTATTCCGCAACCCTGACATCGGGAGACACACTATGTTCCGCTTCTCGCTACGCCCCGGTCACTGCCTGATCAAGGCGCTCGCAATATCGGTTGCGGCGCTTGCCGCTTCCGCCGCATCGGCGCAGGTCGTCCTGAAATACTCGCGATGGCTGCCGCCGCCACACGCGATCAACACGAAGGTCATCGAACCCTGGGCGGCCGAAGTCAAGCGCGTCACGTCCGGGCGCGTCACGGTGGAGTTTCTACCCAAGGCCGTGGCAACACCGGCGGCTCAGTTCGACGTCATACGCGACGGCCTGGCCGATTTCGGCGTAGTTCTTGCAGGCTATACCCCCGGGCGCTTCCCGGTGCTCGACCTGGGTGAATTGCCGCTCATCTCGAGCGACGTTGCCCAGCTTGCGCCCGCCTTCTACCGGATCTATGCGAAACACCTGGCGCCCCTCGACCCGTTCGCAGGCACACATGTGCTGACGATATTCTCGACGACGCCGAACCATATCCTCACCCGGTCGTCGCTCGTCAACAAGCTTGACGACATGAAGGGGCTGAAGCTGCGCGCGCCGTCCGAGAGCGCAGTGGCCATCATCAAGGCCGTGGGCTCTGTGGCCATACAGAAGCCCATCTCCGAGATGTACGAACTGGCGTCCACCGGTGTGGTCGACGGCACGTTCAACGCCAGGACTGCGGTGTCCGACTGGAAACTCAACAAGGTGTTGCCCTACCTGACCGTGGTCAAAGGTGGCATCGGGCAGCCGACCATGGCCTTCCTGGTCAATTCGAAGAAGTGGAGCAGCATCTCAGCGCCCGATCGCGATGCCATCATGGCCATCTCCGGTGAGAAACTGGCCGCACTGGCCGGCAAGAGCTACGCCGAGCATGAACTCGCGGCGGACAAGAACCTGAAAGCCCAGGGCATGACGATCAAAGATGCCTCCCCGGAGCTGATGGCCGAACTGGAGCAACGCCTCTCGGTCGTGGGTCAAGCCTGGGTGAATACTGCCAAGGCGGCCGGCTTGACGAACGCGGAGGCGGTGCTCGCCGAGTTCCGCGCCCAAGCCAACCGGTAACGGTTGTCCACCCCGCCCCCAACCACGGTGTCGAGGGAGATGAGCTCATCCGGCCCGATTGACCCGCCGCCCGGGGCGGCGGGTCCGGGCGGGGAACGTCCCGCCAGGAACGTTCTTGAACGCGGAACCACGGTCTTGGCTTGCAGCTTCATGCTGGCACTGACCGTGGTAACGCTTCTCGACGTCCTCGGACGCGACCTGCTCAACAAGCCACTGACGGGCGCCACGGAACTGACGGAGCTGCTGTTGGTGGGTATGACCTTCCTGTTCTATCCACGCCTTGCCTGGCGCGGTGCGCACATCGCGGTCGACTTGTTCGATTGGTTTCGCGGACCGATCCTGAGGTGGGTGCAGCGCATCGTTTGCGGCCTGCTCGGAGCGCTGTCGTTTGGCGGCATAGCGTGGCAGATGGGCCTGCTCGCCCTGCGGGCCGCAAGCTACGGTGACGTGACGCCGAGCCTGAAACTGAATCTTTCGTGGGCCATGTGGTTCATGGCCGCAATGTCTGCAATTACGGCGATCGCCTTCGTGTTGGCGGTCTTCGCCGCGCCGAAGGAAGTCCCGCCAGCACCCGAACCCCTCTGACCCGGACGACCCAGGAATGGTTCTCGCGCTCATCGGTTTCGCAGTGGCGTTCGCGCTCATCTTTGCCAGGGTACCGATCGCGATCGCTTTGGGGGTCGTCGGCTTCACGGGCTTCGCCGGCTTCAACGGCTTGGCACCGGCATTGAGCATGGTTGGGTTGACCACCACTACGTCGACGATGTCCTATCATCTTGCCGTGGTCCCGTTGTTCGTGCTGATGGGCAACCTCGTTGCGGGCACCGGCATCTCAATGGACCTGTACCGTGCCGCACAGGCCTTCCTCGGTCACCGCCGTGGTGGGTTGGCCATCGCCACCATTGCCTCGTGCGGTGGTTTCGCTGCCGTTTGTGGCTCCAGCGTCGCCACGGTGGTGACCATGGGCAAGGTCTCGATCCCGTCGATGCGCAGCCACGGGTACGCCGACAGCCTGAGCACGGCGACGGTCGCGGCCGGCGGTACGCTGGGTATCCTGATTCCGCCCAGCATCCTGATGGTGATCTACGGCATTACTACCGAGACCCACATCGGGAAGCTGTTCGCGGCCGGCATCCTGCCGGGATTGGTGGGAATCGTCGGGTATTCGCTCGCGGTGCGCTGGGCGGTGTTTCGCAACCCCGCCGTGGCGCCGTCGTCCGAGCGCACGGACTGGACCGGGCGTCTGCAGGCAGTGCGCCGGGTGTGGGCGGTCGCATTGCTGTTCGCCCTGGTGCTCGGGGGCATTTACGGCGGCCTCTTCACCGCGACCGAAGCGGGCGGAATCGGAGCTTCGGGCGCCCTGGTGCTCGCCCTCGCTCGAAGGATCGACCTCAAGGCGTTCTATGCGATTCTCGAGGACACCGTGGCGACAACCGCGCTCCTGTTCGCTCTGATCATCGGCGCATCCATCTTCACCGAGTTCATCAACTACACCGGTGCGCACAAGGTCATTCTGCACCTCGTGCTGGACAGCGGGCTGTCACCGCTGGCGGTCATGTTCGTGATCATCGGCATCTACGTTGTCCTTGGCTGCGTGCTCGACAGCCTGGCGATGATGCTGCTGACGCTGCCGATGTTCTTTCCGATTGTGTCCGGCCTGGGCTACGACCCGGTGTGGTTCGGCATTCTGATGGTCATGCTCATGGAACTCGGGCTCATCACGCCACCGATCGGAATCAACCTCTTCGTTCTCAAGACCATCGTTCCCGAGGTCCCGCTTGCGGTGATCATCCGCGGGGTAATCCCATTCGTCGTGTCGGACCTGGGTCGGATCGGATTGCTCATGGCCGTCCCGGGCCTGGCGCTGTGGCTGCCGAAGTTGTTGTTCGACTAGGCGGGCACGAAGACCGACGCCGCGCCTTCCGAGTCCGGCGGCACGGACTGTTCTCCAGAAGGAAGACCTTGGACCTGACCATCAGGTCTCGCTTTCGATTCGTATCGCATTCAACAATTCCCCGGCCGCCGTGCGCGGACTCGTGGCGCGCGCATCCAGGCGCGCGAGGAGTTCGGACAACCTCCCATCTTGCTGGCGGGCGAAGCGATCGCGCACGATCTCTTCAGCCGCCTTGAGCAATCGACGTTCGTTGATTTTCGAGCGACGCGCCAGGATGTCGCCGGACTGATGCGTGCTTTGCCAGTGACGATCAATGGCCTGCATCAGTTCATCGATACCCACGCCCTTCTCGGCACTCGTGCCGATGACCGGAGTATCCCATCCGGCTTCGCGCGTCGACCTGGGCGCCAGGCTCAGCATCGCGTTCAATTCCGCGATGGTGCGGCTAGCATCGGGGCGATCGGACTTGCTCACCACGTGAATGTCGGCGATTTCGAGTACGCCCGCCTTGATCGCCTGGACATCGTCACCGAGCCCAGGCGCCGATACCACCACCGTGGTATGTGCCGCCCGCGCCACATCGATCTCGTCCTGCCCGACGCCCACCGTTTCGATCAACACCATCTCGTATCCCGCCGCATCGAACACGTCGACGGCTTCCATCGTCCCGCGGCTTAGGCCACCCAAAGCCCCGCGCGTCGCCATGCTGCGGACGAATACACCGGGGTCGTCCGCCAGCGCGTCCATTCGGACGCGATCGCCAAGGATCGCGCCGCCGGAATACGGGCTCGACGGATCGATTGCGATGATCGCGACCTTGCGGCCGGTGCCGCGAATCCTGGCGGTCAACGCCGCGACGAGCGTGGACTTGCCGCTACCCGGTACCCCGGTGATGCCCACGACATGGGCTCGGCCAGCTGCCGCAAAGATGGCATCGAGCATGGGGCGAAACTCCACGTCGGCGGATTCCACACACGTGAGCAGGCGCGCAATCGCAGAGATCTCTCCCGCCCTCGCGCTCGCAAGCAGATCACTCGATGTTCGTTGACGCATCAGCAGGCTCGGGCAAACGGTTCGCCCAGCGGACCGAGCGCACATCGACCCCTGCGGGCAAGGTGTGCTCGCTCAACGGTGTGCCGGTCTCCGAGTCGCATAGTCGCAGCAACGCCGCCTCAAGCCGGCTTCTGGTCCCCGCTTCGGGGGCGCCCGGCGACGTGGGATTGCACCGAATCGAGCAGGCCGCCGTCGGCGAGCAGGTTGTGCCCGGTGACATAACCAGCGTCGGTCCCCAGCAGGAAGGCAACGATGCCCGCCATGTCGGCATCTGCTTCGGCAATCCGGTGTAGCGGAACCAGCGCCTCGCGAGCGCTCTTCAACTCCGACTGATCGTAGACCGCCTGTGTCATCGGCGTGCGCACGAACCCCGGCGACACGCAGTTGACCCGGATGCCGTCGGCCGCCCATTCCTGCGCCAACTGGCGTGCCAGCATGATTTGCGCGGCCTTGCTCGGGCTGTAGGCGCCTCCACCGGCGTAGGGCTGCACGCCGGCCATCGAGGACACCAGAACCATAGAGCCGCGGCTGCGCCGCAGCCAGGGGTAGGCAGCGCGTGCGAGCAGCCATTGCGCGCGAACGTTGACGGCAAACAGGCGATCCCAGTCCGCGATATCGAGCGTCGCGAGCGAGCCCGGGCCCGTGATGCCGGCGTTGCCGACCACCGCGTCGAGTCCACCCAGGGCCGCTGCGGCCTGCTCGACGAACCGCGCTGGAGTCTCCTCGTGCTGGAGATCACCAATGAGTGGCACGGCGACACCGCCGGCAGAGCGGACTTCGGACACCAGGCTCTCGAGTTCGTCGGCGTGCGCCGACGCGCACACTGCCACTTGCGCGCCAGCGTCGGCGAGCCGCTTCGACACCGCGCGCCCAATACCGCGGCTGGCGCCTGTGATCAAGACACGCATGCGCTCTCCTGTTGCGACAACGGGCCAGATACGGATGGCCATCGAAGAAAAGATGCGACCCCAAAAACCCGCGTGGGATCCCACGACGAATGCTAACTACGGGGCAAGAACGATTCAAGGGTGCGTGCGCCGAGCAGCGCAAGCGAAATCCCGCAAGCGAAAGCCCTTGACAGAAGAAAGCTCTTGACACAACGCCCACTCATATAATAAATTGACCATTCATTCAATTTCGTGAGGCGATGTTCGGCGAGCCGGCCGGCCAGAGGGATCGCTCCCGATGCTGGTCTCGCGAGAATGTTCCCGTTTGACGAGCGGCGCCGTCGTTCCTGTCGTCGTGGGGGTTGTTGGGTCATGAAGCAGTCCAGACCGATTCGAGAAGGCCTTTTCGTCGAAGGGCCCCCGCCGCGCCTCTTGGGCAGCCGCTGCAGCGAGACCGGAGAGGTCTTCTATCCCGCCCAGCTCATGAATCCGACCACCATTCGCGCCGGCACGATGGAACCCGTTGAATTGCCTGGACGGGGAACATTGCTGAACTACAGCGTCGTGAGCCGGGCTGCCCCCGGATTCGAGTCGCCTTATGCAATGGGCATCATCCGGCTTCATGCCGGGCCGACGCTGACGACACAGCTAGCCGACTGGCAGGGCGCAGCGTTGCGCACCGGTGTCGAGGTCGAGCTTGTCATCGCCCCCATCCGCCACGATCCCGACGGCGTCGCAGTCATGGGACCGAAATTTCGCCCTGTCGAGAGGAAGAACTCGTGACTGCCGTTTATGTGATCGGAGCGGGCATGACGCAGTTCAAGCCGCATCCGCAGACCGAAGTGCACGAGTTGGCTCGTCAGGCGGCCTGGGCGGCGATCGGCAGTTCCGGCGTAGAGCCACGGAAGATCGAGCTGGCCTACGCGGGTCACGCCTATCAGGGGCAGTGCTTCGGGCAGAAAGTCCTGCTCCGGATCGGCGTTACCGGTCTGCCCGTGGTGAACTGCGAAAACGCTTGCGCAAGCGGTTCCTCCGCCGTCTGGGGCGTCTTCAACGCGATCAAGGCCGGACAGGCCGATATCGGGATTGCCATCGGAGCGGAAAAGCTCGCGTCGGCGAAAGGCGGATTCACGCCCCTCGTAGCCGATGATCTCGAGAGCAGCCTAGGCCGGGTCATGCCGTCGGTATTCGCGATGATGGCGCGCGCGCACATGGAGAGATACGGGACGACCGTTGAGCAACTCGCCAGGATCGCGGTCAAGAATCGTCACAACGGTGTACGTAACCCCTATTCGCCGTGGCGGGACGAAATCACGGTCGATCAGGTGTTATCCGCGCCGATGATCGCCGAACCGTTGACTCGCCTGTCGTGCTGTCCTGTTTCCGACGGTGCGGCGGCGGTGATTCTGGCCTCGGAGAGACTGGCGAAGACTTATACGTCAAACCCGGTCGAGCTCCGTGCGGCGGTGCTCGGCTCCGGAATCGCCAATGGCGTCGGAATGGCCGATGACCATTCCGAGATGACCATTCGGGCGGCCAAGCGCGCCTATGAGATCGCCGGCATTGGCCCCGAAGACATCGATCTGTGCGAGTTGCACGACCCATTCACGATCGCCGAACTGGTGCACTGCGAGGATCTCGGCTTCTGCCCTCCAGGTGAAGGCGGACGCTATGTTGACGAAGGGCGCTTCGACCTGGGCGGCGAAGTGGCGGTATCGCCGGCGGGCGGGCTTCTGTCGCGGGGTCATCCGCTCGGGGCCACCGGAGTTGCGCAAATCGCCGAAATGTTCTGGCAACTGCGGGGCGAGGCCGGGGCGCGCCAAGTGCCAGGGGCCAAAGTGGGACTCGCGCATACGGTCGGCGGAGGCGTCACCGGAATAGAAGCTGGCGCAACGTCGGTAATGATCTTGGTGAAATAGGGTCGTCATGAATCTGGAACTGAGTGGCAAGGTCGCTCTCGTGAGCGGTGGTGGCATGGGCGTGGGCCGCGAGATCTGCAGGCGGCTTGCGGCCGAAGGTGTCAAGGTGGCCGTCAACGATATTCTTCCGGACCGCTGTGCGGCGGTTGTCGCGGAGATCGTTCAGGCCGGTGGCGAGGCCCTCGCGACAGTGTGCGATATCACCAACCTCGACGCGGTACGTGCCGGGGTCGCCGATGTGGCCGCACGTTTCGGACCGGTCGATATTCTGGTCAACAACGCGGGCGTGGTCCCCGAACGACGCACCGGGGAAATCGGGCGACCCACCTTCCTGGAAATGGAACCGCGGTTCTGGAACAAGATCGTTGATCTCAATTACTACGGCGTCATGAATTGCATCGCCGCCGTCGGGCCTTCCATGGTGGAGCGGCGCTACGGAAAGATCGTGTCGATGGTTTCCGATGCAGGAAGGGTTGGCGAGGCACGCATGGCCGTGTACTCCGGAGCCAAGGCCGCGATCATCGGTTTCTCCAAGGCCATCGCAAAGGAGATGGGACCGCACAGGATCAACGTCAATACGGTTTCTCTGTCCGCAGTAGCCCATGAGAACCCAATCGCCGGATTCCAGAAGATGAACGCCAAGGCGGACACGGACGAGACCTTGCGCAAGGTCTTGCGCAACTACCCCATCGGCGAGGGCCTTGGTCGATTGACCAGCGTTGAGGATGCGGCTGACGCCGTGCTGTTCCTTGTTTCGGAGCGCTCTGTATATATCACTGGGCAGTGCCTTGGTGTAAACGGTGGCTTCGCAATGGTCTGAAGCAATTGGGCACTACAGGATGAACGAATGAGCAACTCCAACTCGAGAAGCAATTCTCAACCCGGCGCGCTGTCGGTGCGTCCCTTGCAGGGCTTGAAAGTCGTCGACTTTTCGACCTTGCTGCCGGGACCAATGGCCTCCTTGATGCTGGTCGAGGCGGGCGCCGAGGTCGTCAAGATCGAAAGACCGGGCCGCGGTGACGAAATGCGCAGCTACGAGCCGCGCTTTGGTTCGACCAGCGCGAACTTCGCAATGCTCAACCGGGGCAAGCAGAGCTTGGCGCTCGACCTGAAGAAGCCGGACGACCTGGCCACGGCAAGGGCGCTTGCCCTGGAGGCGGACATCGTGCTGGAGCAATTCCGCCCCGGCGTCATGGCCCGACTTGGCCTTTCCTATGCGGACTTGGCAGTCGACAACCCGCGGCTTATCTACTGCTCGATTACCGGGTACGGCCAGGACGGACCAAAGGCACAGGTCGCCGCGCACGACATGAACTACCTCGCCGAATCGGGTCTGCTGTCATTGGTGGTAGATCGCGATGGCATGCCCACCATGCCGATGACGCCGATTGCCGACATCGGTGGAGGCGCGTATCCGGCCGTCATCAACATCCTCCTTGCCCTTGCAGAACGGCAACTCACTGGCCGCGGGCGGTACCTGGATGTGTCGATGAGCGAGAACGTCTTTCCGTTCATGTACTGGGCGCTGGCGAGCAGCGCTGTCGGGCAGCCGCCGCAGCCCAGCGGCGAACTGATCACGGGGGGCTCGCCCCGCTATCGCATCTACCGCACCAAGGATGACCGCTTCCTCACGGCGGCGCCGATCGAGAGCCAGTTTTGGACGCGGTTCTGCACCCTCGTTGGAGTCGCCGAGACAGCGGATGTCGCGACAGTCGAAGCGACGATCGCACTTCGCACCGCCGCGGAATGGCAGGCGACCTTCCGCGGCGAGGACGTGTGTTGTGCGATCGTCGCTACGGTTGAGGAGGCCATGAGGGATCCGCATGTGATTGCCCGAAATGTCTTCTCGAAAACGGTTGTTTCCGACCAAAGCAGCATGCCCGCTTTGCCCCTGCCTCTTGTACCGGCGTACCGAGATCCCGTCGGCGCAATGCCAGCACCCAAGCTGTCTGAACAGATCTCACCAAGTGCAAATCGGCCACGAAAACTCGCACATGGTTGAGCCTGATCTGGCAGCTGAATCCCGAATGCCATATCGGAAACAGCGACAGGCTCCGCGTGCAAATCGATGAGAAAGGACACGACATGAAACGGATACATGAAGCGACTGCCTCAGTGAAGTATGCGAAATCAGGGCTCAGGCCTTGTGGCTCACTCGGAAAGCTCACCGCGGGGCTGGTTCTCGTCGGCTTCGCCATGGTTGCGAGCGCTTTCGAACAGCCCTCTGACGGTGTCTACAAGGATCGGATTGACTGGGGAATGTCGATCGACATGACCGGAGCCGCCTCAACGAATGAGGTGCCTTGGGTCAGGGGCTTTCAGTCCTATATACGCAAGATCAACGATGCCGGTGGCATACATGGCCGCAAGATCAATGTGATGGTCGAGGACACACGTTACGATGCGTCGCTGGATCGAGTGGTCTTTGAGAAGCTTGTCAGTCAGACACCGGTGCTTGGTATCTCCGGCTTGGGCAACTCGAGCGCGCAGCAAGCGTACCTGCCGGCGATTCGAAGCGGAAAAGTCCCGGTGATCGGCGTTTACGCGGTCACCAAGGCCGGGCTCGAACCTCCGACTCCAATGTACTACGCAGCGTACTGTGGTCCCAAGGAGATGGCTCAAGTCGGGGCCAATTCCTTCAGCGACAGGCTCAAGCTGAAGGCACCCAAGGTGGCAATCGGACACATGGACGTCGCCGGCGGCAAGGAATTCTCTGACTATGTCGAGGCAGAGGTCGCCAAGCGGGGGGGTACCTCGAAGGCATTGCCGATCAAGATCGGCGCAGCCGATGTGACATCGCAGGTACTGGAAATCGTAGCCATGAAGCCGGATTTCGTCGCGCTTTATGGCGTTCCTACCCCCACCATTCTCATGATGCGAACGATGGCGCAATATGGGCTGAAGATTCCGGCGTTTGCCATCATGCACCTCGGCACGCCCCAGATCTACGCTGCGCTTGGCCCCGAGGTTGGCAGCAATTACTTCTTCGTGAGTTGCTTCACGCCGGGAAGTGCCGATGAGGAGAGCAGCGCCATGAAAGAAATGAAAGCTGCGGCGGACAAGTATGGCTATTCAGAGTTGAAGGACAACATCAATTTCGTGGGTGGATGGGTCGCTGGACAAGTGGTGGCCAAGGCAATCACCAATACCGGCGCAGAGCCTACCCGCGCGAAATTGGTCGCCTCCATGGACAAGGGCTTCGAACTCGACACCAAGGGTATGTCCTCACCTGTCAACTACACCAAGAACGACAAGCGCGGACTGATAGGTCTGAGGCCGTACACATACGACTACCAGGCGAAGCGGTTCAAGGCCTTCGGCGAATATAACGACTACATCAAGTTCGTCGATCCGCTGAAATAGGCGCTGTCGACTGCCGAGCGCGTCCGCACAGTGTGCTGTCCATCGTGCGGACGCGTCGATACCAGGCATGTTGCGGCTCTAGTCACACCGCGCGCGGCAGGATTTCTCTGCGCGCGATGCTCCGGGATAACTGTGGCAAGTACAACCGCTTCCTGAATCAAACACACGGCACGACACGGGGTCATCATGCTCGCACAAGTCCTTTTCAGCGGCCTGGCTCTAGGTAGCATCTATGGTCTGGTGGCCATGGGGTTCGCCTTGATTTTCAAGGCCACCGACGTGTTTAATTTTGCCACGGGCATGTTCGTCGTGTTCGGCGCCTATCTGACCTATACCGCCATCGCACAACTGCACCTGCCGTTTGCGCTTGCGATCGTGTTCATCGTGGCAGCTTCCGCAATCCTCGGCGTGATCGTCCATGTGCTCCTGATCCAGCCCTTGTCCGGACAGCCGCTGCTGTCGGTCATCATGGTTACGATCGCTCTTTCGAGCGTGCTGGGCGCCGTGCTCGTAATGATTTACGGCACACAGGGCTTGATCGTGGATACTCCGTTGCCCAAAGGCAGCTACATCATCGGCGGTGTACGGGTGTCCCAGCTGCACTTGATCGCGGCATCGACAAGCTGGTTGTGCATGGCCGGTTTCGGTGCCTTCTTCAAGTTCACGTCGACCGGTCTGCTGATGCGTGCAACCGCCGGCGGTCACGAGGCAGCAGTCGTGTCCGGGGTCAACGTGAATCGCATGAACCGACTCGCTTGGGCGATCGGAAGCGTACTCGCCGGGATCGGCGGGATATTTCTCAGTCAACTTCAGCTCGCCTCGGTCGATCTCGAGCACATTGGACTTCTCGCCTTGCCGGCGGTGGTCATCGGCGGGCTGCAGAGCATCCCCGGAGCGATCGTCGGCGGGCTGCTGGTCGGACTCATCGAGCAACTTGCGTCGACCTATATTTCGCCGAAGTCGGCCGACATCTTCATTTACGGACTCCTGCTGCTCGTTCTTATGGTTCGTCCCTGGGGCCTGTTCGGCCAACGCGAGCTGGGTCGCGTGTAACGGACTAGATGAAGGTCTTCCCGATGGCAATGCAAACACCGAACGCTGGCGTGCGCCCGAGAAACCGGGCGCTGCTCTCGCGTTGGATATGGGGCATCGTAGCGGTCGCCCTATTGCTGTACTTGCCAGTAGTGCTGACCGATCGGGCGATCTTCGGCATCCGGCTATCGAACATGCAATTGCTCAACATCGGGTTAACTCAGGTCAACCTGATGCTTATCATGATGCTCGGCTCGTTGTCGCTCACCTATCTGACAGGCAGAGCCGGATTGGTCTCGATTGGCCACGCTGCGTTCTATGCGGTAGGGGCAATGATTGCCGCGTTCACGGGAACGCAATTGGGGTGGCCCTTTCCGTTGGTGTTGGTGGCCGCTGCCCTGGGTGGCGCCTTGGTTGGAGCACTGGCTGGCCTGCCGTCACTGCGTGTGCGTGGCCTCTATCTCCTGCTTTCCACGTTCGCCATGCACTACATCGTTCAGTTCGTGTTCTCGGAGTACCAGTACAAGGTCTTCGACGTCGTGGGCGTCCCCTACAAGGAAGCCGGCCTAGGCCCATTCATTCTGAATTCTCCTATTCGTTGGTACTTCTTCCTGCTGCCGCTGGTGGTGGTCGTCTTCCTGTGGCTACACAACTCTCTTCGCACGCGTGAGGGCCGGGCCTTGATGGCGATGCGCGACCATGAACTGGCGGCCACTTCGGCCGGAATCGACGTGAGGATATTGCGCTTGAAGGCGTTCGCTTTCAGCTCCGCAATTGCAGCCACGGCCGGGGCCGTCTACGCCTACTACATGACCAGCGTGACCCCCGAGTTTTTCGGCATCAACTTTGCGATCCAGTTCGTCGCCATCATCATCATCGGCGGCATGGGGTCGCTGGGAGGCTCGCTCGCGGGCGCGGCTCTATGGCTGCTGTTGCCTTCGGTGATCACCGGTTTTGCAGGTCAGATTGGAGACTCCGCCGGCTTCATAGGCAGGCTGCTGACCGACAACAAGGCCCAGCTCGTGAATCTGGTTTTCGGCATGCTGGTGATCTTGTTGCTGATCTTCGCGCCTGGGGGCATTGCAGGCCTGAGCCGCCAGCTTCGCAACCGGCTTTCGTCGTGGGGCAACAAATGACAGAGATGATGCTTGACATCAAGGGGCTGTCCGTTGGCTACGCGCGCAAAGGATTGGCTCTGGAGGACGTCAGTCTGTCGGTACCCAAAGGCAGCGTCGTCGCCTTGCTGGGTGCCAACGGCGCCGGCAAGACCACGCTGATTCGGGCAGTCACGGGTTTGCTGCCCTTGCACCATGGCCACATCGTTCAAGGACGCGTCGATTTCCTCGGGCAGAGCATCCTCGGCATGCCAACGCACCGCCTCGTGCGTATGGGGATGTCCCAGGTTCCTGAGGGACGAATGGTGTTCAAGCAGTTGAGCGTGGAGGAGAACCTCAACGTCGCAGCGGCGATTCTCCCGCGCTCCGCCGCACGCGAACGCATGGAAGTGGTCTATACGCTCTTCCCGCAGCTCAAGGAGCGGCGGCGGCAGGCGGCCGGATGGCTGTCGGGCGGCGAACAGCAGATGCTGGCGCTCGGCCGGGCTCTGGTGGCCGGCCCCCGACTGCTGCTTGTCGATGAGCTCTCGCTGGGCTTGGCGCCCTTGATCGTGGAGGCGATCTACGAACAACTCAGAGTCGTCGGCGACACCTTCGAAACCGCGATGCTGCTGGTCGAACAGAACGCGCCGTTGGCGTGCGAATTCGCTTCGACTGCCTACGTCCTCGATCGTGGCCGGATCGCGCTGTCCGGCCCCGCTGACGAAGTGGCTGCGAGCGAGATCGTCAAGGAGTTGTACCTCGGCGCCAAGCGCGAGGCTGCCAACCCGAGTCGTCGCTCGGGCGCCGTGGAAACGGAGGTCCGGCCATGACCGCTGCGCTGCTCGAAATCGCGGCGCTGGAGATGCACTTCCAGGGCATCTCGGCGCTCGATGACGTGTCCTTTGTGATGGAAGAGGGTTCGATCACATCATTGATAGGTCCCAACGGTGCGGGCAAGACCACGGCGTTCAACTGCATCACCGGCATGTACCTGCCCACCGGGGGGCGCGTCTCATTCCGGGGCACGGACATCACCGGAGAGGCCGCCCACCTGGTGTCGCGCCACGGCATCGCACGCACCTTCCAGAACCTGGCGCTTTTCAGCGGGCTGACCGTGATGGAGAACCTGCTGGTCGGTGCCTACCGGAGCGGCTCGTCGGGACTGCTCCAGGGCGCTCTGTTGACCGGACGCGCGCGCGCCGAGCAGCGTGCTGTAACTGCAGCAGCAATGGAAGTGCTCGAGTTCATCGACATGCGCGAAATGGGCGACGTCCTGCCGGCTGAACTGCCTTACGGCCGACAGAAGCAGGTGGAGTTCGCTCGTGTTCTCATGCAAAAGGCGCAGCTAGTGCTGCTCGATGAACCGATGGCCGGCATGAGCGCGGCGGAGAAGAGCGCAATGACAGAATTGATCCAGCGCGTACGCAAGCAATTCGATATGAGCTTCCTGATCGTGGAACACGATATCCCCGTCATCATGGACATTTCGGACAAGATCGTGGTCTTGAACTTCGGCCGCAAGATCGCTGAAGGTACGCCCGACGAAGTGCAGGCCAACGAGGCGGTCATCGCCGCTTACCTGGGAACAAAGCGGCGAGAGACCATGACTGCCGAACCGATGCCTACGACGCTCGTGGGTTGAACGAGATACCGAGTACAGCTATACAAGTCATGGAGGTAAGGTGGATATACCAAGAGCATTTCGTGCGAAGCTCCTGACAGAGTCTTACTGGCCGGCAGATACTTCCAGGCAGATCATCGACTGGACCCTTGGCCAGGCGCTGCGGGAAGTCGCGAAAGACGCTCCGGACCGCGTGGCGCTGGTGGACGGCGTGCAGGATCCTGCGTTGCGCAGGAGGTGGACGTACGCCGAACTGCTCGCCGATGCCGAGCGAACCGCCACGGCCTTGCTCAACCGATTCGAGCCCGGCGAGCGCGTCGCGGTTTGGGCGCCGAATGTCCCCGAGTGGGTACTTCTCCTCTACGGTTGCGCGATAGCGGGAGTCGTTCTCGTAACGGTGAACCCGGCCTACAAGGCGCGCGAGCTCGAATATGTACTCAAGAAATCGCGGGCGGCCGGGCTGTTTGCCACCGAGGAATACCGCGGGCACAGAATGCTCGAGACCGCGGGTAGCCTAAGAAGCAATTTGCCTCTCTTGCGCGACATCACCGGTCTTTCGGACTTCGAGGATTTCCTGAATTCCGGCGCAAAGCCGGTAGCGTTCCCAGAAGTCAAGCCGCTCGATCCCTGCGTCATCATGTTTACATCGGGGACAACGGGCGCACAGAAGGGGGTCGTTCTGCACCACAAGGGGATCAGCAACGTCAACAACTTCACGCAGGAACGCGGCGGACTGAAGCACGGTGGCGTGTACGTAAGCCCGATGCCGATGTTCCACAGCGGTGGCCTCGGGCATGCGGGAGTGGGTTCGGTGGTGCGTCGCGCCACGCATGTCATGGCTCGTGAGTGGAACCCGCGAGTCTTTCTGGATCTGGTCGCGAGCGAAGGGGGTACCTACACATTGCTCGTGCCCACGATGATCGAAGCCCTGCTGGCCGTTCCGGAGCTGGACCAATACGAGCTCGGAACCTTCAAGAACATGATTGCGGGCGCCGCCGTTGTGGAGGCCTCGCTGATCGAGCGCGCACATGCGAAGCTGGGAGCAACCATCTGCAACATCTATGGTCAAACGGAGTTGCAGGGGGTCGTGTCAGGCGTACACCCGGATGACTCCGCGGTGGACAAGGCGGAGACGATAGGTCAGCCCATGCCGGGCGCCGAGGTCAAGATAGCCGATCCCCAGAGCGGGAAGGTGCTTGCGTTGGGCGAACAGGGGGAGATCTGCGCGCGCGGTTATCAGACCATGATCGAGTACTTCGACATGCCTGAGGAGTCCGCCAAGACTCTCAAGGCCGACGGCTGGCTCCACACGGGCGATCTTGGCTCCATGGACGAAAGGGGTTTCATCAAGATCACGGGCCGCATCAAGGACATGATCATCCGGGGCGGAGAGAACATCTACCCACGCGAGATCGAGAACCTCCTGCTGGAGCACCCCAGGATCTCCAAGGTTGCCGTGGTGGGTGTTCCCGATACATATTGGGGTGAGCAGGTGGGAGCATTCGTCATCCCGCGCTCGATGGACGACCCACCAACCCCCGAGCAATTGCATGACTTCTGCCGCGCCAATCTGGCTCCTTACAAGACGCCGAAGCTTTGGTACTTCGTCAAGGAATTCCCGTGGACGGAAACTGGCAAGCTTCAGAAGTTCAAGCTGGTCGAATCCATCAAGAAAGGCGAGGTCACCGCCGTCACCGTGCAGACGCAGTGATCGAGTACCGACCTGAGGAACTGCACGAGCACGACGCCACGGATGAATGAGAAGAGGAAAATGCAGGAATCGAACGATTGGCCACGTAGATCGCTGTTGTGCACGGCGGCCCACCAGTGCACGGTGTGTCACGGCACAGTCGGCCGCCTGTCTGGCAGGGACCGCGCATGAACGACAACCCGCTTCTCCCGGGAGACCTCGGTCTGCGGGACCGCGTGGTCGTGGTCACCGGGGCCGGTGGCGGCATCGGACGCGCGATTGCGCGTGGCTTTGCCGAAGCCGGCGCCCGTGTCGCAGTGCTTGGCCGTAGCGCTGAAGGCCTCTGCTCCACGGTTGACGAGATCGAGCGCGCCGGCGGCCAGGCCCGGGCGATCACCTGCGACGTGAGCAGCGCCGCCAGCGTGGCCGAGGCCGCCGAGCGCAGCGCCGCAGCGTTCGGACCCTGCGACATCCTCGTCAACAATGCCGGCGTCATCATAGCCGGGGCGCTCGAGACGCTATCGCTCGACGCCTGGAACAACACCATCGGCATCAATCTGACAGGCTGTTTCCTGTGCTCGCAGGCGTTCTTCCGCCAGATGCGTACGCGGGGCAGCGGCGCGCTGGTGCACGTCGCATCGATCGGAGCCCTCCATGCCGCTGCGCAGGCCGGCGCTTACAGCGTAACCAAAGCCGGAATAGCGATGCTGTCGCGTCAGCTAGCGCTGGAGTGGAGTACCCATGGAATTCGCAGCAACGTGGTCAACCCGGGCATGACGCTCACGCCATTGACGCAGGCCAGATACGAAACGCCGGGCACCATGGAGCGCATGAGCAGTGCGATTCCGGCCGGTCGCATCGGTCGGCCGCAGGACATCGCCGAGGCGGTGCTCTTTCTGGCCAGCGACCGCGCAGCCTACATCACCGGGCAGGAAATCACCGTGGACGGCGGCTTCACGAATATGCTGATGAGCCTGGTGCCTCGCGGCGATTATTTGGCCCCCACGGGGCAGGCACCAGGAACGAACACGGACAATGAGCGAGCTCAAGATGCCGAGCCGGCATCCGGCCCTTCTTGTCGACGAAAAGGA
>JAHDXY010000064.1 GCA_023384005.1 Burkholderiaceae bacterium | reverse complement strand
GGCGAACATCATTACGATGGCAGGCAATGAGGTCCCGTTTTTCATCCTCCTGCTAACCGCCTTCGTGACCATTGTCCTCGGTCTCGGTATGCCGACCCCGAGCGCATACATCCTGGCAGCCGTGCTGGCGGGGCCGGCGCTTACCGATACCGGGCTTCCGGTGTTGGGCTCGCACATGTTCATTCTGTTTTTCGCGATTCTTTCGGCGTTGACACCGCCGATTGCCGTGGCCGCCTATGCGGCGGGAGCGATCGCCGACTATGACCCAATGAAGATTGCGGTCAGTGCGGTGCGACTCGCTGCGGTGGGCTTTCTGATCCCGTTTGCGTTCATCTGGAACCCTGCGTTGCTGGCCCAGGCGGCGCTCCCGACTGTTCTGCTGGCTTTCGTCGGCGGCCTCTGCGCGGCGTTCTGGATTGCCATCCTGTTCGAGGGGCTGGGACAGGATGGCAATGGGGGCAGGAAGGCGCAATTGGCCGCGCTCGTGCTCGCGCCGTTGTGTATTGCCCCGGTGTGGTTCGTGGTGCTGCCCGCGATAGCTGTCAGCCTGCTGGTGTTCACACGCCTTCGGAGAAATGCCCGGTTCTGACGCGAGCGCGACACTGGGTGTCTCGGTGCGCAGCCCGCGCTGCGCCATGGTGAAGAAGACCGCGCAAGCTCGGCTGAACGATCTTTTCGTCGCTGGTTCGAGCCCAGCACGGCACATCACGAATTGCCCTCCACAACCGAGCAGCGTGAAGCGCCGATCGCGGTATCGGCAACGTTGCGCACGGCGCATGTGCAAGCACCTGCACCGCGAATTGACGCTTCTCATTGCACGCGCGGCCTGCGAGTCTCAGTGTCGATCGGCAAGGAGACCAACATGAGACCTTCGAACCCTCTGCTTTTTCGCCAACGCTTCGCGCCGTTCGTTTCAGGTGCAAGACAGCGCGCAAGTGCACTGCTCATGGCCGCCGCGTGCCTGTTGCCGGCGCTCGCCGTGGCGCAGGCTACGGACCCGGCGCACGTCGAACTCCCGCCATCCGGTTCGGGCCCGCTTCTCGTTCTGTTCGCCGGTGCGGACGGTCCGCTCACCCACCTCGAACAGGCCAAGGCCTTCGGTCGCGAAGGGTGGGTCGTGCTGGTGTTCGACAGCAACAGCTTGCATTCGGCACCGCCCGCCCGAATCCGCGAGTTGCTGCAGCGATCGATCGCGCGCCCGGAGGTGCGCTCGCCCAAGGCCTCGCTGGTCGGCTACTCGCTCGGCGGATGGATCGTGCTGGCCGCCGGAAACCGGGTACCGGACCTGGTGTCGGGCGCGGTCGCGTATTACCCGAGCACGTCGCTGATCGACGACCCGAAGGCGTTCCTGGCGCACCCCTTCGTCGGCGTGCCGACGCTGGTGCTCGCGGGTGTTCTCGACACCTACATGAATTGCTGCACGATCGAGCGCGCGCGTGCACTGGCCGCCGCCGCCGCGCTGCCCGACGTTCGTGCGCCGATTCGGCTGGTCGAGTACCCGCAAGCCGACCACGGTTTCGTCTTGCCCGCCTACCGCCAGGTTTACCGACCCGACGACGACGCCGACGCGATGCGTCGCGCGAACGAGCACCTGCGCAAGTTCGCCTCGGGCTAGCGTCGGACGCTAGCAGGCGTTCAGGGCAGGATCGTCAAGGGATCGGGCTGGAGGTCGGGAAATCTTACGCTTGCCGCTGGATTGCGCCCGACTGAGGCGTTCCCCGCTCGGTGCGCGAGCGCCGGCCGTAATCCGAACGAAGCCCGAGAATCACGATAAGCTCCTGTTTTCGCACGCGTTCTACCAGATGGAGCGCGGTCGCTGGGCCGTTCAAGGCGGTTGCCAGGATCAAGTGGCCCGGAAATTGCCTAGGGATTATTGAGAGGGCCAAGAACAAGTGCCCGTCGCCGGGTTTGCCCGGTTCACTTCCTGGAGACGAGCGTGAACTTCCTTGCACATTGCTTTTCGGCCCCAAAGGCTTTCAATCCGACACTTGCCAGGTTGGCTGCCACCGGGTTGATCGCGTGTTCGCTCGCATCGACCGCCACGGCGGCCGTAGTCGATCTGAGTGGCGCGGCGGTCGACGGCGGCGCCCCGACCGACTTGGGCATTGCGCTCGGGGCCGGTACGGTGGCTTCGATCGACTTCGACTTCAGCGTCGAGCATTTCGGTTTCTCCTGGGGTCGTGAAACCACCATCGAGATCATTGCGCCAAGTCTTGCGAGCTACGTGTTTGGCGGCGCTTTCTTTGGTTTCGGTGTCGGCAGCGGGGTGTTTACATTCGCGGGCAGCGCGCCGATCGGGCCGGAGTCGGCATTGGGGAACTGGACGGTGCGTCTGACCGACAGCTTTAACGACAGCGTGAATCCGGATCACGTTTATGAGGATGGATCCTTCGTGCGGCTGGTCGAAACCACGAGCGTGCCCGAACCCGGAACGATCGGCCTTGCCTTGGGTGGCCTGGCGGGCCTGGCCTTGTTGCGAAGGCGCCGTCGATCCGAGTGACCGCGTAATTCGTCGACAGGTCGGTTCGAAGGCTCGACGATTCCCTGCAGCGTTGACGTGGCGATTGTCGGCGGAGGCCCCTCCGGGGCCACCGCGGCAACGCTTTCGCGCGAGTACAGGCCAACAACAGCTTTCGGTTCTGGTCCTGGAGCGGTCGAAGTTCCCGCGCGACCACGTCAGCGAAAGCCAGCTCCCCTCGATCAGCCCGATTCTCGACGAGACGGGTGCATGTCGCCATCGAGGCGGCGGGCTTCCCGATCAAGATCGGCGCTTCCTACACCTGGGGCCGCGCGTAGGAGCGCTGGGATTTCGACTTCTATCCGGTAGAGCGTTGGCGCGGCGAGCCTCGCCCAGCCCGATACGAGGGACAGCGCACCTTCACTGCGTTCCAGGTCGAGCGCGCCCGCTACGACGAGTTGGTGTTGCGCCACACGCGCAGTCGATGGGCGCCGAAGTGCGCCAGTCGGTCGGTGCAAGCGCGGTCGACATCGACGGCGACATGATCTCCGGGCTGCGGCTGAACACCGGCGAGACGATCACGGCGCGACACTATGTCGACGGCTCGGGCGTTCATGGTCTGTTCCGGCGAGCCTTTGGCATCGGCAGCACGACGCCCAACGAACTGAAGAACATCGCCATCTGGGATTACTGGCGAAACGCCGAGTGGGCCGTCCGCGTCGGCGTGGGCGGGACGCGCGTTCAGGTCCGCAGCCTGCCATAGGATGGATCTGGTTCATCCCGCTGGGTCCGACCCGCACCAGCGTCAGGCTGATCTGCCCGCACGACCATCGCAAGGTGACGGGCAAGACACCGGCGGCGCTATATGCCGAGGCTCTGGCGGCGCAACCGGAGATCGCGGCGCTGCTGAGCAACGCGACGCAGGAGAAGCGGCTGCAGACCTGCAAGGACTGGTCGCACCTGGCCGATCGCATCGTCGGGCCGAACTGGTTCGTGGCCGGCGAGGCGGCCGGCATTGCCGACCCGATCCTCGCCGCCGGCATGAGTCTGGCGCGTTCCTCGGCCCGCGAAGCCGCGTACACGATCATCGAACTGGAACGCGGCGAGCATAACGCGCGATGGCTGCGGGATCGATACAACGACCGCAACCGGCTCAACATCCAGCAGCACATTCGCTTCGCTCAGTACGGGTACGCGGCCAACGGCCGCTTCACCGACCTGCAGGATCACTGCCAGGCGGTCGCGAACGAGGCTGGGCTGACGCTCGCGCCGAACGAGGCCTGGCATTGGCTCAGTCAGGGCGGATTTGCCACCGAGCAAGTCGGCGCGGCGACCTTCGGATCGTTCGACATCGCGTCGACCAAGCAGCTCCTGAGCCAGTTCGACAGTGAAGGTCGCGACTGCGCCATGCTGGACGATGGGCACAACGTCTTCACTCCCGACCTTCGTGAGGCAAGGCGTGATCACGTCGGCGTCTTGCGCGACGGCCGCATCGAGCGGGTCGAGTGCTATCGCAGGGGCGCGCGCATCCTGCCGATGGCTGGGTACTACGGTGCGCTCATCCAGGTGCTGCAGCAGACAGGAGACGGTGTCACCATGTTCGAGGCCTTCCGGCGGCGCATCGCGTCGCGGATTCATCCCGATCGCCAGTCCTACACCTTGAACGCGACCTTCCAGGCGCTCGAAGTCATGGTTCAGGAGGGGTGGGTCAAGGCAGGTGTCGACCACGAGCGGCCGTTGTTGCGGATGAAGAACGCAAAGTCGCAGTACATCCGCGACGGCGCGGCGGGAGATGCGGCCCTCGCCGGGCGGAGTCGCGGCTGACCCGGCAAGGGCGGGCGACCCGCGCCACCCGGCTCGCGTTCGCCGTGCCGGCCACCGCGCAGTTGAACGATGTTCTAATCGGGGTGTCGGCACCTTTCGCCGCCCATTGAACGCCATGCCTGCACCACACATCGCCATCATCGGCGCCGGCTTTGCCGGGTTGTCCGCAATTCGCGAACTGCGCAAGCGCGACCCCGAGGTCGGGATCACGCTGATCGCGCCGCGTGCGGAGCTGCACTACCTGCCGGGAATCATCTGGATCCCCAGCGGGCTGCGCAAGGCGAGCGACCTGATCGTGCCGCTGGACAAGTTTCTCGCGCGCAACCGCGTCGACTTTCACCGCGGCGAGGCGACGAGCCTGCGCGAGGGCGGCCGCGTGGTCGTGACCACGCAGGGCGAGGTGAACAACGACGGCCTGATCATCGGTTCCGGCGGGCGCTTCATCAGGAAGCTTCCCGGAATCGAGCACGCGATCACGCCCTGCGAGGGCATCGCGGCGGCCGAAAGGATTCGTGATCGGCTTCGCGCGATGGATGGCGGCGCGATCGCCTGCGGCTTCGCCGGCAACCCGAACGAACCGAGCGCGATGCGCGGCGGGCCGATGTTCGAGTTCCTCTTCGGCATCGACCAGCTGCTGCGCCGCGAGGGCCGGCGCGACCGCTTCCGGATCATCTTCTTCAGCCCGGCCGCTGAGCCCGGCAACCGCCTCGGGCCCAAGGCCGTCGGTCACCTTCTCGGCGAGATGGCGCGGCGCGACATCGACACTCACCTCGGGCACAAGATGGTGCGCTTCGAGTCCGACAAGGTGGTCAGCGAAGGCGGCGAGTTCCCCGCCGACCTGATCCTGTTCATGCCCGGCATGACCGGCAACGCGTGGTTCGACCAGACCGAGCTGGCGCGCTCTTCCGGCGGGCTGCTCAAGGCCGACGCGCAGTGCCGCGTCGAGGGCACCCGCTGCGTCTACGTCGCCGGCGACTCGGGAAGCTTCCCCGGCCCTGACTGGATGCCCAAGCAGGCGCACATGGCCGACCTGCAGGCCGCCGCCGCCGCCCAGAACCTGCTCGCCGAACTGAAAGGAGCGACGCCCACCGCGACCTTCAAGGTCGAGCTGATGTGCATCGTCGATTCGCACGCCCGCGCGCAACCTCGCGCCGCCGAAGATGCGCGCGATGCACTGGGCCAAGCGCGGCTTCGAGCGGATCTACCTTCGGAAGTATCGCTAGGGCAACTGCCCAAAGGAAATCATGACGACGTCGCTCCACCTCATCTGCACTACGGTGTTCAACCAGTCACTCGGCGCGCTCGGCGCAATACTGACGAAAGCGCAGGCGCACGCCACCGCGCGCAAGATCGATCCGGACGCGCTGCTGCACGCGCGCCTCTATCCGGACATGTTCGCGCTGATGCGACAGGTGCAGATCGCCTGCGACTTCGCAAAGGGGGTCTCCGCCCGCCTCGCGGGCGTGGAAGTGCCTGTCTTCGAAGACGGCGAGAAGACCTTCGCGGACCTGCAGGCCCGCGTCGCCAGGACGCTGGCGTTCATCGCCACCCTTACGCCGCAGCAGTTCGAGGGCAGCGAGATGCGCGAGATCGTGACCCAGGCGGGTTCGCCGAGGGAGAAGCGTTTCCTGGGCCAGTCGTATCTGCTCAACTATGGCTTGCCGCAGTTCTATTTTCACGTCACGACCGCATATGCGCTGCTGCGTCACAACGGCGTCGAACTTGGCAAGAAGGACTTCATCGGCAGCTATTGAGCGCGCCGCGCGCGTTCTGCTCGACGATTAGGATCGAGACGCGGCTCTCGCGAATCGAACGCACCAGGACGAAGATCGTTCGCACCAGCTTGGGCGCGAGTCCGAGCGAGGGCTCGTCCAGTTTTTCCTTGTCCTTCGCCAAGAAGCCCGGGTGTCGATTTCCCGGACCCGCGTAAGCTCAAGTCCGCCGATGGCGCGACTTCCTCGGCGCGATACTCGAACAAAGGAAGCGGAGTGAGTCCCAACCCCCCGATCAATCGCTGGCTCGTCGTCGTCGGCGCCGTCTCGATCCAGCTCGCGCTGGGCGCGATCTACGCCTGGTCGGTGTTCACGTCGCGTCTGACCGACCCCTCCGGTCCCTACGCTTTCTCGGCGAGCGAGACCGCGTGGGTGTTCTCGGCCGGGCTCGCAACCTTCGCGGTGGTGATGGTGCTGGCCGGGCGCTGGCTGAAGGTCGTCGGCCCGCGCCGGCTGGCGGTCGGCGCAGGGCTGCTCCTTGGCGCGGGCTACGCGCTTGGCGGCCTGTTCGGAAGCAGCTTCTGGGTCCAGTTGCTCACGATCGGCGCCATGGGCGGCGCCGGGATCGGGCTGGGCTATGTCGTTCCGATCGCGGTGGGCATCAAGTGGTTCCCCGACAGGAAGGGATTGATCACCGGCCTGGCCGTGGCCGGCTTCGGTTTCGGCGCCACGCTCTGGGTCAAGCTCGCGGGTACCTGGTTCGGCGGGCTGCTCGAGACGAGCGCGGTGTTCGGCCTGCCCGGCGTGCAGAGCGTGTTCCTGATCTACGGCGCGGTATTCGCCGCGCTGGTTCTGGCGGGCAGCCTCGTGATGGTCAATCCGCCGGAGGGTTACCTGCCCGCGGGCTGGAAGCCCCCGGCGCCGACGGCGAAGGCACACCACGGGACGGTGGACTTCAGCGCGCGCGAGATGCTGCACACCCCGCAGTTCTACATGCTGTGGGTGGTCTTCATGTGCAACGCGCTGGCCGGGTTGATGGTGATTTACAGCATCGCGCTGTTTGGCGTCGACGCGCTGCGCTATCGCGGTGTCGCCGACGCGACGGCGATCACCGGCACCGCGATGGCCTGGTACGCGATCTTCAACGGGCTGGGCCGAATCGCGTGGGGACTCGTATCGGACCGGATCGGGCGCAAGCCGGCAGTGGTGCTGATGGCGACCCTGCAGGGCGTCGTGGTCCTGTTGACCTATCACCTGTTCATCAGCTATGGCATGGTCAACGGGTTCATCGTCGCCGCGGCGCTGATCGGTTTCAACTTCGGCGGCAACTTCGCGCTCTTTCCGGCGGCCACTGCGGACCTGTTCGGCGACAAGAACGTCGGCGGCAACTACGGCTGGCTGTTCACGTCCTACGGTGTCGCGGGCATCTCGGGCCCGTTGCTCGCCGGCTGGTTCAAGGATGCGGCACAGGGCACCGGGCATCCGGTGGCGTGGATGACGCCGTTTGTGATCGCCGGCGTGGCATGCCTGCTCGGCGCACTGGTGATGGCGCTGACGCAGCGGCCGCATCCGCCGCATCCGTTGCCGGAGGCGGTGGCGACCGCACGCTAGCGCGCAACGACTGCAGGTCGGGCGAGCGCGGACCCCTGGCGGTGCGCAGCGAGCGATCGCGCGCGCCGCCTTTCGGGGCCCACGGCCGCTTTCGTCACATGTCGATCGCTTCGGCCACCTCGACCGAGCCGCCGTTGGCGAGGATCGGGCAACCCTTCGCGTGGCCGAGCGCGTCTTTCAGCGTCGCCGCCTCGATCAGCGAGTAGCCGCTGGCCGGATTCGCCCCGCCGTTGTCGGACACCGACCCGTTGCTGTTCACGGTCGAAGACATCCCCACCGGGTGGCCGCCGTCGACCAGCGCGCTTCCCATCCCGCCCATCCACTTGCCCCAGGCATCCATCACCCGGGCCTTTTCGGCTTCAGTCGCGGGCATGCTGCCACCGTGGTACACGAACAGGTATTTCGCCATGATTTCCTCCGTTAGTCGCCGATGTTCGCACCCGCGGATGCGGGCGTCGGATCTCGACCCTCCTGGCCGATGAGTTGTAGACTAATGCGGTAGATCGGCTCGGTCACTGGGTAAAGATGCTGCGATTTCGGGCCGATCATTGTGTAGTTCGCACAATTGCATCCGATGTCCGCGTTTCACGTCACGGTACTGATCGAGTCGCTCGGGCGGCTGGCGAACAACCGCCTGTTGCCGGACGTCGTCGCGCATCTGCGCGAGCATTCGGACGCGGTACACGCCGAACTGATCGACACCGTCCTCGCCGAGATTCCCGCGTTCACCGAGTCGCGCGATCAGGCTACCTTGCGCGAACTGGCAGCGCACGGACACAGCACCTCGGGGAAATCGTCCGCCTGCTCGAGGGCGGCGCGGTGGGCGACTTTCGCTTCGTGCGCGAGCACGCGCGACTGCGCGCCGAACACCGGTTCCCGCTGGAAGCCGTGCTGCACGCCTACCGCTGCGTGCACAAGGTGTTCTCCCGCCGGCTGCGCGAAGCCGTATTGAGTTCGGCGTCGTCGGCCGAAGCCGCGCGCGAGATGGTCTCCGCGGTTGCCGACTTCGCGATCGAGTACTCCGACGCGACAAGCACGATCGCGTCGGCCGCGTACGTCGATCAGACGCGCCTGCTCGCCGACGTCGCGGGCGACGAACGTGCCCAGTTGCTGAACATCCTGCTGGGCGGCTACGACGAATCGGACGCGCGCGTCGCGGCGATCCTTCGCCGCGCCGGCTATCTCGACGGACGCCAGAGCTTTTGCGTCGCGCTCGCGCAGCCGGTCGATGCAACCGAGATGGACAATCCCGCGCGCGTTCGCCGCCTGGCAGACACGCTCGATCAACTGGTGCCGGCGGAGCTCGCGCGCCGCCTGATCGACGTGCGCGAGAACAGGGTCACCTGCGTGTTCTCCGGCGTTCGGCGCAGCTCCGGCTGGACCCGTCCGAACGCGTCACTCGCGACCCGGATCGCGAGTGAACTGGCGATGGCCGGCAACGCCGTCCTGATCGGCATCAGCGCCGATGCGTTGTCCACGTCGAGGATTCCCACCGCGCACCGACAGGCGCTGCTCGCGATGCGCATGGCGAGCCTCACCGAGCGCGTCGCGCAGTTCGCAGCCACCTCGCTTCGCCGACTGATGATCCACCTCGCGGGCGACGACCTGCAGCGGTTGCTGCCCGCGTGGTCGAACGACTTCCACCGGGCCGACGACAAGCTCGGCGGCGCGCTGGCGGCGACGCTGCGCGCATACGCTGACGCAGACATGAACCTGCTCAAGGCCGCGGCGCGCCTGGGCGTGCACCCGAACACGATCTACGCGCGCCTGAACCGGGTCCTCGAAGTCACCGGGCTGAACGCGCGAAGCTACAACGCGCTGACCGACCTGATCACAGTGGCCGACGCGCGCGTCGCCGGGGCGCCGATCGACTAGCCACAACGAAATACCCAAAATAGGGGATGGCGCTGCCCTCCGCCGGTAGTTAGCTTTTGTTGGGTTGCGCTTTCTCGCAGTGGCCACCCTCTCAACCCTGGATCAGAAAAGGAGTCCTCATGAGCAGCGTCAAGATACATCCGGCAGTCGACGGCGGACTGAAACCCGCGGCGAAGGATTTCGCCGGCGGCACCTTGAGCTGCGACTGCGCGAAGGACAAGGTGGAGATCTCGATCAAGGGGCAATGCGCGCACAATCACGTGTGCGGCTGCACCAAGTGCTGGAAGCCCAAGGGAGCGCTCTTCTCGCAGGTCGCCGTGGTCGGGCGTGACAATCTGAGCATCAAGGCGAACGGGCACAAGCTCGCGATCGTCGACCCGACGGCGACGATCCAGCGCCATGCCTGCAAGGAGTGCGGCGTGCACATGTTCGGGCGCATCGAGAACAAGGCCCATCCGCTGTACGGCTTCGATTTCATCCACACCGAGCGCTCGGCGGAATCCGGTTGGGCGCCACCCGAGTTCGCAGCCTTCGTCTCGTCGATCATCGAGTCGGGTGCGAGTCCCGACAACATGGGAGCCGTCAGGGCCAGGCTGAGGGAACTCAAGCTCGAACCCTACGATTGCCTTTCCCCGCCGCTGATGGACTTCATCGCGACGCACATCGCCAAGGCGTCGGGAGCGCTGCGCGCCTGAGGTCGTCGGCGCGAGCGCAAATCAGCCGGTGCTCGCCTGGCGCAGTGTCGCCAGGTGCGCCGTCACTTCCCGCTTGCCGACGCCGCGCAGCGCGACCAGCTTCGAGTGCAGTTCGGGGCCGGGTCTGGTCGCGCCGCGCTCCCAGTTGTAGATCGTCTGCGCGGTGACGCCCAGCAGCGAGGCGAGTTCGGCTGCGGAAAGCCCGAGGCGCTTGCGCGTCGACACGAGCCCTTTCGGGACGAATCGTCGCTGTCTGGTTTCGGTCTGGACCGCGGCGCCCGTCGTGGGACGTGCAGCCGTTCTCGCGATCGCCGCTACCTGACGTTGCAGCGCTTTCACTTCTTTCTTCAGCGACGCGATTTCGCGCTGGTGCTGCGCGAGTGATTTGCGGTTCTTTTCGAACCCGCTGCGTACCTCCCTTCGGGCAAGTCGCGAAATCTCTTCTTTCAGTATCCTGGCGATGTTTGGCATTTGGGCAATCGAAACAGGTGGGCGTGTGAACCCGCATGCTACAAGACACGGGCCGGTCGCGCTGGCGCGCCGCGGACTTCGCACTTCACGAGGGCATCACTCATCGTACTTGCGATCCGAACCGCGAAACTGCTCGGCGGGGTATTTCGCGGCGTTGCGCGCGAGTTTGCGCATTGCCGCCTGCTCCAGGTCGATCCCGGCCTTGTCGGCGAAGCGGATGAGGTAGAGCGCGATGTCGGCGAGCTCCTCTTCGGTCCTCGCGCGAATCGCCGGATCGTCCAGGCATCGCCAGTTGTCCTGTCCTCGCGACCACTGAAACAGCTCGAGCAGTTCGGCGGCCTCGATCGAGATCGAGATCGCCAGGTTCTTCGGGCTGTGGAACTGTTCCCAGTCGCGTTCGTGCGCGAATTCGCGCAATCGCAGTGCGAGATCGACAAAGGCCATCGGTAGTCCTCCCCGTACACTAGGCGGTCGCGGCGCTCGATCCGGCGACCGGGCGTGCGTTCGGTGTTGCGTTCGGTGTTGCGCTCGATTATGCGTTCGATCGCGTGTATTCACCGGCGCCAGACGAAGCGGGTGCCAGGACTTCGTCGGCGCGGCGTTCTTCCAGAGTCCAGTTCCGGGAACCATGTTCAGCTATCGCCACGCCTTCCATGCAGGCAACCACGCCGACGTGCTCAAGCACCTCGTGCTGGTCCAGTTGCTTCGCCACCTCGGGTCGAAGGACACCCCGTTCTGGGTGATCGATACGCATGCGGGGGCCGGGATCTATGCGCTCGAGGGCGAGTGGGCGAGCAAGCGAAACGAATTCATCGAGGGAATCGGTCGACTCTGGCCGCGCGCCGAGGTGTCGCCGGCTGTCGCCGACTATCTCGCGATCGTGCGCGCGACGAACCCCGACGGCAGGCTTCGGCACTACCCGGGCTCGCCCCTGATCGCGTTGCGGCACCTGCGCGACAAGGATCGCCTGAGGCTGTTCGAGCTTCACGTGAACGAAAGCAAGGCGCTCGCGAAGAACATCGCCGAACTCGGGCGCGACGCGATCAGGCGCACCGTCGTCGTGGACGGCGACGGTTTCACCGGTCTGCAGGCACTGCTTCCGCCGCCGCCTCGGCGCGGCCTGATCCTGATCGATCCGTCGTACGAGGACAAGAAGGACTACGCGCGCGTCGTCGCCACGCTGCGCGCAGCGCTCACCCGCTTCGCCACCGGCTGCTACATGATCTGGTATCCGCAAGTTCAGCGCCACGAACCGGTCGAGCTGGTCCGAAAGCTGACGCGCTGGCCCGAACTGCGCTGGCTGCATGCGACCCTCACCGTGCGAGGCTCCGCCGCCGACGGCCTGGGCTTGCTGGGAAGCGGGGTGTTCGTGGTCAATCCGCCCTGGACGCTGCATGCCGCGCTCGAGGCGTGTTTGCCGTGGCTCGCCAGCGTGCTGGGCCAGGATGACGGCGCGCGCTGGACGCTCGACGGCGCGCGCCTCTAGCGCGCACAGCCCCGGGGCGCGGTGTCGATTCGCTTCAGCGGCTGCGGGCGGCGATGCGTCGCCAGCCGCAGCCGGCGAGGTCCAGCGCGAATCGCTCCGCGCCGTTGGGCCGTCCCGATAGTCGCCACAACGCGACCACGACCAAGGTGTAGACGAGGGCGCCAGTGAGGGCCTGAAGCAGAAGTTGCGCGGCCAGGCGCGAAGGCGCGAGCGACTCGGGATCGCCGACGCTCAGCGGCAGCGTCACGAGCGCCATCACCAGGCAAGCCAGGACCGGACGCCAGACGGTCTGCAAGATGTCGTCGCCCGAGGCGCCCAGCAGTGCCGCGGCGCGAAACACGTTGTAGGCCGAAGTGACCAGCGTCGTGGCCAGGAACGCCCAGGCCGCGCCGATCACGCCGTGGCTCGACACCAGCCAGATCATCAGCGGCAGCGTCACGCCGACCTGAAGCGCTGCCATCTGGGCGCGCATCCGGGTGAGGTTCTTGGCGAAGTACAACGACTCCACGTTGGCCTGGACCGCCGAGACCGCGCCGCCGAGCGCGAGGATCTGGATCAGCGGACTCGCCGTCGTCCAACCTGTTCCGAGCGCGAGCGGGACGAGCGCGGGAGCGACGATGGCGATTCCGACCCCGGCGGGAATCGTGACCAGAGCGACCACGGCGCTGACCTTCAGGTAGCCCTGCCGGATGCGATTCGCGTCGTGTTGCAGCCGCGAGTAGCCGGGGAACACGACACGGTTGATCGGCAACGCGAACTCGCTCGCCGGAATCGTGGCCAGTCCGAGCGAAACCGAGTACAGGCCGACGTGGCCGGCGCCACTCAGTCGCCCCAGCACCAGATGCGAGAGACGGGTGTTGAGGAACTCCAGCCCGTTGCTGATCATGATCCATCTGGAAAAACGCCAGATTCGCACCCGGGCGCCGAGGCTCCAGCGAGGGCGGAAGGGGTGCAGCAGATAGGAAGCCACCAGATAGCCGAAGCGCCCGGCCAGCATCCCGAACACGAGCGCCCAGTGATCGCGCAAGACGAAGGCGAGGGGGATGCACACCGCGAAGCCGCTCAGCTTGCGCGACGCCTGTAGCGCGAAGTCCTTGTGGAACTCCATGTGCTTGCGAAAGTCGATGCATCCGACGTTGTAGACGCAATCGAGCAGCGGGTAGAGCGCCAGGACGAGGAGCGTCGCCACCAGCTGGTCGTCCCTGAAGTAGATCGACGCTGGAACAGCGAGCGCGGCGATCGCGATCGCCGCGCTCGCGCCGAGCAGGACCTCCATCGTCCACGCGGTGTCGTAGTCGTCGCGGTTTGGTGCGGGGTTCTGGATGATCGCGCTGCTGAAGCTGTTCATCGTGAACACCTCGATGAAGGCGATCACGGTGGTTGCCATTGCCACGATGCCGAAGTCCTGGGGACTGAGCAGCCGCGCGAGAATCACCGTGCTCACGACGCCGAGCAGCGCGGTCGCGAGCCGCAATAGCACCATCAACGACGCGCCCGAGACGATTCGCGGCGCCAGTTCGCCTGTCACGAGCGGCTGTTTCATCGCGTGGTTCCGGCAGTTGGTCGGTCGCAGGGCAGTCGCAGCAGGCAACGACGCGCTTCCAGCGCGGGGTTGGCGTGAAAGCCCGCCGTCACCTCGCCGAACCGGTCAGCATCTCGTAGTACATCTCGCGCGAACTCGTGTGCAGTGAATTGCGCAAGTCGACCCAGGGCACGACGTCGCCTTTGGGCATCGGTTTGGACAGGTAATAGCCCTGAACCTCGTCGCAGCCGAGCGCGGCGAGCGCGCGCAGTTCCGGCACTGTCTCGACCCCCTCGGCGACGACCGACAGCCCGAGCTGCTTGGCCAGATCGATCGTCGAACGAACGATGGTCTCGTTGCCGCGATTCTGGTGCAGGCCGCTGATGAACGAGCGGTCGATCTTCAGTTCGTGCACCGGAAGCCGTTGAAGCTGCTTGAGCGTCGCGTACCCGGTTCCGAAGTCGTCGACCGACAGCACCACACCCAGCGCGGCGATCTTGTGCAGGTTGCTTAGCGCGGTCTCGGTCTCGCTCACCACGCCGCTCTCGGTGATTTCCAGGCACAGCCGTCTCGGGTCGAGTTCGTTCTGCGCGAGCACGTTGACGATGCTCGCGCAGAACTCCGGCCTTTCGATGTCGGGCGCCGCGACGTTGACTGAAAGGCGCAGATCGATCCCGGCGCGAACCAGTTCCGAAGCGAAGCGCGCGCCCTCGGCAACGACCCACTGCGTGAGTTCGCGCATGAAGCCGGTTTGCTCGGCGAAAGGGATGAAATCGTTCGGTGCGATCCTGCCGCGCGTCGGGTGGTTCCACCTGACCAGGCCCTCCAGGCCCGTGATCAGCCCGCTCTTCATGCTCAGTTGCGGCTGGTACTCGAGTTCGAACTGCCCCAGGTTCAGTGCGGCGCGCATTTCGCTGAGCATCGACAGCAGGCTGCGCTGGATCTGCGTCGTGTCGCCGTCGAACATTGAACGTCCGGATCGCCGGCGCTTGGCGCGATACATCGCCGCATCGGCGTGGCGCAGCAGCGTTGCGTCGTCGAGCCCGTGCTCCGGGTACATCGCGATTCCGATGCTGACGCCGATGTCGATCAGCTGCCCCTGCGCGCGCAGCGGTTTCGCCATTGCCGCCAGAATCCGGTCGGCGATTTCGAGCGCGACTTCCGGGCCGCCGTTGAGCAGCAGGACGAACTCGTCGCCGCCGATTCGCGCGACCGTGTCGTAGTCGCGCACGGTGCGCTTGAGGCGGCTCGCGACCTCCTTGAGCAATCGGTCTCCGATGCCGTGGCCGAGCGTGTCGTTGACGATCTTGAATCTATCGAGGTCCAGCACCGTGATCGCGAAGGGCTCGCGCGTGCGCTGCGCGCCGGCGATCGTGCTGCGGATCCTGTCTGTCAGGAGGGCGCGGTTGTGCAGTCCGGTCAGCGGGTCGACCAGCGCACTCTCCATCAGCCGCTTCTCGCGCGCGCCGGCAACCGTCACCAGGCGGTTGACGCGATGCGCGAGCTGTCCGAATTCGTCCGCGACTCCGATGTCGACCTGGGTCCGATAGTCGCCGTCCTGCACCTGTTGCAGAACCGCAACCGTTCTCTCGATGCGCCGGGCAACCCGGCGACCCGCGAGGTGCGCGAAGCTTCCTCCAAGCAGCGCGCCGGCCAGTCCGATCAGCCCGAACAGCACGATCGCCTCGGTCGAGAGATCGCTCATCCGCCACAGCACCGCGATTCCCGCCGCCTGAACGCCGAGGATCGGAACGACGACGGCGATCATCGTTCGCATGGGCAGCGACAGCAGCGGGCGCGCGGGCGATTCGTCATCGTCCGCTTGAGCGTCGAGCGGGGGGGCGCCGAGCGTTTGCACGGGGGGGGCGAAGTCGGGAAAGGCCGTGACAGGGTGGGCGACCGTTGGCATGACCGCTATTCTCGACGCCGGGCAACCGCCCTTGACGGACGTCCGCCCGGCGGGCGTCGCGTGCCGATGGACGCGCGCCGCGGGCGGGCGCGCCGGTTCACGCTGCCCCGGCGCCTTATCGGTGTTCAAATGAAGGCCTTGCGAGAAGCGGCCGATATCGCGCGACGATCAATCGAGGAACCGAAAATGAAGATCGCATTTCTGGGCACGGGCCTGATGGGCGCCGGATTCGTCCGCCGGCTGTGCGCCAACGGCGACGAGGTGCAGGTGTGGAACCGCTCGCCAGCGCGCGCGAAGGCGCTCGCGCAGTACGGGGCGCGCGCGTTCGACGACGCGGCGCAGGCGGTGCTGGGCGTCGACCGCATCCACCTGTCGCTCGCCGACGATGCGTCGGTCGACGCGGTGCTCGAATCGATCGCCGGCGCCCTCGCGCCCGGCACGTCGATCGTCGATCACACGACGACCGCGCCAACGCCCACTCGCGAGCGCGTCGCACGCTGGGACGCGCGCGGACCGATCTTTGTTCACGTTCCCGTCTTCATGGCGCCGGTGAACGCGGTGGAGGGTACCGGAGTGATGCTCGTGTCGGGGGAGCAGCGCCGCTGCGACGCGCTCCTGCCCGCATTGCGGGCGATGACGGCGAAGGTCGTGTATCTGGGCGCGCAACCCGATCGTGCCGCCGCATTCAAGCTGTTCGGCAACCTCACGTCGCTCGGGATGGCCGGTGTAGTCGGGGACGTTCTGCGACTGGCGCAGGCCTGCGGCATCGACGCGGCCGACGCGATCGGGCTGTACTCGAGCTTCAACCCCGGGCAGACGCTGCCGGCACGCGCGGCGAAGATCGCCTCGGGCCCCTACGATCCGCCGTCGTTCGAGGTGGCGATGGCGCGCAAGGACGTGCGCCTGATGATCGACGAGGCGCGGCTGCACGGCGTCGAGCTCGCGGTGATGCCGGCCGTGGCCGCGCTCTACGATGCCGCGATCGCGCGTGGCGAAGGGCAGCTTGACGCGACGCTCGCGGTGCGGCCAAAGCGGCCGCAGCAGTCGAGCTAGGCCCGGCGCCCGGGGGCAACGCCAGCCGATCGGCCCGGCGGATGTGTTGCGGCAATGTCCGGTTCGCGCCCCAGCACGCGCCCCGGGCGCGCCCCGGTCGAAGTGCCGTCGCGCCAGACGATCGCGCCGTTGACGATCACCGTCTCGATGCCACGTGCCGGTGCGATCGGCTTGGCATAGGTGGCGGCTTCGTCGACCGCGTCGGCGTCGAACAGCGTCAGGTCGGCGTAGGCGCCCTCCTTCAGTACGCCGCGGTCGCGCAGCCCGAAGTTCTTCGCCGTCAGGCCGGTCATCTTGTGCACGGCGGTTTCGAGCGGAAAAAGCGCGAGTTCCCGACTGTAGTGTCCCAGGACCCGGGGAAAGGACCCCCATAGCCGCGGATGCGGCGAGGCGTCGTGCGGCAGCCCGTCCGAGCCGATCATCGTTGCGTCGAAGCGCAGGATGCGCTGCACGTCGCTCTCGTGCATCTTGAAGTAGATCGCGCCCGCAGGGCTCAGCCGCCGGATTGCCTCGGTTTCGTCGACTCTCATCGCCTTCGCGACGTCGGCCAGGTCGGCGCCGGCGCGCTCGGGCATCGCCTTGGACCAGCTGACGATCACGCGCGAGGCGCCCGCCGCGCGGTCGGCCGAGAGCACCGTCGAGCCGGCCGTATAGGGGTAGCAATCCAGGCAGACCGGCTGGGTCGCCATCCGCTGCGCGATCAGTGCGAGCGTCTCGCGCGAGCGGCCGTGGTTCGCGCGCTCGGTCACCTTGTGGTGCGAGATCACCACCGCGACGCCGAGCTCGCGCCCGATCAGGAAGGTCTCCTCCAGCGATTCGATCACACGATTCGCCTCGTCGCGCATGTGCGTGCAATACAGCCCGTTTCGCGCCTTCAGCGGCTGGCAGACCTGGATCACCTCCTCGGTGGGTGCGGAAAACGCCGGTTCGTAGAACAGCCCGGTCGACACGCCGATCGCGCCCGCTTCCATCGCTTCGTCGACCAGTGCCCGCATCGCCGCGATCTCGTGGGGGTCGGCCGGTTTCGACAGGTCGTCCATCGTGGCCACGCGCAAGGTGGAGTGCCCCACCAGCATCGCGCAGTTGGTGGCGGGCGGCCGCGCGCGCACCGCGTCCAGGTACGCGGAGAAACTTGCGAAACGGAACCAGTGGCCCGCGTCGTCGAGCAGGTTCAGCGGCGGCGTGACCGGATCGGGAATCGGTCGCGGCATCGGCGCGAGCGATATGCCGCAGTTGCCGCCGATCACTGTGGTCACTCCCTGGCTGACTTTCGGCGCCATGTCCGGGTGCGACAGCATGAAGCGGTCGTCGTGCGTGTGTGCGTCGATGAATCCCGGTGCCGCGATC
>JAHDXY010000455.1 GCA_023384005.1 Burkholderiaceae bacterium | reverse complement strand
ACGATAGTCCCCCGTGGCCGGATCGAAGACGAAATCCTCTTTGTCGAAGCGCCCCGCGGATCTGGCACTCGATGTCATCGGCTTGGATACGATCGGGATGACGCCTGCCGACTCGCAGGCCACGATTTCGTCGCCGTTGTAATAGCCGCGATCTGCGATTGCCACGAGTTCCTCCGTTCCCATTGCCGCCTTGGCCTGTATCGCCATGCGTGAGAGCTGACGACGGTCAATCCCAGTGTTGGTGACCTCGTGGGCCACGATCAGATGATGCTCCGGTTCAACGGCGGTCTGGACGTTGTAGCCGACCAGGCCGCGGCTGTTGCTGGTCGCCATGGCGCGGGCATCGGGATCGGTCAGGGACACCTGGCCGCCAGGGACAGCCTCCAGCTGCTCCTGAACCGCTTTCATGCGCACCATTTGTGACTTCAGGGTGGCAATCTTCTCTTTCAGGCGGGTCGTCCGCGCTTCGGCGATATCGGGCGCCTGGCGATCCGCGGTATCCATCGCCTTCAGGTAGCGCTCGACACACTCGTCGATTTGCCGTATCCGCTTGTCGAGCTTGCCGTGGGTGAAGTTGCGGTCGTGCGCATTGACCGCCTTGAACTTGCTGCCGTCGATGGCAACGACTGCATTCGAGAAGAGATTCAACTGGCGGCATAGCTCGACGAACTGCCGGCAGACATTGCGGATCGCCGAACCGTTGTCGCGCCTGAAGTCGGCGATGGTCTTGAAGTCCGGCGTCAGCCGCTCCGTGAGCCACATGAGTTCGAGGTTGCGCTGGGCTTCGCGTTCAAGACGCCGGCTGCTCTGAATTCGGTTGAGGTAGCCGTAGATGTAGATCTTCAGCAGGACCGCCGGGTGGTAGCTCGGTCGCCCAGTCGTTGCGGGCGTAACGCCGGCAAAACCCAGTTCGGCCAAATCAAGCTGCTCGACAAAGGCATCGACAACCCGAACCGGGTTGTCCTCGCCGATGTAATCGTCCAGGCATTCCGGCAGCAGCGTACTTTGCTCCCGGCTACTCCCCTCGATGAATCGCTTCATGGTGCCCCCGATCAACATGCCTATTGCATAGATCGGGATCGGTGCCGGAAGTTCCCGTTTTCACACAGCCTCGCCGAGAACCGGCCAATTAACGCAACCTGCCTGGAATCATCCCCTCGCCGAAATCGCCCACCAACATCGCCGTGTCGCAGCGACTGACTTTTCCCGCTGCGCCGTTAGCGAAGCAATGATGGCGGCCTTTGCTTCGCTCACTCCTCCGGAATGTTGTGACCGGCGTCTCGTACGGACCGCGCCCACCGGCGAATCGTTGCGCGCAGCGTTCGCTTTTCCTTGTCGTCGACGGGCATGGTCTCCGCCGCCTTCAGCACCTGTGCCGGAGTAACGTAGCCATGCTCGAACAGCGCCATGCAGAACTCGCGGTCCTTCTCGCGTCCGGCCGCGGCTTTCGAGAGGAAGAGGTCGAGTACGTCCAGGCAGTAACCCACCCGACCTTGGGTTCTGTCGTTCTGGACGCGATGCACGCGTTGCATCCAGTCCTTTGGCAGCATGGCGGTACCCGGGGCCACGCCTTGTGCGTAGTAGCCGAATTTCTGGTGGAACGGCGAGCCTTCGCCGATGGCGCCGTCGATCCTGTCGGCCAGTTCGGGAGCCTGGAGCGGATAGATATCGGCCTCCATGGACACCGTGAACACCTTTTCCGGATTGGGAACGGAGCCAAGCATCGACTGGCTTCCGACGATCACGAATTCGTACTGGTCCGTGATGTCGCCGCTGGCGCGGATGATATGTTCGAGTTCTTCTCGCGTCATGACGTCTCCCGGGAATCTTCCCCGTCGCCGATCACGACCCCTTTTTTGAGGTTGCGCACTTGCTTCAGGATGCGCTGGCGCACTTCTTCCGGAAGGATGGTGACGAGCGGCGAGGCCTGCCGCAGTTGCTGTGCATGTCGCGTGCGGCCGAGCACCTTGCGCCAGGCGCCCGCACTCAGAATGCGCTGCCACTCGCGCCAGAGGCTTGCCGAGCGCGCGTCGCCGGTGGCCAGCCAGCGCTTGGTGGTTTCCTGGGCCTGCAGCACCAGGGCCGGGTCGGCCTTGGCCAGCCGTACGGCCTCTTCGTGGAGCACCAGGCTTTGCAGGTCCTGAAGCCGATGCCTTGCGTCGTCCGCCGAAACGCGCACCTGCACGACCGGCGCCGCGC
>JAHDXY010000063.1 GCA_023384005.1 Burkholderiaceae bacterium | reverse complement strand
CGACTGCCAGGAGAAGGACCCGGCGCTCTCGGAGATCTTCATCGTCGAGGGCGACTCGGCCGGCGGCTCGGCCAAGCAGGGGCGCGACCGCAAGTTCCAGGCGGTGCTGCCGCTGCGCGGCAAGGTGCTCAACGTGGAGAAGGCGCGTTTCGACAAGCTGATCGCCTCGGAGCAGATCGCCACGCTGATCACTGCGCTGGGCACCGGCATCGGGCCGGAGTTCGATGCCGCGAAGGTGCGCTACCACCGCATCATCATCATGACCGACGCCGACGTCGACGGCAGCCACATCCGCACGCTGCTGCTCACGCTGTTCTATCGCCAGATGCCCGAGCTGATCGAACGCGGCTACGTCTACATCGCGCAGCCGCCGCTGTACAAGGTCAAGCACGGCAAGGACGAGCGCTACCTGAAGGACGACCACGAGCTGAACCAGTACATGCTGCGCCACGCGCTCGATGGGGCACTGCTGCTGCCCTCGGCCGGCGCGGAGCCGATCGCCGGCGACACGCTGGGCGAACTGGCGCGGCGCTACCTGGTGGCCGAAGCGGTGATCGATCGGCTGTCGCGCATCATCGAGCCCGACGCGCTGCGCGCGATCCTCGAGGGCTGCGAGCTCGCGCTTTCCGACGAGGCCTCGGCACGCGCTTCGGCCATCGCGCTGGGCGAGGCGATCGCGAGGCTCGCGAGCACCGCGCGACACGTCGCCCCGGCCACCGTGCGCGCGCACTTCGACGAGAAATCCGAGGACTGGGTGCTGATCACCGAGCGCGTCGTGCACGGCAACGTCAGGACCAGCGTGATCGACCCCGACTTCCTGGTGTCCTCGGACTACGGTGCGCTGGTCGAGTGCTCGCGCACGATCGGCGGGCTGGTGGGCGAGGGCGCCGAGATCCGCCGCGGCGAGGGCGACAAGCAGCGCGGGCAGACGGTGGCCGATTTCCGCGGCGCGATCGGCTGGCTGCTCGCCGAAGCCGAACGCGGCGTCGCGCGCCAGCGCTACAAGGGCCTGGGTGAGATGAACGCGAGCCAGTTGTGGGAAACCACCGTGGACCCGGCCGCGCGCCGCCTGCTCAGGGTGCAGATCGACGACGCGATCGCTGCCGACCAGATCTTCACAACGCTGATGGGCGACGACGTCGAACCCCGGCGCGCGTTCATCGAGAGCAATGCGATGGTGGCGAGGAACATCGACGTCTAGCGCCCAGGCTGGCCCGATCGTGAAATCGCCCCGCTCCCACCCGCCGTGGCATCGACGCTGAACGCGGCCCACAGCGCGGCCCACGACGCGGCGCTGGCCGAGGTGCTGCAGCGCCACGGCGGTCGGCGCGAGCAACTGGTGCAGATCCTGCGCGAACTGCAGGTGCACACTCGTTGGCTGCCGCGCGAACTGTTGGCGCGCGTGGCCGATGGCGTCGGGCTGACGCCGGCCATCGTCGAGGGCGTCGCCGGCTTCTACCGCTTCCTGCACCTGCGGCCGGTCGGGCAGTGCCACCTGTTGTGGAGCGACCATGTGACCGACCGCCAGGCCGGCAGCCGCGGCTTGGCCCACGAGTTGTGCCGGCGCCTCGGCGTGAGGCCTGGCGCGCCGGCCTTGCCCGACGCCCCGGCCAGCGTCGACTTCTGCTCTTGCATCGGCCTGGCCGACCAGGGTCCGTCGGTCCTGGTCGACCAGCACCAGGTGCTCACGCGCATGGACAGCCTGCGCGTGGCCGAGCTGTCCGATCTGCTGCTCGCGCGCGTCGCGCCGGCCGAGTGGCCGCCCGAGTGGCAGCGCGTCGAGCACCGGGTCTGGCGGGCGGGTCCGCTGCTGGAGGCCGCGCCGCTGCGGGGCGAGGCGCTGCGCGCCACGCTGGCGCGCGGCGCCGACGCCACGCTGGCCGAGATCGAGACCTCGCGACTGCGCGGGCGCGGCGGGGCCGGTTTCGCCACCGCCGCCAAGTGGCGACTGTGCCGCGCTGCGCCAGTTCCGGCGGGCGCTGGCCGCGTCGTCGTCTGCAACGCCGACGAGGGCGAGCCCGGAACCTTCAAGGACCGCGTGCTGCTGGCATTGCAGGCCGACGCCGTGGTCGAAGGCATGACGGTCGCCGCGCGCCTGCTGGACGCGCGCCAGGGATTCATCTACCTGCGCGGCGAGTACCGTCACTTGCTCGACGCGCTGCAAGCGCTGCTGGCGCGGCGCCGCGCCGCGGGGTTGCTGGGCGAGGGCATCCTGGGCGTCGCGGGGTTCGACTTCGACATCCAGATCCACCTCGGTGCCGGCGCCTATGTCTGTGGCGAAGAGAGTTCGCTGATCGAGTCACTGGAGGGCAAACGCGGCACGCCGCGCATCCGCCCGCCCTTCCCGGTCGAGCGCGGCTTCCTGGGCCGACCCACTGTCGTGAACAACGTCGAGACCTTCTGCGCCGCAGCGCTGGTCGCGCTGCGCGGCGGCACCTGGTGGGCGTCGATCGGCACGCAGGCGAGCAGCGGCAGCAAGCTGCACTCGGTCAGCGGCGACTGTGCCCGGCCCGGCGTCTACGAGTACCCTTTCGGTGTGAGCATCGAACAGATCCTGCACGACTGCGGCGCGACGCGCACCCAGGCGGTCCAGGTGGGCGGGCCCTCCGGAACGTGCCTGGCGGCGCACGAGTTCGGCCGCTGCATCGCCTTCGAGGACGTGCCCAGCGCCGGCGCGCTGATGGTCTTCGACGACACGCGCGACCTGTTCGAGGTGGCACACGGCTTCGCGCACTTCTTCGCCCACGAGAGCTGCGGCTTCTGCACCCCCTGCCGCGTGGGCACCGAACTGGTGTTGCGGCGCATGGACAAGCTGGCGGCCGGCCACGGCTCGCTGTTCGACGAACGCGAACTCCGTGAGCTCGAATCGCTGCTGCACGGCAGCACTCACTGCGGCCTCGGGGCCACCGCCACCAACCACTTGCGCGACACCTTGTTGCGATTCCGACCCGCCTACGAGCGGCGCCTGGCGGCACCGCGCTTCACCCCCGCCTTCGACCTGGACGCCGAGCTCGAGCCGGCGCGCCGCGTCACCGGGCGCGACGACGCCGGCGCACACCTGGAGCGACGCGGATGAGCACCGGGTGCGACGCAGGCGCCGGGCGTTTTCAGCTCGACGGCCAGGACGTGGCCTTCGAGCCCGGCGACACGCTGATGGCCGCCGCTCAGCGCGCCGGCCACGACCTGCCGCACCTGTGCTGGCATCCCACGCTGGGACAAAGCGGCGCCTGCAGGCTGTGCATCGTCAACGTCGACGGGCGACTGTCGGCGGCGTGCACGACGCGCGCCGCCGCCGGCCAGGTCGTGCTGAACCGCACGCCCGAACTCGACGCCAAGCGCCGGTTGCTGCTGCAGATGCTGTTCGTCGAGGGCAACCACTTTTGCCCGAGCTGCGAAAAGAGCGGCGACTGCCTGCTGCAGGCGCGGGCCTACCAGATGGGCATGACCGGGCCGCAGTACGAGGAGTTCTCGCCCGATCGCGCCGTCGATGCCAGCCACCCGACGATGTGGCTGGACTTCAACCGGTGCATCCTGTGCAAGCTGTGCGTGCGCGCCAGCCACGAGATCGACCACAAAGACGTCTTCGCCATCGGCGGTCACGGGATCAATACCCAACTGCTGGTCAATTCTGGCAGCGGGCGGCTCGTCGACAGCGCCTTCGACGCCGGCGACTTCGCCGCCAGCGTCTGCCCGGTGGGCGCGATCCTGCCCAAGCGGCGCGGCTTTGCCACGCCGATCGGCACGCGGCGTTTCGACCTCGAGCCTTTCGCGGACCCGGTCGATGGCCATGACTGAAGCCGTGCCAGTCGCCCGGCGCAAACTGCGGGTCGCCACGGTGTCGCTCGCCGGCTGCTTCGGCTGCCACATGTCGCTGCTGGACATCGACGAGCGCCTGTTCGATCTGCTCGAGCGCGTCGAGTTCGACCGCTCGCCGCTGACCAACCTGAAACACTGCGGTCCGTGCGACCTGGGCCTGGTCGAGGGCGGCCTGTGCAACTCCGAGAACGTGCAGGTGCTGCGCGAGTTTCGCGCGCGCTGCACGGTGCTGGTGGCGGTCGGCGCCTGCGCCATCAACGGCGGCCTGCCGGCACAGCGCAATGCGCTCGACATCGGCAGCATCCTCACCGAGGTCTATAGAGGCGACGACGGGGACCGGGCCCGGCGCGGCCTGAGCGCGCGCAGCGCCGTGCCCAACGACCCCGAATTGCCGCTGCCCCTGGCCCACGTGCACCCGATCCACGAGGTGGTGCAGATCGACCACTTCCTGCCCGGTTGCCCGCCCAGCGCCGATGCCTTCTGGGCCTTTCTGACTGCGCTGCTGGACGGGCGCCTGCCCCATCTAGGCCGCGGCCTGATCCGCTATGACTGAGCCGCGCAGCCTCGAGACGGCGGCCCGACCCGAGGGCCTGCGCCGCGTCGCGATCGACCCGGTGTCGCGCGTCGAGGGCCATGGCAAGGTGACGCTGCTTCTCGACCAGGACCGGCGCGTGCAGCAGGCACGGCTGCACATCGTCGAGTTCCGCGGCTTCGAGAGCTTCATCGTCGGGCGGCCCTACTGGGAGGTGCCGGTGATGGTGCAGCGCCTGTGCGGCATCTGCCCGGTCTCGCACCACCTCGCGGCCTGCAAGGCGCTGGACCAGGCGTTGGGCGTGCCCCGGGTGCCGCGCACCGCGCAGGCGATGCGCGAGCTGATGCACCACGGCCAGATCATGCAGTCGCACGCGCTGCACTTTTTCCACCTCTCGTCGCCGGACTTGCTGTTCGGCTTCGACAGCGAGGACGGCCGGCGCGATATCGTCGGCGTGGCCGCGGCCCACCCCGAGATCGCTCGCCAGGGCGTGGCGTTGCGCAAGTACGGGCAAGAGGTGATCCGGCTGACCGCCGGCAAACGCGTGCATGGCACCGGCGCGGTGCCCGGCGGCGTCAACCGCCACCTGACGCGCGCCGAACGCGACGGACTGCTGGCTGATGCGCCGGCCATGCTGGCCGCCTGCGAACGGGCGGTGGACCTGGTCGCGCGGCTGCACGCGCAGAACCCGGCGCTCTACGAACGCTTCGGCAGTTTCCGTTCGAACTGGTTGTCGCTGGTGGGCGCCGACGGCGGGCTGGCGCTTTACGATGGCGTGCTGCGCGCGCGCGACGCCGACGGCGCGAACCTGCTCGATGGCGCCGATCCGCAGCGCTACCTGGACCTGATCGAGGAACAGACCCGGCCCTGGACCTACATGAAGTTTCCGCACCTCAAGGCACTGGGCGCGCAGGCCGGCTGGTATCGCGTGGGGCCGCTGGCGCGGGTGCAGAACTGCGACTTCATCTCCACGCCGCGCGCCGAGGCCCAGCGCCGGCGCTTCCTGGCCCACGGCCCGGCGCACGCCACGCTGGCCTACCACTGGGCACGCATGATCGAGATGCTGCACGCGATGGAGCTGATCGCCGAGCAGCTGCACGACGAGGCGCTGCTGGGCGGGGTGTTGGCCGCGCCGCTGCCCGGGCCGGCCGCGCCGGGCACGCTGCGCGAAGGGGTGGGGGTGCTCGAAGCGCCGCGCGGCACGCTGATCCACCACTATCAGGTCGGCGACGATGATCTGATCAGCTGGTGCAACCTGATCGTCAGCACCACCCACAACAACCAGGCGATGAACGAATCGGTGCGCAGCGTGGCGCGCGAGTACTTCGACGGACGCGAGATCACGCCTGCGTTGCTCAGCCGCATCGAGGTCGCGATCCGCGCCTACGACCCCTGCCTGAGCTGCGCCACCCACGCGCTCGGTCAGATGCCGCTGGAAGTGAACCTGGTCGATGCCGACGGCGCCTGGTGCGAGGGCCTGCTGCGCCATGGCGACGGACGGCTCGAGCACCAATCGCGAGCGCCGGGCACGGCGCCGGGGCCGGCGTGACGAAGACCGCGCCGCTGCTGGTGTTGGCTGTGGGCAACCCCAGCCGCGGCGACGACGCTTTGGCGCCTGTGCTGCTCGAGCGACTGGCGGTCGTGGTGGACCCGGCCGAGGTCGAGTTGCTCACCGACTTCCAGCTGCAGGTCGAACACGCGCTGGACCTGGCAGGGCGGCGCGCGGTGCTGTTCGTCGACGCGACGCTTCCCGGCCTGGTGCGCGGCGCGACGCTCGAGGCGCTGCAGCCCGATCTGCGGGTGCCGCCGGCCAGCCACGCATTGCGCCCGCAGGCGGTGCTGCGAGTGGCGCTGGACCTGCAAGCGCAGCTGCCGTCGGCCTGGCTGCTGGCCATAGAGGGGCGACGCTTCGAGCTGGGCGAGGGCCTGAGCGAGGCGGCCTCGCAGCATCTGCTGCAGGCGATGGCGCTCGCCCGGGGCTGGCTGCGCGCCTGGTGCACGGCGCAGGCCGAGCATGCATGAGCTCAGCCTGGCCGCAAGCATCCTGGACATCGTCGAGGTCGCGGCACGGCGCGAGGCGTTCGCCGCGGTGCGGCGCCTGCATCTGGCGGTGCCGGCGCTGTGCGGGGTCGAGGTCGAGGCGCTGCGTTTTGCGCTGCAGGCGGTGGCACCGGGCACCCTGATCGAAGGTGCCGAGATCCTGATCGAGCGGCCCGCCGCGCGTGCACAATGCGGCGATTGCAGCGCCGAAGTCGAGGTCGAGGACCACGGCGAGTGCTGCCCGCGCTGCGGCGGCGGCCGGCTGCGGGTGCGCGGCGGAGCGGGTTTGCAGGTGCTGGACCTGATGGTGGCTTGAAGACGGAGGGCGATTCGATGTGCGTGGTATGTGGATGTGCCGAAACCGGCACGCAAGCTGCGGCCGACCCTGGAGTCGAGCGCGCCGGCGGCGACCTGCACTTCGGGGCCACCGCGGCCGGCGTCACGCTTCCCGGGCTGGATTCGGCGCGCACGCTGCAGTTGCAGACCGCGGTGCTCGGCGCCAACCAGCACTTCGCCGAACACAACCGAGCCCATTTCGCGGCCCACGGCGTGACCGCGTTCAACCTGCTCTCCAGCCCCGGCGCCGGCAAGACCACGCTGCTGTGCGCCACGCTGGGCGCGCTGCGCCAGCGTGACCCCAGCCTTGCGCTCGCGGTGATCGAAGGCGACCAGCAGACCTCGCTCGACGCCGATCGCATCCGCGCCACCGGCACGCCGGCGATACAGGTCAACACCGGCAGCGGTTGCCACCTGGACGCGCAGATGGTGGCGACGGCTTTTGCGCGCCTGCCGCTGCATGGTGTGCACGGCGCACACGGTGCGAAATCGGCCGCGCATCGGCCATCGCTGCTGTTCATCGAGAACGTCGGCAACCTGGTCTGCCCGGCGTTGTGGGATCTGGGAGAGGCCGCCAAGGTACTGCTGCTGTCGGTCACCGAAGGCGAGGACAAGCCGGCCAAGTACCCCGACATGTTTGCCGCCGCCGACCTGCTGCTGATTCACAAGACCGACCTGATGCCGCACGTCGACTTCGACCTGGAGCGCTGCATCGGCCTGGCGCGCCGCGTGCGGCCGGGCTTGCAGGTGCTGACGCTCTCGGCGCGCAGCGGCGAGGGGCTGGACGCCTGGCTCGACTGGCTGTTGGAGGCGATAGCGCGGGCCATGCCGGCCACGCATCCGGCACACCCAGCGCATCCGGCGCATCCGGCGCATCCGGCGCATCCGGAACACACCACATGAACCCGGTCACCGAACTGGAGCAGGCCGCCCCGGCGGTGGTGCTGGCCTGCGGCGCCTACCTGAAAAACCGCGCCGGCCTGCTGCAAGGCCGCGCGCTGCACTGGTCGCCACCACACGGCGACCTGGGCCAGGCGCAGGCCTGCGCCGCACTCGAGGCCTCGGTCGAGTCGCTGCTGGCGCAGGCTCTCGCGCCGGTGCAGGCCGTCGCCCACGACCTGCACCCCGACTTCTTCAGCACCCGGCTTGCACTGCGCCTGGCGCAGCGCCTGGGCGTGCCGGCAATCGCCGTGCAGCATCATCACGCGCACAGCGCCGCGGTGCAGGCCGAATGGGGTTTGTCCGGCCCGGTGATCGGCATCGCGCTCGATGGCTTTGTCCTGGGCGACGACGGCGGCGCCTGGGGGGGCGAGCTGCTGTGGGCCGACGGCGCGACGGCGGCCTGGCGCCGCGTCGGCCAGCTGGCACCGCTGGCCCTGCCCGGGGGCGACCGCGCCGCGCGTGAGCCCTGGCGCCTGGTCGCTGCGCTACAGCACGCGCTGGGCCGCACCGACCAGATCCGCGCGCGCTGGGCCCCGCGGGTCGGCGACGAGGCCGCGCGCATCGTGCAGACCATGCTGGCGCGCGACCTGAACTGCCCGCTCAGCAGCAGTGCCGGACGCTGGTTCGACGCCGCGGCCGCGGCGCTGGGGCTGTGTGAGCACCAGCAGACCGAAGCCCAGGCCGCGATCGAGCTGGAGCAAGTGGCGTCGGACTGGCTGCAGGCGCACCCCGGCTTCGACTTCCCCTGGGAGAGCCTGGACCTGCGGCCGGTGCTGGCCGGCCTGCTGGACCTGGACCGCGGCGACGCCGAGGCGGTTGCGCGCGGCGCGGCGGTGGGCCACCTCGCCCTGGCCCATGGCCTGGCACAGGCGGCCGCACGCGCGGCCGCCGAGACCGCCAGCGGCGACAGCGTGCTGGGGGGTGGCTGTTTCGCCAACCGCGTGCTGAGCCTGCACCTGGGTGCGGCCTTGCGGCAGCGCGGCTTGCGCGTGCATGCGCCGCGGCGCGTCGACCGCGGCGACGCAGGCCTCGCGCTGGGCCAGGCCTGGGTCGCGGCACGACAGCTGGCGCCCTGCGCCGGAAATCCGTCGGCCGCGGCGCGGTCGTTCACCGAGCCGGTGCACTGAATGTGCCTCGCTCTGCCGGCCCGGATCGTGGCTGCGCTCGACGCTCCGCACCAGGTGCTGGCCGAACTGGGCGGGGTGCGCAAGGCGATCTCGATCGAGCTCACCCCCGAGGCGCGGGTGGGCGACTACGTCGTCGTTCATGTCGGCCACGCGCTGGCGGTGCTGGACGCCGACGAGGCCGAGCGCACGCTGGCGCTGTTCGGTGAGCTGAGCGCGCAGCAAGCCGCGGAGCCGCCGTCATGAAGTACCTCGACGAGTTCCGCAACCCCGATCTGGCGCGCCGGATCGCCGCGCGGCTGGCGGCCGAGGTCGACCCCGCGCGCGACTACGCCTTCATGGAGTTCTGCGGCGGGCACACCCATGCGCTGGCGCGCCACGGCATCATCGATCTGTTGCCGCGCGGACTGCGCATGGTGCACGGGCCGGGTTGCCCTGTTTGCGTGCTGCCGGTGGGGCGAATCGACATGGCCATCGGGTTGGCGATGCAGCAGGGCGTGATCCTGGCCAGCTACGGCGACGTGATGCGCGTGCCGGCTTCGGAGGGGATGTCGCTGATGCGCGCCAAGGCGCGTGGGGCAGACGTGCGCCTGGTCTACTCGGCCACCGACGTGCTGGCGCTGGCGCGCGCCAATCCCGATCGCCAGGTCGTCTTTCTGGCGATCGGCTTCGAGACCACGACACCACCGACGGCGCTGCTGATCCGCCAGGCTGCGGGCGAGGGCATGGCCAACCTGAGCGTCCTGTGCAACCACGTGCTGACGCCACCGGCGATGGCCCAGATGCTCGCGCCACCACCGCCTGGCCAGGCGGCGGCGCGGATCGACGGCTTTGTAGGCCCGGCGCATGTCAGCATCGTCATCGGCTCGCGACCCTACGAGGCCTTCGCGCGCGAGCAGCACAAGCCGGTGGTGATCGCAGGCTTCGAGCCGCTGGACCTGATGCAGGCGATCCTGATGCTGGTGCGCCAGGTGAACGATGGGCGGGCCGAAGTGGAGAACGAATTCAGCCGGGCCGTCACGCGCGAAGGCAATCGCGCCGCGCAGCGCGTGATGACCGAGGTCTTCGAGCAGCGCGTCAGCTTCGAATGGCGCGGGCTGGGCGAACTGCCGCACAGTGCGCTGCGGATCGGCGCGGCCTACGCCGCTTTCGACGCCGAGGCCCGCTTCGGCCTGGTCTGCCGAAGCGTGCCCGACCACGCGCAGTGTGATTGCGCCGCCATCTTGCGCGGCGTCAAGACGCCCACCGACTGCAAGCTCTTCGGCACCGTCTGCACGCCCGAGAACCCGTTGGGCAGCTGCATGGTCTCCAGCGAGGGCGCCTGCGCCGCGCACTACAGCTACGGGCGCTTCCGCGACGTCGCGGTGGTGGCGGCCTGAGGCTGCGCCCCTGATGACCCGGGAGCGCTATATCCGGCCGCTCGATTTCAAGCGCGGCTGCATCGACATGAACCACGGCGCTGGTGGGCGCGCTTCGGCGCAGCTGTTCGACGAGCTGTTCCTGCCGGCGCTGGACAACCCGGCGCTGCGCGCCGGCGACGACGGGGCAGTGCTCGAACTGCCGCCCGGCCAGCGTCTGGTCCTGTCCACCGACGCGCACGTGGTCGCGCCGCGGGTGTTTCCGGGCGGCGACATCGGCAGCCTGGCGGTGCACGGCAGCATCAACGACGTGGCGATGATGGGCGCCGCGCCGCTGGCGCTGAGTGCTGCCTTCGTGCTGGAGGAGGGGCTGCCGCTGGCCGAGCTGCGTCGCATTGCCGAGTCGATGGGCGCCGCGGCGCGCGCCGCCGGCGTGCCGGTGGTGGCCGGCGACACCAAGGTGGTGCAGCGCGGGCAGGGCGACGGCGTGTTCATCATCAGCAGCTGCGTGGGCGTGCTGGCGCAGGGGCGCTGCATCGACGGCGCGCGAGCGCGCGTAGGCGACGTCGTTCTGGTCTCGGGCAGCATCGGCGAACACGGCATCGCGGTCTTGTCGCAGCGCGAGTCGCTGCAGTTCGACGCCGCCATCGAATCCGACAGCGCGGCGCTGCACGGCCTGGTCGCGCAGCTGCTCGCGGCGGTGCCCGAAGGCGCGGTGCGCGTGCTGCGCGATCCCACGCGCGGCGGGCTGGCGACGACGCTCAACGAGATCGCGCGCCAATCGGGCCTGGGCCTGCTGCTGCAGGAAGCGTCGATCCCGCTTCGGCCCGAGGTGGCGGCGGCCTGCGAGCTGCTGGGGCTGGATCCGCTTTACATCGCCAACGAAGGCAAGTGCGTGGTGATCTGCGCGCCGGAACACGCCGACGCGGCGCTCGCGGCACTGCGTGCCCATCCGCTGGGCCGGGCGGCTGCGCGCATCGGCGAATGCGTCGCCGACGGCCAGCATTTCGTGCAGATGAGCACTGGCCTGGGCGGCCGGCGCATGGTCGACTGGCTGGCGGGCGACCCGCTTCCGCGCATCTGCTGAAGCGCCGCCGCCCCCCGGCGCGCCGCTGCCGCCGCTGCCCGGTTCAGGCAGCGGCTGGCCCGGCCGCGTGCGGGCAACGACGCGCCGGGTCGACAGACCCCGGCCGCGCGCTTGGCTTGCCCGCTAGTTCGTCTTGTTCCCCGCCTTCTTCAGGATCGCGTACAGCTGATCCTTGAGCAGCAGTTTCTGCTTCTTCAGGTTCTCGATCTCCTCGTGGGTCGCCAGTTCGATCCGGGCCTCCATGTGCCGGACGCGTTCGTCGAGCTCGTTGTGTTTGTCGAACAGATGCAGGAAGTGGTCGTCGGAGGTTTTGAGTTCGGTGATCAGGTCGCGGAATTCGGGGAACACTTCGCTTCCTCCTGTTGTAGCGGTTGAATGAATCGAAAGCTTGTGCAGCTTCGACTCTACGACAGGTTTCGCGCCGTGCGAAGCCGTCGACGTCATAGAATCGAAGCTTGCCCGCGTGCGCGGCATCCGGCGCCGGGATTCGTCGATTACCCCTCCACTCCGATCAGGTTTCCCGATGAGCGATGTGCAACCCGAACACGCTGATCGGGGGCCGCGAGGCGGGCAGCTTCGGGCCGGTCACGGCGAGCCTGCAGGCCGCGTACTGGAAGCTGCACGAGGACGCGCGCTACGTCGAGCCGGTTCGCTACCAGGCCAGTACTTCGGCGCGCTAAACTCCATGCAATGATCATCACACCCCCCGGCTTCGAACCCGCGCACCAGCTTGCGCTCGACGACGACGCGATCGCTTACGTCTTCGTGCGCGACGCGCTGGTGCAATTCGGCGATTCGCCTGGCGCGCTGCCGTGGAAGTTCTATCGCGAGGTCGGGCTCGTCGCGGTGTGCAGCCATTCGATCGGGCGCCACGAAGGCCGCGCGCACATCGCGGTCGCGCTCGCGGAAGCGCCGGTCGACACCAACGCCCCCGAGACGCTCGAAACATGGAGCTCGGCTCCGCCGGTTCGCCAGCCGACCCCGGCAGCCGCACTGCCCGAGGGGCTTTGTGCGGCCGGGCTGCGCAGCTGGTTCGGCGTGCTCGACGACGCCACGCTGGCGATCGCGATGCGCGCGGTACAACTCGTCGAGTGGGACCGAACGCAGCGGTTCTGCGGCGCATGTGGCACGCCGACCCAGCCGGTGGGCAACGAGCGCGCCAAGCGTTGCCCGTGTTGCGGCCTGACCGCGTACCCGCGGATCGCGCCGGCGATGATGGTGCAGGTCACGCGCGGACGCGAATTGCTGCTCGGACGCGGCGTCAACTTTCCTCCGGGGCGCTACAGCGCGCTCGCGGGCTTCGTCGAGGCGGGCGAATCGATCGAGGATGCGATCCACCGCGAGGTCTACGAGGAGGTCGGCCTCAGGGTGGGCAAGCTGCGCTACTTCGGCAGCCAGACCTGGCCCTTTCCCAACTCTCTGATGATCGCGTTCCAGGCCGAATACGCTGGCGGCGAACTGCGCCCCGATCCGGCTGAGCTCGCCGACGCGCAGTGGTTTGCGCCGGACGCACTGCCACAACTGCCGCCGCGCGTGTCGATCGCGCGCGCGTTGATCGAGGACACGATCGCGCGGATCGGCGGATGATTCGGACCTCGTCGCCGGCGATTCGTCTGCCCTGGGCCGGCCCGATGATCGTTCGCGTTGGCGAACCGCGATGAGCAAGTTCTTCGAGCCCTACGCCGGCACCCCGAACCCGTCGGCCAATCCGGAACTGGACGCCATCGCGCGCGAGCGCGCGCGACGGGTCGCGCCGCAAGACCCGCAGCGCCGGGCGCTGCTCGCGGCGGGCACCGCGGCGACGGTGGCGTGCGTCGCCGCGCTGCCGGCCTGCGCAGCGACGCACGCTGGCGCGGGTCCGTTGCTGGGTTTCGCGGGAATCGCCGCGTCGGGCGAGGACGCGGTGCGCGTGCCCCGCGGTTACGAGGCCAGGGTGCTCGTCGCCTGGGGAGACCCGATCGGCGACGTCCGGGGATCGCCGCCGTTTCGCTGGGACGCTTCGAACAGCGCCGCCGAGCAGGAACTGCAGTCGGGCACCCACCACGACGGGATGTGGTTCTTCCCTTTGCCGATCGGCTCGAACAGTTCCGCGCACGGCCTGCTCGTGATCAATCACGAGTACCCGGACAACACGCTGCTCTTTGCCGACGGCGTCGACGACTGGACGCTCGCGAAGGTGCGCAAGTCGCAGGCGAGCGTGGGCTGCTCGGTGCAGGAGGTGCGCCTCGTCGACGGACGCTGGGCGCTGGTGCGCCCGTCACGCTACGCGCGGCGCATCCACGCCAACACGCCGATGCGAATCGCCGGGCCCGCGGCCGGGCACCCGAAGATGCGCACCGCGGCGAGCCCCGATGGCCGCGCCGCGCTCGGCACCTTCAACAACTGCGCCAACGGGTGGACCCCCTGGGGCACCTACCTGAGCTGCGAGGAGAACTTCAGCTTTCACTTTCGCATGCCGCCATCGGCCTCGGCGATGGAGGAACGCTACGAGATCAGTCCGCGCGTGCGGTTCTCGTTTCGCTGGGGCGAGGCCGACGCGCGCTTCGACGTCGCGAAGAGCCGCAACGAACCGAACCACTTCGGCTGGGTGGTCGAGATCGATCCCTACGCGCCGGACTCGGTGCCGGTCAAGCGCACCGCGCTCGGTCGCTTCTCGCACGAGGGCGCCACGGTGGCCGAGTGCGCCGATGGCCGCGTCGCGGTCTACAGCGGCGACGATCGTGCCTTCGAGTACATCTACAAGTTCGTCAGCGAGCGGGCGTGGAACAAGGCCGATCGCGCCGCGAATCGCGACCTGCTCGATCACGGCACGCTCTACGTCGCGCGCTTCGATGCCGACGGCAGCGGCGAGTGGATCGCGCTCGTGCACGGGCGCAACGGTCTTGGCGCCGCGACCGGTTTCGACTCGCAGGGCGCAGTGGCGAGGTACGCGCGCGCCGCCGCCGACCGTGCCGGCGCGACGAAAATGGATCGCCCGGAGTGGATCGCGCGCCACCCGGCGACGGGCGACCTGTACTGCACGCTCACCAACAACACCGCGCGCGGCGCGAAGGGGCGCGAAGGCGCAACCGCGGTCAATCCGCGCGCGCCGAACCGGCACGGGCACATCGTGCGCTGGAGCGAGCACGAGGGCGACTGCGCCGCGACGCGGTTTCGCTGGGAGATCTTCGTCGTTGCCGGCGACCCGATGCACGCCGAGCCGCAGCAGCGCGGCAATATCCGCGGCGACCTCTTCGCCTCGCCCGATGGCCTGATGATCGACGCGCGCGGCCTGGTCTGGGTGCAGACCGACGTCTCGCCCAGCGTCCTGTCGAAGGGCGATCACGCGATCTACGGAAACAATCAGATGCTCGCGGTGGACCCCGCCACGCGCGAGGTGCGCCGGTTCATGACCGGCCCGCGCGGCTGCGAGCTGACGGGCGCGTGCATGACGCCCGACGGGCGCACGATGTTCGTCAACGTCCAGCATCCGGGCGAGGCCGACGACGGCGACGTCGATCCGGACAACCCGCGCAAGCTGTCGAACTGGCCCGACTTCCGGCCCGACGGACGCCCGCGTTCAGGTACGGTAGCGATACGCAGGAACGACGGCGGGGTAGTCGGAAGCTGAGTGCGCGCGGGCCGGCGGCGACGCTTCGGACGCGCCGCACTCGAGCGCGCTGCCCGCGCGAGGGGCCCGCGCTTCGCTCAGCCGCGTTCGAGCAAGGCGCGCGCGACGATGTTGGCCTGGATCTCGGCGGCGCCCTCGAACACGCTCAGGATGCGAGCGTCGACCAGCACGCGACTCACCGGGTACTCCAGCGCATAGCCGTTGCCGCCGTGGATCTGCACGGCGCAATCCGCGTTGGCCCAGGCGACGCGCGCGGCGAGAAGCTTCGCCATCCCTGCCTCGAGGTCGCAGCGCCGCCCGCCGTCCTTCTCGCGCGCGGCGTACAGCGTGAGCTGGCGCGCGATCATCGTCTCGACCGCCATCCAGGCGAGCTTGTCCGCGACGCGCGCAAAGGCGATCAGCTGCTGGCCGAACTGCTTGCGCGAGAGGGCGTATCCGAGACCGAGCTCGAACGCGTTTTGCGCCACGCCGACCGCGCGCGCGGCGGTCTGGATCCTTGCGCTCTCGAAGGTCTGCATCAGCTGTCTGAAGCCCTGTCCGCGCACACCGCCGAGCAGCGCGTCGGGCGGCATCCGGAAGCCGTCAAAGGCGATTTCGTACTCCTTCATGCCGCGATAGCCGAGAACCTCGATCTCGGTGCCCTGCATTCCCGCGGCCGGAAACGGCGCCGCGTCGGTGCCGCGCGGTTTGGCGGCGAGAAACATCGACAGTCCGCGATGCCCGGTCTCGGCTGGCTCGGTGCGAACGAGCAGCGTCATCAGGTCGCTGCGCGCGCCGTGCGTGGTCCAGGTCTTTGCGCCGTGCACGCGCCAATGCGCGGGCGCGGCGTCCGCGACCAGCTCGGCGCGCGTGCGGATCGACGCGAGGTCCGAGCCAACGTCGGGTTCGGTGAACGCCGCGCTGGGCAACACGGCGCCGCTCGCGATTCCGGGCAGCCAGCGCGCCTTCTGCGCCTCGGTGCCGTTGGCGCGAATCAGCTCCGCGGCGATTTCCGAGCGCGTGCCGAGCGAGCCGAGCCCGATGTAGCCGCGCGAGAGTTCCTCGGTGACCACGCACATCGCCGATTTCCCCATCCCGGCTCCACCCCATTGCTCGGGAAGCGTCAGGCCGAACACGCCGAGCGATCCGAGCTCCGCCACGACCGCGTCGGGGATCAGTGCGTTGGCCAGGTGCCAGCGGTGCGCGGCGCCGGCGTGGTCGTCGGCCCAGCGCGCGAACTGCTCGCGCACCTCGGCGAGCGCCGGATCGTCGTAGGCCGGGTCTCCGAAGCTGCGCGTGCTCGCGCCGCGCGCGATCGCGGCGGCGATGCGAATGCGCACCGGGCCGTCGAATCCACTCGCGCACAATTCCGTGACTGACGCATCGGCGGCGAAACGCGCAGCGGCCGGGGCGTCGAGCGTGCGCGCGCGAAAGATCTCGCCCTGGCTCATCGGCAGTCCTTGCGCGAGTTGCGCGCAGTACTCGGCGAACGCCGCGCCGAGCAGGTCCGATTCCAGCTCGCCGAGGCGCGATTCGCGCTGCAGGCGCCGCGCCCAGTCGAGCATCTCGGCGAGTCCTCGCTGGTAGGTCGCCGCCCAGGCAAGGCCGTGCGCGCGCGCCTGTTCGAGTTGCAGCGCGATGCCGGGGTCCGGGTCGGCGCGCGTCAACTGCTCGCGCAGCGCGACGCACAAGGCGTCGACCAGCCGTTGCGCGGCCGACAGGGCCTGCGCGCATCGATCGATCAGCATTGCGAGCCTCCGATCGTTCCGGCGGCGCGCAAGGCCGCGAGCCGCTGTGAATCGGCGCCGAGGATCTCTTCGAGCACCTCGTCGGTGTGCGCGCCGAGGGTCGTCGCGACGCCGGGCGGCATGCGCGCGGCGGCGCCGAAGTCGATCGGCGTGGCCGCGGTCAGCGTGCGCCCGAGTCCAGGATGCTCGACTTGCGCGAACATCGGGTTCGCCGGCGAGCAGCGCGGGTCTTCGGCGAGCATCTGTGCGGCGCTGCGGTAGGGGCCCCAGAGCACGCCGCTGTCCGAGAACGCGCGCTGCACCTCGTCGAGCGAGCGCGCCGCGAACCAGGGGCGCAGGAAGCCCGAGATCAGCTCGCGCGCCGCATAGCGCCCGGCTTCGTTGTCGAGGCGATGCCCGCTGGCCTTCGCGGCCGCGTTCAGTCCGTCGCCCAGACCGGTCGCGCGCAGCAGCGCGCGCCATTGCCGGTCGCTGATCGCGACGACCATCAGGTGGCGTGCGTCCGAGGTCGAGAAGCTGTCGCCCCAGGCGCCGTAGACGAAATTGCCGTCGGCGGCGCGCTCGCTGCGGTTGATCTCGACCTCGGCCAGGTAACCGAGGTTGGCGGTGACGGCCATCGCGACGTCGGACAGCGCGAGGCGGACCAGCTGGCCCGTGCCGCTCGCGCGCCGCTGGCGCTCGGCGGCGAGCACGGCGGTCACGATCATCTGCCCCGCGATCACGTCCCAGGCGGGCAGCACGTGGTTGACCGGACGCGTCCCGTCGCCCGTGAGCAGCGGAAACCCGACAGCACAATTGACCGTGTAGTCGACCGCGGTGGCGCCGTCGGGCGAGCCGCCCAGCATGACCATGATCAGGTCGTTGCGCCGACGCGCGAGCGCTTCGTAGGCGAGTTCCCCGCGTACCGGCAGGTTGGTGATGAAGATCCCGCCGCCTTCGCCCGGGGCGCAGATCAGTTCGGCCAGCAAGCGTTCTCCCTGGGGGTTGCGCGCGTCGATCTCGACCGAACGCTTGCCCCGATTGAGCGAAGCCCAGTAGAGGCTGCGCCCGTTCGCCGCGAGCGGCAGACGCGAGATGTCGATGTTGCCGCCGACCGGGTCGACGCGGATTACGTCCGCGCCAAGTTGCGCGAGCGTCAGTCCAGCCGACGGCGCGGCGATGAAGGCGGTGAGTTCGACGACGCGCAGTCCGCCGAGGATCGGGTGTGGATTCGTCACTGCCGGCGCTCGAGTTCGTTGGGTTGCGCCAGCGAGCCTAACACCGGTCGGTCGAATCATCCGGTTACAACTTCAACATCTCGATCACCCCTTGTTGGCGCGGCGTGATGTCCAATCAGGACGTCCGCGGCGCCGCGCGAGCTTTGCGCGACGCGCCCGAGTCCTCAGTCCACAGGAGTGAAACAATGATCCGCACCCGTACGATCGCCACCATCGCAGTGTTCGCCGCTACGCTGGGCGCCTGTGTCGTCGCACCGATCCCGCCGCACGGCGTCGTCGTCCCGCGCGGCATCGTCTACGTCGCTCCGTCCTATCCGGCGCCAGCCCCCGGATTCGTCTGGAGCCATCACAGCCACCAC
>JAHDXY010000062.1 GCA_023384005.1 Burkholderiaceae bacterium | reverse complement strand
GGGGCGATGTGATGGTGCGTGCGGTTCGGATCAAGAGCCACTGGTTCAGGGAAGGCGAGACGCGCGACGCCGCCGAGGTCGCCAGCGCGGCCGCCGCGATCGTCTGGCGCACTGCCGACGCGAGGCTCAAGAGCCTGCGCGGCGCGCGCTTCGAGATCGCCGCCGGCGCCGACTACGTGAACGCGCTGGTCGAACTGCTGTGCCTGCTGATCGTCGCTGCCGACCGGATCGTCTACCGACACGACCAGGGCGTCTGGCGCGAGCGCTTCGTCTCGGCGCTGACGGTGCGCGTCGGCGAGCTGCTCGAGGACAGTTTCAACGACCTGCTCGGCCCGCCGCCCGGGCGCGGCTACAGGCAGCGCTTCGTCGATCGGCTCAACCTGCGCGCGCAGGAATACGCGCAGTACGCGTACCGCGACGACGGACCCGAGTTCGCGCTGCTGCGCCACTTCGGCCAGCAGGTCGCCGATTCGATGTCCGACCCCGACGACCAGCGCTGGGCGCTCGATCAGGCGATGACGGTCGAGGGTCCTGCCTGCGTCGACGTGATCGAGAAGGCGATGCGCGGCCTGCTCGGTCTGGAGGCGAAACCGCAGCGCAAGGGCGCGGTCGCGGAGTGAGCGCGTCGCAGGTGTCGCGAGTCGAGGGCGGACCTTTCTCGCTCGAGGATGATCGTGCCTATCGCGCCTGGCGCGACTGGAAACTCGAGCATGCGCCGGCGAGCGCGCAGGCGCTGATCGTCGAGGTTCGCGACCCGAAGGCGCTCAGCGCGAGCGAGCGCGAGGCGATCGTGGCGCGGTGCAGGGTGGCGAACATGGCGGTGTATGCGAGCCCCGCGCGTGGCGACGCGCGCGAGGCGGTGCGGCTGCTCGGCGCGCAGCTCGGCCTGCGCCGGCTCGATGCGAACTGGCTCGCCGACGAAGACGGCGTGAGCAGCCTTTCGACGGCGGGAGCCGGCGGCGCGGCGGTGCGCGGCGAGTACATCCCCTACACCGACCGGCCGATCCGCTGGCATACGGACGGCTACTACAACCCGCCCGAACGACGGATCGACGCGATGGTGCTGCACTGCGCGCGCGCCGCGGCGAGCGGGGGCGAGAATCGGGTGCTGGACCACGAGATCGCCTACATCCGGTTGCGCGAGCTCGACCCCGCGCATGTCGCCGCGCTGGTTTCGGCCGACGCGATGCGCATCCCGCAGCGTGCGGCCGTGCCCGGCGAATCCGGCGCGGGCGGGAAGGCGCGCGAGGCGCGCACCGGCCCGGTGTTCTCGCTTCGCGAACCCGGCGGCGATCTGCACATGCGCTACACGGCGCGCACGCGCAGCATCGAGTGGAGCGGCGACGAAGCGACCCGCGCAGCGGTGGCGGCGCTGTCGACGCTGCTCGCCGCCGAGACGCGCCACGCGCACAGCCTGCGCATGGAGCCGGGAATGGGGCTGGTGTGCAACAACGTCCTTCACGACCGCAGCGGCTTCAGCGACACGAACGGACAGCCGCGGCTGATGCTGAGGGCGCGCTACCTCGACCGGATCGAGGGCACGCGCTTCGCGTGGCGCGACGCCCGATACCCGATCGGGGTATAGACGGGGCCCGAAGCTGACAGGAATATGCGCCGCGGCACGCGCCCTGCCGGGAAGCGTGTCGAGCGATGGGGAGAGGAGATGGAAACGGAACTGCCGTCGGCGGCGCTGATCGCCTGGCTCGGGTTCGGGCTCGGAGCGATCTTCGGATTCGTCGGCAACAAGACGAACTTCTGCACGATGGGCGCGGTCTCCGATGTCGTCAACATGGGCGACTGGACACGGATGCGCATGTGGGTGCTCGCGATCGCGGTCGCGATCCTCGGCGTATGGGCGATGCAGACGGCCGGTCTGGTCGACACGCGCAAGTCGATCTACGCGGGCTCGAACCTGATGTGGTTGTCGAACATCGTCGGCGGGCTGCTGTTCGGCATCGGGATGACGATGGCCTCGGGATGCACAAGCAAGACGCTGATCCGAATCGGCGGCGGCAACCTGAAGTCGGTGGTCGTGTTCGTCGTGCTGGGGATCTCCGCCTACGTCACGCTGCGCGGCGTGTTTGGCGTGTGGCGCGTGCGAACGCTCGACACGGTGTCGGTCAAGCTCTCCACGAGCCAGGACCTGCCCACGATCGTCGCGACCGCGATCGGGGTCGATCGCGCGCTGCTCGACATGTGGCTGCCGCTGGCGATCGCCGCGGCGCTGCTGGTGTTCGTGTTCCGCAGCCCGCATATCCGCAACACCGACGGCCTGCTCGGGGGCATCGTCGTAGGCCTCACCGTGGCTGGCGGCTGGTTCGTGACCGGGTACCTGGGCTATGTGGTCGAGCACCCGAACACGCTGCAGGAGGCGTTCATCGCGACCAACAGCAACCGCGCCGAATCGCTCTCGCTGGTCGCGCCGTTCGCGTTCACGCTCGAGCTCCTGATGTTCTGGAGCGACACCAGCAAGCACGTCACCTTCGGGATCGCGACCGCACTGGGAATCATCGCCGGCTCGCTCGCCTACGCGCTGGTGTCCAGGACCTATCGCGAAGAGAGCTTCCCGAACGCCGCCGACCTCAAGCGCCACGTGTTCGGCGCGATCCTGATGGGTTTCGGCGGCATCACCGCGCTCGGCTGCACGATCGGGCAGGGCCTTTCGGGCGTGTCGACACTCGCCGTGGGTTCGATCATCACTTTCTTCGCGCTGATCGCGGGTGCGGCGATGATGATGAAGTTCGACTATTGGCGACTGATGCGAGAGTAGCGCCCGGCGAACGCGACGCGGCCCTCAGCGCCGCCGATTCGCCCGGCATCGGCGCGTCGCGCAAGATCCGCTCGTCCATCAGCTCCAGGTGCGGCGCCACCGCCACCGGCGCGCCGCAGCGCTCGAGGACGTCGCGCATCAGGTCGACTCCGGGTGCGATCTCGACCACCGTCAGGCGCCGGTCGACCAGCCGTTTCTCGCCTTCTCCGAACAGGCTCAGGTTGACGTTGCCGCGCACGTCGAGTTCGGCCATGCCGAGAACGGCCATGCCGAGAACGGCCATGTCGAGTGCGCCGCCGTCGTAGAAATCGAACTGCGCGGGCTGGTCGACGATCGCCTCGAGGCAGGTTCCATGCGCCCGCCGCGTTGTCCAGAGCGAGGCGCGGCCGCTTCGGCCGCCGACACGATTTCCATCGTGCGCGCGGCTTCAGGCGCCCCAGGTGATGTCGCGCTCGGCGGCGGCCGCAGCCTTGAGCATGTCGAGCAACGGCCATGCGCGTTGCGCCAGCGTGACCCCGGCGGGCCGATCGCGCGTGTCGTCGTCGTCGTCGGCCGGCGCCGACGGGGTCTGTTCGGCCGCGACCGCCTTTTCGAGCGCCGCGATCGCCGCGCCCATCTGCGCGACGGTGACGATCCCTTTCGGTCCCGGCGACTTGCCGATGATCGCAAGCAGCCGCTCGGCCACCGGTTGGGTCATCACCACCGATCCGGTGGCCCTGCACTTGAATTCGTAGAGCATCACGCGCCTTCGTTCAGTTTCGCACTGCTAAGATTACCCGATGAGGCTCGTGTTGGCCGCGCTCGCGGCGTCGCTGCTGCTTGTCGCGTGCTCGCCCGAGTACAACTGGCGCGAGATCCGCGCGCCCGAACACGGCTATGCCGTGATGCTGCCGGGCAAGCCGGCGACGATGACACGCGGCATCCGCCTGGGCGAGGTCGAGGTGTCGATGACGATGCAGGGCGCGCGCGCCGGCGGGGCCTCGTTCACCGTCGCCACGGCCTTGCTTCCCGACGATTCGCCGACGTCGCGCGAGAACGCGGTCGCGGCGATGCGCGTGGCGATGGTGCGCAACATCGCAGGCGCCGAACGCGCCGTGTCGCCGGTGACGGTCGAGGTCGTCGATGCAGGCGGCCAGCGACGCGCGCACGTCGGCGCGACGCAGATCGAGGCGAGCGGCACGATCCGCGAGCGAGCCGTGACGATGCTCGCCGGTTTTGTCGCGAGCGGCGCGCGGGCCCACCAGTGGGTGGCGCTGGGCGGCGCGCTGGATCGCGAGCAGGCGCGCACCTTCCTCGATTCATTCCGGCTGATCGAGCCGCAGCGCTGACCGATGACTGCCCTCGGCCCCGGCGGCGGTTTGCGCGTGTTCGTGTGCTTTGCGGCGGGTTTTTTCATGTCGTACTCGCTGCGATCGGTCAACGCGGTGATCGCGCCGGAACTGGTGTCGCAGTTCCGGCTCGACAGCGCCGAGCTCGGCGCGATGTCCGCGGCCTACTTCTTCAGCTTCGCGCTGATGCAGCTTCCACTGGGAGTGTGGCTCGATCGCTACGGCGCGAGGCGCACCGACGCCACGCTGCTGCTGGTCGCCGCGATCGGTTGCGCGACCTTCGCGCTCGCGCACTCGGTGACGACGCTGTGGGTCGGCCGCGCGCTGATCGGCGCCGGGGTGAGCGGCGCACTGATGTCGGCGCTAAAGGGGTACCGCTACTGGTACCCGCCACAAAGCCAGCAACCGCTCACCGCCTGGATGCTGGTGGTCGGCACCGCAGGGGCGCTGGTGGCGACCGTTCCGGTGCAGGCGCTGATGCCGATGGTCGGGTGGCGCGGCGTGTTCTGGATCGCCGCGGCGCTGCTGGTCGCAAGCGCGGCGGCGATCTGGTTCCTCGTGCCGCACGACGAGGAAGGCGTCGAGCGTGAGCAGGCATCGCTCGCGGCCGTGCTTTCCGGCTACGTCGAGGTGTTCGCCGATCGTTACTTCTGGCGTTTCGGTCTGGTCGGCGTCACCGTGCAGGGCGGATTCATCGCGATGCAGACGCTTTGGGCCGGGCCCTGGTTCACGCAGGTGCTGGGGCTGACTCCGGCGGAGGCTGCGCGCGGGCTGTTCGCGTTCAACCTCGTGCTGCTCGGCGCGTACCTCGCGCTCGGCGCGGCGCTGCCGCCGCTTGCGCGCATCGGCTGGACGACGTTGCGATTGGTCGCGGTCGCGACCGCGTTCGTGCTCGCGCTGCAGCTGGGGATCGCGTTGCTCGACGGCGGCTGGACCCTGCTGCTGTGGATGGCGTTCGCGCTCGGCTCGACCGTGCACACGGTGGCGCAGCCGCATGTCTGCACGACCTTTCCCGCCGCGCTCACCGGTCGCGCCTACACCGCGTACAACCTGCTGATCTTCGGCGGGATCTTCGCCTGCCAGTGGCTGTTCGGCGTCGCGATCGAGCTGTTCCGCGGCGCCGGTTTCGACGAGCCTCAGGCCTACCGGGCGACGATGCTCGGGTGGGTCGCGATCCAGGCGGTGCCGTTCGTGATCCTTCTGTGGTGGCGCGTGCCGCCGCGCGACGCCGCATCGGCGCCCGCGCTATAGCGCGACGACGGGCTCAGTCGTGGAAGTCGATCGTGCGGCCCGGGCGCACGATCGGCGCGAGTTCGTACAGGCCCATCGCCTGGTTGTGCGGGTGGCGCGCCGCTTCGGCGAAGTCGAGCACCGGGGACAGGCAGCAGTCGCGACCGGTGGCACGCGACTCCCATTCGTCGCGCGTGGCCGAGGCGATCGACGCGGCGAACAGCTCCGCCGTGCGCGGCCAGGTCGTCGCGTCGAACTGGCGCAGGTGATCGACCTCGGCACCCACGCCGAGAACCTCCAGTAGTTCCCGATAGAACTTGGCTTCGAGCGCGCCGACCGCGACGAAGCGCCCGTCCGCCGCGCGGTAGCAGCGATAGAACGGCAACGCCCCGTCGAGCAGGTTGCTCTCGCGCTGCAGCCGCCACATGCCGTCGGCGAGCATGCCGTAGAACATCGGCGTGAGCCCCACCGTTCCCGAGAGGATCGACGATTCCGCGACTCCGCCGCGCCCGCTGATCCCGCGCTGGACAAGGCGCGCCAGCACGCCGACGATCAGGTGCATCGCGCCGCCGCCGAAATCGGCGATCAGGTTGAGCGGCACGGTAGGGCGCTCGGGCGTGCCGATCGCGTGCAGCACTCCCGCCATCGCCAGATAGTTGATGTCGTGACCGGCGCGCGCGGCGAGCGGGCCGCGCGCGCCGAAGCCCGAGAGGCGTCCGATCACGAGCCTGGGGTGGCGATCGAGCAGCAACGCGGGCGAGAGGCCGAGGCGCTCGAGAACGCCCGGGCGGAAACCCTCGATCAGAACGTCGGTGTCGCGCAGCAGCTCGTGCATCGCGGCGAGGCCCTCGGGCTGCTTCAGGTCGAAGCGAAGCGTGTGCTTGCCTTCGTTGAGCAGGTCGTGGCGCGAATTGCCGCGCACGCCGAGCGCGGGATCTTCGGGCGGCGAAACGCGCGTGACCGTGGCGCCGAGCGACGCGAGCGCCATGCCGGCGAAGGGCACCGGACCGATCGCGTGCAACTCGAGCACCGAGAGGCCGGCGAGCGGGGCGGACTGTGCGGTGGTCATCGCCGGGTGCCGATCAGTCGGGGGTGATCGCTCTGGCCGCGGGCAGCGAGGCGATCGCGGCGCCGATCGCGGCGTCCAGGCGATCGACGATCATCTCGATGTGGCCGGAGTCGACGATGAACGGCGGCGCGAGCAGCACGTGATCGCCGCGTTCGCCGTCGATCGTGCCTCCCATCGGATAGCACATCAGCCCCCGTTCCATCGCCGCCTTCTTGATGCGCGCGTGCACCTTCAGCGCCGGGTCGAACGCGGTCTTGCCGTCGCGCTCGGCCACCAGTTCGATCGCGCGGAACAGGCCGCGCCCGCGCAGGTCGCCCACGTGCCGGTGCCCGGCGAAGCGCTCGTTCAACGCCGCCTCGAACTCGAGCGAACGCTTTCTGACGTTCGCGAGCAGCCCCTCGCGTTCGATCGTGCGTTGCACCTCGAGCGCGGCGGTGCAGGCGAGCACGTGCCCGAGGTAGGTGTGCCCGTGCTGGAAGAACCCGGAGCCGTCGCGAAACGCGTCGAAGATCCGCCGTGACAGCAGCGCCGCGCCGATCGGCTGGTATCCGGCGCCCAACCCCTTGGCGATCGCGACGATGTCGGGCGCGACGCCTTCCTGCTCGCAGGCGAAAAGCGTGCCGGTGCGGCCCATCCCGCACATCACTTCATCGAGGATCAGCAGGATGCCGTGGCGGTCGCACAACTCGCGTACGCCCTTGAAGTAACCCGGCACCGCGGTGATCGCGCCGGAGGTCGCGCCGCCGACCGTCTCGGCGAGGAACGCGAGCACGCGCTGCGGGCCGATCCGTTCGAAGGCGACTTCGAGCTCCGCGACCAGCCGCCGGCCGTAGGCCTGAGGCGACTCGCCCTGGCGGCGCCCGCGATACTCGTAGCAGGCCGAAACCTGAACGGTGTCGATCAGCAACGGCGCGAACTGCTTGCGCCGCCACTCGTTGCCGCCCACCGCGAGCGCGCCGAGCGTGTTGCCGTGGTAGCTCTGCTTGCGCGAGACGAACACGCTGCGTTCGGGCTGGCCGATCTCGACGTAATACTGGCGTGCCAGCTTGAGCGCGGTTTCCATCGCTTCCGATCCGCCGGAGACGAAGAACGCGTGCGACAGGCCCGCCGGAGCGCGCTCGATCAGGTGCGCGGCGAGTTCCTCCGCCGGCTCGCTGGTGAAGAACGAGGTGTGCGCGTAGGCGAGGCGGCTCGCCTGCTCCCTGATCGCGGCGACCACCGCCGGGTGACTGTGACCGAGGCACGAGACGGCCGCGCCGCCGCAAGCGTCGAGGTAGCGCCGGCCCTGCTCGTCGATCACGAACACGCCGTCGCCGGCGACCGCCCTGGGCGGAGTCGTGCCGATCGCTCGGTGCAGGATTGCCGTCATCTCCTCTCCTTGTCGTTCGCGCCGGGCCGCTTCAGGCGGTGACGATCTCGCGCCTGAACTGGATCGCCTCGGCCAGATGCGTCTGGTCGATGATATCCGCACCGACCAGATCGGCGACCGTGCGTCCGACGCGCAGGACCCGGTGATAGGCGCGCGCCGACCAGTGCAACCGGTCGGCCGCATTCGCCGCGAGGGCCGCCGCCACCGGCGCGAGGCGGCAAAGCGTCTGCAATTCGCCGGGGCCGAGTTCGGCGTTGCTCTTGCCCTGGCGCGCACGCTGGCGCGCGGCCGCAGTCTGCACCCGCGCGCACGCGGCGGCGTGTTCGCGGGCCGCGCGTTCCTGGCTCGGCGCGTCCGCGTCGCGCGCCAGTTCGGCGATCGGGACCATCTCGACCGCGATCCTGAGATCGATCCGGTCTAGCAGCGGGCCCGATACGGCACGGCGGTAGCGCTGTATTTGCGCGCCGGTGCAGCAGCAGGCGCGGATCCGGCTCCCGGCGAAACCGCAGGGGCACGGATTCATCGCGGCGACGAGCTGGAATCGGGCGGGAAACCTGACCCGGTAGGCTGCGCGCGCTACGGTCAGCTCGCCGCATTCGAGCGGTTCGCGCAAGGCTTCCAGCACGTGCGCGTCGAACTCGGGCAGCTCGTCCAGGAAAAGAACTCCCCGGTGCGCGAGCGTGATCTCGCCGGGGCGGGGCACCGAGCCGCCACCGACCAGCGCCACGGCCGAGGCGCTGTGGTGGGGGCTGCGAAACGGACGCTCGCCCCAGCACTCGGCGCCGAAGCGACCTGCGATCGAGCGCACCAGCGCGCACTCCATTGCCTCCGACGGCGACAGCGCCGGCATCAGGCTCGTGATGCGTTGCGCGAGCATGCTCTTGCCGGCGCCCGGCGGACCGACCATCAGCAGGCTGTGCCCGCCCGCGGCGGCGATCTCCAGCGCGCGCTTGGCGCCGAGGTGCCCCCTGACGTCGGACAGCCCGGGGTGCGGCGACTGGACCGTTTCGGGGGTTTGCTGGCCGGGCGATTCAAGTGCTGCGCCTTCGCGCAAGTAAGCAACTACTTCCGTTAAATGCTTTGCCAGGTAAGGGCGCTGGCCATCGATCAGCCGCGCCTCTGCGGCGCAGCCGGCAGGCAGGACGAGGCGTGTGGCTCCGCTGCTGCGCACCGCGCTGAGCATCGCGAGCGCGCCCCTGATCGGGAGGATCTCGCCGGTCAGAGACAGTTCGCCAACGAACTCGAGGCCCGGCAGCCGCGCCGGCGGCAACTGCCCGCTCGCCGCGAGGACGCCGAGCGCGATCGGCAGGTCGAAGCGGCCCGAGTCCTTCGGCAGGTCGGCCGGCGAGAGGTTGACCGTTAGCCGGCGATTGGGGAACTCGAAGCCGGTGTGCACGAGCGCCGCACGCACGCGGTCTCTGCTCTCTCGTACCGCTGCGGCGGGGAGCCCGACCACCTGGAATGCGGGCAGTCCGTTGCCGACGTGCGTCTCGACCCGAACCGCCGGGGCGTCGAGCGCGACCAGTGCTCGCGAGTGGACGACGGCCAGTGCCACGATCTCGCGGCGGCGGGTCAGCCCTTTGCCGGCGGCGCCGGGTCGACTCGCGAAAGCGCGTCGAGTTGCCGTTCCAGCGCGTCGATCCGATTGCGCAGTGCAGCAATCGACTCGAGCTGTTGCTCGATCTCGTCACGGCTGACAAGATCGAGGCGCTCGAAACCCTGCGCGAGCAGCGCGCGAACGTTGCGCTCGACATCCGCCGCCGGACCGGAGCCGCGCAATGCTTCGGCGATGCGCAGCTGCAGATCTTCCAGGGCAGCGCGAATGCCCGTCGTGCCGTCTTCCGGTGGGTCGCTGGCCTGCGGGTTGTTGGCGTTCATTTCGACCTCGACGGATTGCAGCGGATGACTCGGGCCAGTCTAGCACCGGGTAGCGATCGCGGGCCGCGACCGATGTCGACCAGGCGGATGAGCCCTGCGGACGATTCCCGGAGCCGGGGAAAGCAGTCGGCGGCGTTTGCTCGACAACAATGCACCAGAACAGCGCGTCACGACGCGATGCGCCGTGGCGGGGCGCGGCGCACGATCGGGGTGCGTCCAGGACCTGCAGTGCGAACATCCGGGCCGCGCCGTTGTTCGCCCCGTCCTGGGCGCCCCTTCCTGCGCACCGCACGGGAGGCGCGCGGCGGCTGCTGGTGCCGTCCACGCGGCCGCGCGTCGAATTCCGGCGGGATCCTGGCACGGTTAATGCAGCGCAACAGACGTCGGCCGCGATCGTAGCGCTGCGGGCGCGGTCAGGGAAGTCGGGGAGTTCAACCACGATGAAAAGGCTTCGAGATGAAAGCGCGGTCGGTCGTCGCGGCATCGGGCAGGCCCACTCGCGGCCGGCGCCGCCGGTCGCAGCAGCGGCGAGTGCTCGCACGCGGACTGGAAGCTCGGCCTGAGCACCGACATGGCCGGATTCACGTGGGGTCTGTCGTACATCGGCACCAACGCCAGGGGCGGCGCGGGTGAGTGCTACCGTAACGCCTTCGACCGCGACCTGGGCAAGGCCACGGTCGTGCTGAGCGCGACCAGGACATTCTGAAAATCGAACGCCGAGGGGCCGCCAGCCCTGGGGCCCTGAAGGGAGAATAACGATGAAACTGATTACCGCGATCATCAAGCCGTTCAAGCTCGACGAAGTGCGCGAGGCGCTCTCGGGCGTTGGCGTGCAGGGCATCACCGTGACCGAAGTGAAGGGTTTCGGCCGCCAGAAGGGCCACACCGAGCTGTATCGCGGCGCCGAGTACGTCGTCGACTTCCTTCCAAAGGTCAAGATCGAGGCAGCGGTGGACGAATCGCTGGTCGAACGCGCGGTCGAGGCGATCGAGGCGTCGGCGCGCACCGGGAAGATCGGTGACGGAAAGATCTTCGTCTACGACCTCGAGCAGGTCATACGGATACGCACCGGCGAGACCGGAAACGAGGCGCTCTGACGCCCCCGAACGCGGCGACAATTACCGGAGGTTCATGATGACAGGCATCCTGAGGGTGCTGGCGCTCTCTGTCGCGCTCGGGCTCGCCCCGTACGCCGGCGCGCAGGCGCGGGACGCGAACGCGAGTGGCGACCAGGCACGAGCTCTGGCAAGTGCCGATCTGGCGCGTGCCGGCGTGGCGGCGCCCGCCATCGTCCGGCTCGCGCAGGCAGCGCCCGGCGCCGCCCCGGCCGGCGCGACGCCCGCCGCCGCACCGCCCGCGACTGCGGCGCCGCCCGAAGCGGCCGCTGCGGCCAAGCCCCCGGTACCGGACAAGGGCGACACGGCGTTCATGTCGCTCGCGACCCTGCTGGTGATCATGATGACGATTCCGGGTCTCGCGCTGTTCTACGGCGGGCTGGTGCGAAGCAAGAACATGCTGTCGATCCTGATGCAGGTGTTCGTGATCTTCGCGACGGTCGTGGTGCTCTGGGCGATCTACGGTTATTCGCTCGCGTTCGGCGGTCCGGGCCCGTTCTACGGCAACTTCAGCAAGCTGTTCCTCAACGGCGTCACTGCCGACTCGCTCGGGGCGACCTTCAGCAAGGGCGTCGTGATTCCGGAGCTCACGTTCGTCGCCTTCCAGGCGACCTTCGCGGCGATCACCTGCGCGCTGATCGTCGGCGCCTTCGCCGAACGGATCCGTTTCTCCGCGGTGCTGCTGTTCACGGTGATCTGGTTCACCTTCGCCTACCTGCCGATGGCGCACATGGTGTGGTACTGGGACGGCCCGGACGCGATCACCGACGCCGCGTCGCTCGACACGGTCGTGGCCAATGCCGGCTACCTCTGGGCCAAGGGCGCGCTCGATTTCGCCGGCGGCACGGTCGTGCACATCAACGCGGGCGTTGCCGCGCTGGTGGGCGCGATCATGATCGGCAAGCGCGTCGGTTACGGTCGCGAATCGATGGCTCCGCACTCGCTCACGATGACGATGATCGGCGCGTCGCTGCTGTGGGTGGGGTGGTTCGGCTTCAACGCCGGCTCGAACCTCGAGGCCACCGGCACCGCGGCGCTCGCCTTCGCGAACACCTTGCTCGCAACCGCGGCGGCGACGCTGTCGTGGACGCTGGGCGAGTGGATGAGCAAGGGCAAGCCCTCGATGCTGGGCGCGGCCTCGGGCGCGGTGGCCGGGCTGGTCGCGATCACTCCGGCCTGCGGCTTCGTCGGGCCGATGGGCTCTCTGGTGATCGGCCTGCTGGCGGGGCTGGTCTGCCTGTGGGGCGTCAACGGGCTCAAACGCATGCTCGGCGTGGACGACTCGCTCGACGTGTTCGGCGTGCACGGCGTGGGCGGGATGCTCGGCGCCGTGCTCACCGGTGTGTTCGCCGCACCGGCGCTCGGCGGTGCCGGAGTCTACGACTATGTCGCCAACGCGGTCGGCGCCGATTACTCGATCACGAGCCAGGTGTGGATACAGGTGCAGGGCGTGGTCGTGACGATCGTCTGGTCGGGCGTGGTGTCGTGGATCGCGTTCAAGCTGGTCGATATGGTGGTCGGCCTGCGCGTTCCGGAGGAACAGGAGCGCGAGGGCCTGGACATCGTTTCGCACGGCGAGTCCGCGTACCACGGCTGATCGCGCCGGCCGGTTCGCGCCGGCCTGATGCGCCGCGCACGCGGGTCGCCTCGCGGGGCGGCGCCGCAGGGCGAGTCGCGAGGCTCGCCCACTTCGTTCGCCCCCGCTTCGTTACAATCGGGCGCTCCCAACCGAACTTGCCGCGCGCAACCGCCGATGGTTCCCCACCTGGTCACCGCCCTGAAGGGTCCCCTGCTCGATCTCGAGCGGGGCTTTCTCGACGCGACCCCCCGCATCGAACGCTGGTTCCGGCTCGCCTGGCAGGAGCACACGCCGCCGTTTTACTGCTCCACCGACCTGCGCAATGCCGGATTCAAGCTCGCGCCGGTGGACACGAACCTGTTCCCGGCGAGTTTCAACAACCTCTCGGCAGACGTGATGCCGCTCGCCGTCCAGGCGGCGATGGCGGCGATCGACAAGTATTGCCCCGACGCGCGCAACCTGCTGCTGATCGTCGAAAAGGACGCGCGCAGCGCGTCCTACCTCGATCACCTGAAGCGGCTCGCCGCGATCATGCGGCAGACCGGCCTGAACGTGCGCTTCGGCTCGCTCGACCCGGCGCTGCGCGAACCGCAGCAGGTCGTGTTCTCCGACGGCCAGCAGTTGCTGGTCGAGCCGCTGGTGCGCGGCGCCCGGCGCATCGGCCTGGCCGATTTCGATCCGTGCTCGATCCTGCTCAACGACGATCTTTCGAGCGCGATCCCCGACGCGCTGCGCGGCCTGCACGAGCAGGTGGTGCTGCCGCCGGTGCACGCGGGCTGGGCGGTGCGGCGCAAGACCAATCACTTCACGGCCTATCGCGAGGTCGCGAGGAAGTTCGCGAAGGCCTTCGACATCGATCCCTGGCTGATCGATCCGCTGTTCGCGTCGTGCGGCGCGGTCGACCTCGGCAAGCGCGCCGGCGAGGATTGCCTCGCGACCAACGTCGACGCGATCCTGCGCAAGACGCGTTCGAAGTATCGCGAGTACGGCGTGCGCGCCGCGCCGTTCGTGATCGTCAAGGCCGACGCGGGGACCCACGGCGTCGCGATCATGACGGTCAAGGACGCCAAGCAGATGCGCGGGATGGATTCCGAGTACAGGGCGCGGATGTCGGTCGGCGCCGACGGGCGCGCGGTGACCGAGATGATCGTCCAGGAAGGCGTCCCGACTTTCGAGACGATCAACGAATCCTGGGCCGAGCCGGTGGTGTGCATGATCGACCGCTACGTGGTCGGGGGCTTCTACCGCGTGCATGCCGGCCGCGACAAGGACGAGAACCTGAACGCGCCGGGCATGCACTTCGTGCCGCTGCCCTTCGCGGCCAGTTGCCACGTGCCCGACTCCAGCGCCCTGCCCGAGAACGCGTCGAACCGCTTCTACGCCTACGGGGTCGTCGCCCGACTGGCGCTGCTCGCAGCGTCGATCGAGCTCGAGCGCACCGACCCCGATCAGTCACTCTACGGATAGCGCAGCCGCGCAGGCCGCGGCCCGCGTGCGCGGGGCGCCCGGCGCATACCAGGAAGCCAGCATGCGAATCGCGATCGTCCTCGACCCACTTGCGAGCCTCAAGCCCTACAAGGACACGAGCGTCGCGATGATCGTGGCCGCGCTGGCGCGCGGGCACGAGGTCCACGTGTGCGAGCAGGGCGATCTCTGGCTTGCCGGCGGGCGCGTGCACGCAGCGACGCGCGCCTTCGACCTGCTCGACGCCAGCGGCAAGGCGGCGAAGTGGTATCGCACCGCCGGGCAGTCGCGCCAGCCGCTCGCCGAGTTCGACGCGGTGCTGATGCGCAAGGACCCGCCCTTCGACATGGAGTACGTCTACTCGACCTACCTGCTCGAGATCGCGCAGCGCGAGGGGACGAGGGTATTCAACGACCCGCGCGCGATTCGCGACCACAACGAGAAGCTCGCGATCGCCCAGTTCGCCAGCCTCGCTCCCGATACGCTGGTCACGCGCGACCCCGCGCTGCTGCGCGAGTTCGTCGCGACCCACGGCGACGCGGTGTTCAAGCTGCTCGACGGCATGGGCGGTTCGTCGATCTTTCGCGTGCGCGCGGGCGATCCGAACATGGGCGTGATCATCGAAACCCTGAACCTGTTCGGAGAACGCAGCGTGATGGCGCAGCGCTACCTGCCCGAGATCGCCGACGGCGACAAGCGCGTGCTGCTGATCGGCGGCGAGGTCGTGCCCTACTGCCTGGCGCGGATTCCGAAAGAGGGCGAGTCGCGCGGCAACCTCGCCGCCGGGGGCCGGGGCGAGGCCCGCGAGCTCACGCCCGCCGACCGCGCGATCGGCGAGGCGCTCGCGCCGGTGCTCGCCGCGCGCGGCCTGCTGCTGGTCGGGCTCGACGTGATCGGCGACCGCCTCACCGAGGTCAACGTGACCAGCCCGACCTGCTTTCGCGAGATCGAACAGCAGACCGGTTTCGACGTCGCCGCGATGTTCGTCGCAGCGCTCGAGCGCGAAGTCGCTCGCGAAGGCCCCCGCCGCGCCGGTCGCGGCTACGGTGCGGCCTGATCGCGACGCAGGCGCCTGCTTCGCCGCCATGCTGTCGTATCATTCGCGGCCATGATCGGGATCATGGTCGTGTCGCACGAACCGCTGGGCACGGCGCTCATCCACTGCACGCGTCACATCTTCGGCAGGTTGCCGCCGCAACTCGCCGCGCTCGACGTCATCCCCGACGAAGACCCGCAGGCAGCGCTGGCCGGTGCGCGCGAGTTGCTCGCACGGATCAACGACGGCAGTGGGGTGGTAGTGCTCACCGACATCTACGGCGCCACCCCGTCGCGGATCGCGCAGGGCCTCGCGGCAGCGCACCGGGTCGTGGTGCTCGCCGGCGCGAACCTGCCGATGCTGGTCAAGGCGCTGAACCATCGCCGCGAACCGCTCGAGAGCATGGTCGAAGCGCTGCTCGCCAGCGCGCGCGCTGCGATCGTCGAAGTGCCCCCAGTACAGCCCGAGGGCGACGACGATGCGCAGCGCTGAAGCGACGATCGTCAACAAGCTCGGCCTGCACGCGCGCCCGTCGGCCAAGATCACGCAGGTGGCGTCGCGCTTTCGCGCCGAGATCTGGATGACGAAGGGCACGCGCAGGATCAACGCCAAGAGCATCATGGGCGTGATGATGCTTGCGGCGGCGTGCGGCACGACGGTCAGGATCGAAGCCGACGGGCCCGACGAGACCGAGGCGATCGACGCGCTTTGCGCACTGATCGCGGCGGGATTCGAAGCGGATCACTGAGCGCGGGGCCTCTGCTACAGTCCGGCGATGTTCAGCATCCACGGCACCGGGATCGGCGGGGGCATCGTGATCGGGCGCGCCCGCGTGCTGGAGTCGCGCCGCTTCGATGTCGCGCGCTACCACGTGCCGAGTGCCGGAATCGAGGCCGAAGTCGTGCGACTCGACAAGGCGCTCGAGGCGGTGCGCGGCGAGCTCGGAGCACTGGGCGAGCACCTCAGCGACGACGCGCCGAGCGAGGCGCGCGCGCTGCTCGAGGTGCACGCGATGATCCTCGACGATCCCCAGCTCGCGCAGGCCGCACGCGACGACATCGTCGAGCAGGGCTGGAACGCCGAGTGGGCGCTGGCCTCTCAGGCGGACAGCCTTGCGGCGCAGTTCGACGAGTTCGAGGATGCCTACCTGCGCGAGCGCGGTCGCGACGTGCAGCAGGTCGCCGATCGCGTTCTCAAGTCGCTCGCGGGCTCGGGCGGCAACATCCCGTGCGTTGGCGAGCCGGCGATCATCGTCGCGGCCGACATCGCTCCGGGCGACATGCTGGCTCTGCGCAGCGCGCTGGGATTCGCGATCGACCTGGGCGGCACCACTTCGCACACCGCGATCCTCGCGCGCAGCATGAACGTCCCGGCGGTCGTGGGCCTGAACCGCGCGAGCGAGCTGATCCTCGACGACGAGTGGCTGATCCTCGACGGCGAGACCGGCGTCGTGATCGTCGCGCCCGACGAGCCGGTGCTCGCCGAGTACCGGCACCGGCAGGCGGCGTCGCGACTCGAGCGCGACAAGCTCAAGCGGCTGCTCAACGTGCCGGCGCGCACGCTCGACGGAGTGGACGTCGAACTGCACGCGAACATCGAGCTGCCGGGCGAGGCGGAACAGGCGCGCGAGTCGGGCGCGGCGGGCATCGGGCTGTTCCGGTCGGAGTTCCTGTTCATGAACCGCGCCGAACTGCCCGGCGAGGACGAACAGTACGAAGCCTATCGTGCCGCGGTGCTCGCGATGCGCGGGCTTCCGGTGACGATCCGCACGCTCGACGTCGGCGCGGACAAGCCGCTCGAGCAGCACGCGTCGGGGTCGATCATGAATCCGGCGCTGGGGCAGCGCGCGATCCGGTACTGCCTCGCAGAGCCCGAGATGTTCCTCGCGCAGCTGCGCGCCATCCTGCGCGCGTCGGCGCACGGGCCGGTTCGCCTGCTCGTGCCGATGCTGGTGCACGCCCACGAGATCGACCAGACGATCCGGCTGGTCGCGCAAGCGCGCCAACGGCTGCGCGAGCGGCGCATTCCGTTCGACGAGCGCATGCCGGTGGGCGGCATGATCGAGGTTCCGGCGGCGGCACTGTCGGTCAGCCTGTTCCTGCGCCGGCTCGATTTCGTGTCGATCGGCACCAACGACCTGATCCAGTACACGCTCGCGATCGACCGGGCCGACCACTCGGTCGCGCAGCTCTACGACCCGTTTCATCCGGCGGTGCTGCGACTGATCGCGATGACAATCCGCGCCGGGCGGCGCCTGAACAAGCCGGTTGCCGTGTGCGGCGAGCTCGCCGGTGACCGCACCGCCACGCGCCTGCTTCTCGGCATGGGTCTGTCGGAGTTCTCGATGCACCCGGCGAGCCTGCTGCTGGTCAAGCGCGAGATTCTTCTCGCCGACGTGTCGCGGATCGCGCCGCGCGTGTCGCGGCTCCTGGGCAGCGACGACCCCGAACGCGTCGGCTCGGCGCTCAAGCGCCTGCTCGAGGACACGCACCCGGGGCAACGCGCGTCGGCGCAGCGCTCCACGCCTGGTTGACACGCTCGAAGGCTCGCGCCGACAATGCGGGCTCGCGCCGATTTGAGTCCCAGCTTGCGGGCGCGTTAGAAATACGGCTAAAGCGGCGGGGATCGCGCCCCACGAGCCCGACCGAGCCGAAGCAAGCCGGTCGGGTTTTTCGTTTCCGGGAATCGTCGTCAACGTGCAACAGGACACCTCTTCGTCGGTCGGAATCGTCGCGCAGCGCACGATGCGCTTCGCCTCGCCGCTCGCGTTGCGCTCCGGCGCGTCGATCGCCGACTACGAGCTCGTCTACGAGACCTACGGCGAACTGAACCCGGCACGCTCGAACGCGGTGCTCGTCCCGCACGCGCTCAACGCCTCGCACCACGTCGCGGGCAGCTACGGAGAGGCGCCGGGCGACCTTGGCTGGTGGGACAACATGGTCGGGCCGGGAAAGCCGGTGGACACCGATCGCTTCTTCGTGATCGGGGTGAACAACCTCGGCAGCTGCTTCGGGTCCACCGGTCCGATGTCGATCAATCCCAACACCGGCCGGCGGTACGGGCCCGATTTCCCGGTGGTCACCGTCGAGGACTGGGTTCACGCGCAGGCGAGGCTGGCCGACGCGCTGGGTGTCGAGCGCTTTGCCGCCGTGATGGGCGGAAGCCTGGGCGGCATGCAGGCGATCGCCTGGAGCACGCTGTACCCAGGGCGACTCGGTCACTGCATCGCGATCGCGTCGACGGCCAAGCTCTCGGCGCAGAACATCGCGTTCAACGAAGTCGCGCGGCGCGCGATCATCACCGACCCCGATTTCCACGGCGGGCGATTCTACGAGCACGGAGTCGTGCCCGGTCGCGGACTGCAGGTCGCGCGGATGATCGGGCACATCACCTACCTGTCCGACGATTCGATGGCCGAGCGCTTCGGGCGCGTGATGAAGAACGCCGATTTCGCGTTCTCGTTCGACGTCGAGTTCGAGATCGAGTCGTACCTGCGGCATCAGGGCGAGAAGTTCTCGGGCTACTTCGACGCGAACACCTACCTGCTGATCACGC
>JAHDXY010000061.1 GCA_023384005.1 Burkholderiaceae bacterium | reverse complement strand
GTCCGAGCGACTCGACGATGTACTGGTACGCGTGCGTGTGGATCGCCTCCTCGAAGGCCTGGCGCAGAAGGAACTGCCGGCACTCGGGCGCGCTGATGTGGCGATAGGTTCCCAGCACGATGTTGTTCGCCGCGAGCGAGTCGGCGGTCACGAAGAACCCGAGATTGCGCTTGACCAGCCTGCGTTCGTCCTCGGTGAGCCCGTTCGCGCTCTTCCACAGCGCGATGTCGCGGCTCATGTTCACCTCCTGCGGCATCCAGTGATTGGCGCAGGACGCGAGGTACTTCTCCCAGGCCCACTTGTACTTGAACGGGACGAGCTGGTTGACGTCCGACGCTCCGTTGATCACTCGCTTGTCTTCGGCGCGCACGCGCCGGTCGCTGACCGCCGACTGCGAGCCCAGGTGAAGCTTCGCCGCGGCAGCGGCCGCGGGCTGCGCCGGATGCGCCGAACGGCGCGCGAGGATCGTGTCCGGGAATGGGGCGGCGGCGCGGATCGGGTCTTGCCCCGAGGAACGGGGCGCTGGGGCCGGGTGGCGGGCCGAGGGGTGAGGATCTTCCCAGGAAAGCATCTAAGGTCGCGCTTGAATATAGACAGATAACTCGTTGTCTTGTCGCGAGATTCCTCTGTTATTCACAGGTCGGATCTTACGACGCTTGTGGATAGACCGCAACGGATTTGCAACACCATCTTGACTTTTCTGAATGCGCGTCGGTGTTCATGCAACAGCGTCGCGCATCGCGCTTCGCACGCGAACGCATTCCGGTCGCCGATCACGCGCGCTGCTGCGGGCGCGACGCGTCCGATCGCGACACGAATCACTGGCATGCCTCGCACGACGGATCGTCGAGTGCGCAGAATTCCGGCGCCGGTTGCTGCTCGAGCGACACGCGCGATTGCGCGCTCGCGTGCGAGAACTCGTTCGTCGCGCTGCCGTCGGCGCCGACGGCGTTGAGTTGTCCGATTCGATCGGTCGTGGACTTCTCCGCGCTGGTCGCTGCGAGGGTGCGCAGGTAGTAGGTGGTCTTCAATCCGCGCAGCCAGGCGAGCGTGTAGGTGTCGTGCAGGCGTTTGCCCGACGCGCCGGCCATGTAGAGGTTGAGCGACTGCGCCTGGTCGATCCACTTCTGGCGCCGCGCGGCGCACTCGACCAGCCACTGCGGGTCGACCTCGAAGGCCGTCGAGTACAACTCGCGCAGCTCGGCAGGAATCCGGTCGATGCGCGCGAGCGATCCGTCGAAGAACTTGAGGTCCGAGACCATGACCTCGTCCCACAGGCCGAGCCGCTTCAGGTCGCGCGCGAGGTGCTCGTTGACCACGGTGAACTCGCCCGAGAGGTTCGACTTCACGTACAGGTTCTGGAAGGTCGGTTCGATGCTGGCCGACACGCCGACGATGTTCGAGATCGTCGCGGTTGGCGCGATCGCGACGCAGTTCGAGTTGCGCATGCCGTGCTCGCGGATCCGGGCGCGAAGCGACTCCCAGTCGAGCGACTCCGAACGGTCCACCTCGACGTATCCGCCGCGCTCGGCGGCGAGCAGATCGAGCGAATCCTTCGGCAGGATCGCGCGGTCCCAGAGCGAACCGGAGAAGCTCGGGTAACGGCCGCGCTCGGCGGCGAGCTCGGTCGACGCCTGGTAGGCGTAGTAGCAGACCGCTTCCATCGAACGGTCCGCGAACTCGATCGCTGCGGCGCTCGCGTAGGGCGTACGCATCAGGTGAAGGCAATCCTGAAAGCCCATGATCCCCAGGCCCACCGGGCGATGGCGCAGGTTGGAATTGCGCGCCTTGCCCACCGCGTAGTAGTTGATGTCGATCACGTTGTCGAGCATGCGCATCGCGCTGCGCACGGTGCGCGCCAGTTTCTCGTGGTCGAGCCGGTGCACGCCGTCGACCTCGCGCATGTGCGAGACGAGGTTCACCGAGCCCAGGTTGCACACCGCGATTTCGGTCTCGCTCGTGTTCAGCGTGACCTCGGTGCACAGGTTGGAGCTGTGCACGACGCCGGCTTGCTGCTGGGGCGAGCGCAGGTTGCACGGATCCTTGAAGGTGAGCCAGGGGTGACCGGTCTCGAACAGCATCGAGAGCATCCGGCGCCAGAGCGCGGTGGCCTGAACCTTCCTGAACAGCTTGAGCTCGCCGCTCGCCGCGCGTTGTTCGTAGCGCAGGTAGGCCTGTTCGAACGCCGCACCCACCTTGTCGTGAAGGTCGGGGCAGTCGGAAGGCGAGAACAGCGTCCACTCGCCGTTCTCCATGACGCGCTTCATGAACAGGTCCGGAATCCAGTTCGCGGTGTTCATGTCGTGGGTGCGGCGCCGGTCGTCGCCGGTGTTCTTGCGCAGTTCGAGGAACTCCTCGATGTCCATGTGCCAGGTTTCCAGGTAGGCGCACACCGCGCCCTTGCGCTTTCCGCCCTGGTTCACCGCGACCGCGGTGTCGCTCACCACCTTCAGGAACGGCACGACGCCCTGGCTCTTGCCGTTCGTGCCCTTGATGTGGCTGCCCAGCGCGCGCACCGGCGTCCAGTCGTTGCCCAGGCCGCCGGCGTACTTCGCGAGCAGCGCGTTGTCCTTGATCGCCTCGTAGATGCTCTCGAGGTCGTCCGCGACGGTGGTGAGGTAGCAGGACGAGAGCTGCGATCGCAGCGTCCCGGAATTGAACAGCGTGGGCGTCGAGCTCATGAAGTCGAAACTGGAGAGAAGCTCGTAGAACTCGATCGCTCTCGCCTCGCGGTCGACTTCGTTGAGCGCCAACCCCATCGCCACGCGCATGAAGAACGCCTGAGGCAGCTCGATTCGCCGCTCGTCGACGTGCAGGAAATAGCGGTCGTAGAGCGTCTGCAGGCCCAGGTACGAGAACTGCAGGTCGCGATCGCAGCGCAGCGCGGCGCCGAGCCGCGCGAGGTCGAACTGCTGCAGCGCCTCGTTCAACAGGCCCGCCTGCACGCCGCGGCGCACGAAACCGGCGAAATACCCGGCGTAGCGCTCGCGCATCGCGTCCTGCGAGACCTCGACGCCGAGCACCTCGCGCCGGATCGCGTGAAGGAGCAGGCGCGCGCTGACCTGGCCATAGGCCGGGTCCTTCTCGATCAGCGCGCGCGCGGAAAGGATCGCGCAACGCTGCACTTCCTCGATCGCGACGCCGTCGTACAGGTTCCTTACGGTGTCGGCGAGCACCGCGTCGGGGCTCGCGTACTGCTCGAGCCCGATACAGGCGGCTGCGATCAGCGCGCGCAGCGCATCGTGATCGAGCGGACGGCGCGAATCGCCGTCGATCACGTTGAGCACCGGCTCCCGCGTCTGCTGGCGGCTCGCGGCTCGCTCCCGGGTACGGCGCTCGCGATACAGCACGTAGGCGCGGGCCACCTCGTGCTCGCCCGAGCGCATCAGCGCGAGTTCGACGTGGTCCTGGACGTCCTCTATATGGAAGATCCCGCCGGAGGGCTTGCCGCGCGTGAGCGCCGCAACGACGACGGCGGTGAGCGACTCGACCAGGTCGCGCACGCGCGCCGACGCCGCGCCATGCGCGCCACTCACCGCGAGAAACGCCTTGGTCAGCGCGATCGCGATCTTCGAAGGTTCGAATCCGACCACCGCGCCGTTGCGCCGGATGACCTTGAAGTCGCCGATCACCGCTGCCGGCGCCTGCGCCACGCCGTGCGGCTGCGGATGCTGCCACGACCCGGCGGGACCGAGCGGAAACTTCCGAGGGTTGTCACCGACCCGTTGCATAGCGCCCTCCGACATCAGTTGGCGATCCGGTTTCGTGCCTGCGCCCGGGCGGCTGGCTGCCATCTCCGGTCCGACGAAAGGCAGCCCGGACCACTACATATGGTGCACAGCTTCTACTCAGGCACTAATTGTAGTGGCGCGAGCGCGGCATGCGCAATAGCCTTGCGAATGTTTCGATCGCGCCGGCGACGCGGCGCGACGCGCGTCGCGCCGGTCACGGCACGCGGCGGCGCGACGCGGCGCGCGCGTTCAGTCCGAAAACGGCCTTGAAAGCCCCGACGCGCGGGCGCTTCGCAGCAGGCGTTCCCAGTCGAACGACGCCCCGGGGTCGTGTTTTCGTCCGGGAGCGATGTCGCTGTGGCCTGCGAGCCAGCGCACCGGGTAGCGCTCGCACAGCAGCGCGAGGAGTTGCCCCAGGCGCCGGTACTGCGCCTGCGTGAACGCGCGCTCGCCGCTTCCCTCGAGTTCGATCCCGATCGAGAAGTCGTTGCACCGCGCGCGCCCGAGAAACGACGACTCGCCCGCGTGCCAGGCGCGCGCGTCGCAGCCGACGAACTGCACCAGCTCGCCGCGTCGCCTGATCAGGAAGTGAGCCGACACCCGCAGGCTCGCCAGTTGCGCGAACGAACGGTCCGCGCCCGGATCGAGCCGGTTGGTGAACAGGCGCAATATCGCGTCGCCGCAGAAGCGCCCCGGGGGAAGGCTGATGTGGTGGATCACCACCAGCTCGATCGCCTCGCCCGGCGCGCGCTGGTCGAAGTTCGGCGAGCGCAGCCAGCGCGCGCCCTCGAGCCAGCCGTGCTCGCTCGCGCTCCATCGCGGCGCATGGCGGCTCAAGTCGATGCGCGGTCGCGCCGCCCTCAGGAAATGCCCAGGCGCTGCATCCGGTAGCGCAGCGCGCGGAACGTGATGCCGAGCAGCTTCGCGGCTGCGGTGCGGTTGAACCGCGTCCGCTCGAGCGCGCGGTGGATCGCCTCGCGCTCGATCTGGTCGAGGTAGTCGGGCAGCGACTCGGGAATCCCGTCGTCGCTCACGCGTACCGGACTCGGCAAGGGCGAAAGCGGCGCCGTCGGCGCTTCACCCCGCGTCGCTTCCGAGAACTCGGCGAGTTCGCCCGGCAGGCCCGCCTCGGCGCGCTCGTCTCCCGCGAGGTCGCTCACCGCGGGGCGCAGTCCGAGGTCCTCGACGTTGACGACCTCGCTGTTGGAAAACGCGAGCGCGCGCTCGAGGATGTTCTCCAGTTCGCGAACGTTGCCGGGAAAACCGTAGCTGCAGAGGTACTTCAGCGTGACCGATGAAAGCCGCGGAGGCTCGGCGAGGGTCGCGCGCGCGGCGAGCTTCGCCAGGATCGCCTGGGCGAGCACCGGGATGTCGCCCGGGCGGTCGCGCAGCGCCGGCAGCTTCAGTTCGATCACGTTTAGCCGGTAGTACAGGTCCTGGCGGAACCGCCCGGCCGCCACGCATTGCGCGAGGTCCTGGTGCGTCGCGCTGATGATGCGCACGTCGACCGGCTCTTCGCCCGTGGCCCCCACTTTGCGCACGCGTTTCTCCTGGATCGCGCGCAACAGCTTGACCTGCATCGCGAGCGGCAGGTCGGCCACTTCGTCGAGAAACAGCGTGCCGCCGCTCGCGGCCTGGAAGAACCCGTCGCGATCCTGGTCGGCGCCGGTAAACGCCCCCTTGCGGTAGCCGAAGAACTCGGCCTCCATCAAGGCCTCGGGAATCGCGCCGCAGTTCACCGCGACGAAGGCCAGCGAGCCGCGCGGTCCCGACTGGTGCACCAGGCGCGCGGCGAGTTCCTTGCCCGAGCCCGACTCACCGGTGATCGCCACCGGCGCCATGCTGCGTGCGAGCCGCGCGATCGACGCGCGCACTTCGCGAATCGCCTCGGAGTTGCCGAGCAGTTCGGCCGCCGGATCGCGGCCTGCCGCGCCGTTGCCGGGCGCCGCGCTCGCCGGCGCCGGCGCCTGGATCGCCGAGCGCACCAGGTTGCGCAACGCATCGAGCGCGAGCGGCTTGGACAGGTAGTCGAAAGCGCCGCCCTTGAGCGCGGCCACCGCATTCTCGGCGCTGCCGTAGGCGGTGATCACCGCGACTGCGGTGCTCGGGTACTGGCGGCCGATCTGCGCGACGAGTTCGAGCCCCTCGCCGTCGGGCAAGCGCATGTCGGTCAGGCACAACGCGTAGGGCTGGCGCGAAAGCAGTCGGCGCGCCTCGGCGAGGTCGGCGGCGCAGTCGACGTCCAGCCCCATGCCCACCAGCGTGATCTCGAGCAGTTCGCGAAGGTCGGCCTCGTCGTCGACGACCAGCACACGGGGAAGTCGCGCCGCTCGCGCGAGCGGGCCGGACTCGACGCTCATCGGCGCGCGCTCACTCGCCCGGCGCGCCGCGATCGGCGGCTGGCGCGCCGCGACCGGCAACCGGCGCCGCGCGCGCGACGATCACGAACGCGGCACGATGGCGCGCACCGGACGCGATCGATTCGTAGCGCAGGCTCGCCTGGTTGGCGTTGCAGAACTCGCGCGCCAGGAACAGCCCCAGGCCGGTGCCTCGCGCCTCGGTCGTGAAGAAGGGTTCGAATGCTTGATCGAGCATTTCAGGGCGCAATCCGGGACCGTCGTCGGCAACGCGGAATTCTAATCGATCGTCCGGGGCGCGCCGCCATTCGATGCGTACCGCCCCCGGCGCGGCGCTCGCATAGCGCAAGGCGTTGGTCAGCAGGTTGACCAGCACGAGGCGAAGGTGTCTCGGATCGAACAGCATCCGCGCCGGCTCGTGCGCGTCCATCTCGATGCGTTTGCCCTGGGCGGCGTTCGAGGCGACGAACTCGCCGAGCAGCGCCGGCACGAACTGTGCGAGCTCCACCGTTTCGAGTGTAGGACGCTCGCGCCGCGCGATCGACAGCACGTCCTCCACGATCCGGTCGATCCGCACCGAGTTGTCTTCGACGATGCTCGCCAGGCGCTGTTGCGGCGCGGCTTCGAGTTGTTCGGCGAGCAGCCCGTTGGCGTGACGGATCGCGGCGAGCGGATTGCGGATCTCGTGCGCGATCGACGCCGAGAGCCTGCCCATCGACGCGAGCTTCAGTTGCTGGGCCCGCTCCTCGACCTGTCGCGGGTCCTCGATCACGAGCACCGTGTCCGCCTCGCCCGGTGCGCCGGGTGCGCCCGCCGCGCCCAGGCCCAGGAAGCGCACGCGCACGCGATGCGAGGCGCCCGCGGGCGGCTGCGCACGCGCGTCGACGACGAAATCGAACTCCTCGCCTGCGGCGCCGGCGTCGCCGCTCGCCGCGCCCTGCCCCGGCGCCGCACCGTCGAGTCCGAGCCGGCGCGCGACCAGGCGCTCGAGCGCGGGCCACGGCCCCTGCGCGCCCAGCAGCGCCTGCGCGGAACGGTTCATCGTGCGCACGCGGCCCTGCGGGTCGAAGACGACCACGCCCTGCGGCAGCTCCGAGATCACCAGTTGCGTGGTCGCGAGCTGGCTGTGCAGATCGGCACCGCGTTGGCGCGCGAGCGCTTCCTGGAACGCGAGCCTGGCCGCGAGCCGGTTGATCAGGGTCGCGGTGATGAAGCACGACGCCCCGATCATCGCTGCGGCGAGAAACCCGGCGAACTCGGTCTGTTCGGCGTCGAGCACTCTCCAGACCGATTCGCCGAGCGCGAGCAGCGTGGCCGCCGCTGCGAAGAACGCCGCGAGCCGCCAGGTGGAAATGACCGCCGCCGCACCCACCGCGGCGACCAGCAGGACCCCGACTCCGCTCGCCGGGCCACCCGCCGCGTGCATCAGGAGCGTGAGCATGACGAGGTCGGCGAGCACCTGCAGCGTGCGCTGGCGCTCGAACGCGCCGCGCACGAACAGCGAAGCGGCGAGAAACCCCGCGGCGAGAAACAGGTACGCCACCGAAAGCGCGCGAAACAGGCCCGGCTGCGGAAAGCCGTCGGCGCCGCCCTGCGCGAAGCGTCCTGCGGGGTCGAGCACCGCGTAGAGCACGAACAGCGCGGCGAGCACGACGCGGCTCGCGGCGTAGAAACGCAACGACGACCACAGGACCGACGGATGCGCGCCGTCGCCCGGGACCTTCGCGGCTCGACTCACCGGCCTTGCGGCCCCGCGTCGCGGTGCGCGCCGCTGCAGTAGTGCAGATGCCCCGCGGGCACCGACTCGGAGCGCGGAACATGAACCCCGCAATGCGCGCACTTCACCATCGGCTCGCCGCGATCGTCCTTCGACGCATCGCCCGCGCGACCGCCGGCGCGCCGCGCCGAGGACTGCGCGAACTTGATCGCGATCCAGACCGCGGCGATCACGGCGATCCAGAACAGGAGCTTTCCCACGCGCCGGAGCGGCTCAGCCGCGCTGCAGGATCACTTCGAGCACGAATCGCGTGCCCACGTACGCCAGCAGGAGCAGCGTGAAACCCGCGAGGGTGAGCCGCAGCGCCGTGCGCCCCCTCCAGCCGCGCACGCGCCGCCCGACGAGCAAGGCGGCGAACACCGCCCAGGAAACCAGCGTGAACACCGTCTTGTGATCGAGCCGCAGCGGCCGCCCGAAGACCTGCTCGGAGAACACCAGCCCGCTCAAGGCAGTGAGCGTGAGCAGCACGAAGCCGACTCCGATGAAGCGGAACAGGATGCGCTCGAGCACCAGCAGCGGAGGCAGGTGCTCGAGCCAGCGCGAGAACGGCGAGGACTCCCCGCGCCCGACCCGATGCAGCGCGCGTTCGGCTGCGGTCATCAGCGTGGCGTGCAAGGCGGCGAGCATCAGCACGCCGTAGGCGAGGGTTCCGACGACCAGGTGCGGCAGCAGCAGCGGCTGGCCACGCTCGGCGCCGAAGTCGCTGCCCGGAAACGCCAGCGGCAGCAGACACATCAGCGCTGCCACCGGCAGGACGACCGCGCGCAAGGCTTCGATGCGCACCGACAGCCCCTCGACCCACAGCATCGCCACGCCGACCCAGAAAGTGGCCGAGAGGGCCTGCGCGAAGCCGAAACGAAACCCGCTGCTCACGTCGGCGGCGACATAGAGCGCCCAGCCGTGCGCGACCAGCCCCGCGAGCACGAGGATCGACCCGAGATCGACGCGCGCGCCCGCGTGTGGCGCGGCGCTGGGAGCCGCCGCGCCGATGAAGCCGCCCGCTGCGGCCGTGGCGGCATGCGGCTGCGCGCCCGGCGCGGTCGACCGCGTCGAACGAAGCCAAGCCAGCGCATACAGCAGCGCCGCGAGGCCAGTGGCGATAACCAGTAGAATCGACACCGAGTCAGTGTAACCCAAGGCCATGCTGGAAAATCTCTCACAACGCCTCGCGAAGGTCGCGAAATCGCTTCGCGGCGAGGCGCGCCTGACCGAGGCGAATACGCAGGACACCTTGCGCGAGATCCGCATCGCGCTGCTCGAGGCGGACGTCGCTTTGCCGGTAGTGCGCGACCTGGTCGCGCGAATCCGCGAGCAGGCGCTTGGACAGGAGGTGCTCCAGAGCCTGACTCCGGGCCAGGCGCTGGTCGGGATCGTCAACCGCGAGCTGACGAATCTGATGGGCGGCGAAGCGGCGGAGCTCAGCTTCGCTACCCAGCCGCCGGCGATCATCCTGATGGCGGGACTGCAGGGCGCGGGCAAGACGACGACGGTGGCCAAACTCGCGAAGTGGCTGCGCGAGGAGAAGCGCAAGAAGGTGCTGACCGTGTCCTGCGACGTCTACCGCCCCGCGGCGATCGAGCAACTGCGCGCCGTCAGCGCGCAGGCCGGCGTCGACTTCTTCGCCTCCACGCCCGAGCAGAAGCCGGTCGACATCGCCCGCGCCGCGGTGCAGTGGGCGCGCACCCACTTTCACGACGTGCTGATCGTCGACACCGCGGGGCGCCTCGCGATCGACCAGCAGATGATGGACGAGGTGCGCGAGCTGCACGCCAGCATCAAGCCGATCGAGACGCTGTTCGTCGTCGACGCGATGCAGGGCCAGGACGCGGTCAACACTGCCAAGGCCTTCGGCGAAACGCTGCCGCTCACCGGCATCGTGCTCACGAAACTCGACGGCGACGCGCGAGGCGGCGCCGCGCTGTCGGTCAAGGCGATCACCGGCAAGCCGATCAAGTTCGCCGGGGTGGGAGAGAAGCTCGACGGTCTCGAGCGTTTCCACCCCGAGCGCATGGCCAACCGCATCCTCGGGATGGGCGACATCGTGTCGCTGGTCGAGGAGGCGCACAAGGTCGTCGACCAGAAGGCGGCGAAGGACCTCGCCGACAAGCTCAAGTCGGGCAACCGCTTCGACATGAACGATTTCTCCCAGCAGCTCGCCCAGATGAACCGCATGGGCGGGATCGGCTCGCTGCTCGACAAGCTCCCGGCACAACTGCAGGCCGCCGCCGGCCAGGCGGACATGAGCCAGGCCGAGAAGCAGATGCGCCGGATGCGCGGAATCATCGACTCGATGACTCCCGCCGAGCGCACCAAACCGGAGCTGCTAAAGGCGAGCCGCAAGCGGCGCATCGCCGCCGGCGCCGGGGTGCAGGTCCAGGAGGTCAATCGCCTGCTCGCCCAGTTCGACCAGATGCAGTCGATGATGAAGAAGATGCACAAGGGCGGCCTCGCGAAGATGATGCGCGGCATGAAGGGCATGCTGCCCGGAATGCGCTAGGCGCGCCGCCCGATGAAGGAATCGCGGATCGCCGCGTTGCGCGCCTGCTTCTCGGGTCGGCTGTTGTCGGCGCCCGAGGACACGCGCCCCTTTCTCACCGACTGGCGCAAGCGCTACACCGGCGACGCGCTCGCGGTCGTGCAGCCCGACTCCACCGCCGACGTGGCGGCAGTGGTGCGCTGGTGCGCCGGGAACGCAGTCGCGGTCGTGCCGCAGGGCGGGAACACCGGCCTGGTCGGCGGTTCGGTCCCGCTCGGCGCAACCGCCACGAAACGCCAGGGCGACGATGGCGCGGGCGCCGTCGATCCGGTGCATCGACCCTCGCTCGTCGTCTCTCTCGCGCGGATGAACCGGGTGCGCGCGATCGACACGGCGAACAACACGATCACGGTCGAGGCGGGATGCGTGCTGGCGACGCTGCAACAGGCCGCGCGCGGCGCGCAGCGGCTGTTTCCGCTCTCGCTCGCCGCCGAGGGCTCGTGCACGATCGGCGGCAATCTCTCGACCAACGCCGGAGGCGTGCAGGTTCTTCGCTACGGCAACGCGCGCGAGCTGTGCCTGGGCGTCGAAGTAGTGACCGCGGCGGGCGAGATCTGGGACGGGCTGCGCGGGCTGCGCAAGGACAACACCGGTTACGACCTCAGGGATCTGTTCATTGGCGCCGAGGGGACGCTCGGCGTGATCTGCTGCGCGACGATGAAGCTGTACCCGCTACCGGCGGCGCAGTCGACCGCGATCGCGGCGCTGGCAGATCCGCACGCGGCGCTGCGCCTGCTCGAACTCGCGCAAACCCGCCTTTCGGCGTCGCTCACCGCGTTCGAACTGCTCAGCGACTACTGCCTGGAGATGGTCGAGCGCCACTTCCCCGACCAGCGCCGCCCGCTCGGGGCGAGCCCGTACTACGTGTTGCTCGAGTCCTCGGACGCCGAGAGCGAGGCGCACGCCACCGAACGCTTCGAGGCGCTGATGGGCGCCGCCCTCGAGGCAGGCGTGATCTCCGACGCGGTGATCGCCAAGTCGATCGCGCAGTCGCGAGCGATGTGGAAGCTGCGCGAGAGCATCCCCGAGGCGCAGGTGCACGAGGGCGACAACATCAAGCACGACATCTCGGTGCCGATCTCGTCGGTCGGTGACTATATCGAGCAGACGAACGAGGCGATCGAGCGCCGTTATCCGGGCGTGCGAATGGTGGTCTTCGGGCACCTCGGCGACGGCAACCTGCACTACAACATCTCGCCGGCGCCGGGCGCGTCGCCCGTGGAGTTCGCCGCCAACGAAGCGGCGATCAACCGCATCGTCTACGACGCCGTGCATGCGCACCGAGGATCGATCTCGGCCGAGCACGGACTGGGGCAGATGAAGCGCGACGACAACGTGCGCTACAAGTCAGCGATCGAACTCGACCTGATGCGCCGGATCAAGCAGGCGCTCGATCCGCGGGGAATCATGAATCCGGGAAAGGTGATCGCCGACGAGGGCCGGCACGCGGCCGACCCCGCCCGCTACGGCGACAGCCCGGGCTAGCGCGACCGGCGCCTGCGCGCCGCCACGCAGCGCTGTCCGGTCGCTGCCCTTTCCTGGCGCCCCGCCGGAGGGCGTGCCTCAGCCACCGGGCGTTTCTCCGTCTACCGGCGTGCCTCGCGCGGCGCGCGCGCCTGCGACCAGTGCCGCCATCTTCGCCCTGGCCAGCGCCCTGGGCAGCGCCGAGAAGCCGCAATCCGCGGTCAGCGAGAGCTTGCCGGGGGCGACGTGCTTGAGTACCTGCTCGATTCGCCGCGCCACCTGCTCGGGCGATTCGAGGTGGAACGACTTCACGTCGATCACCCCGGCGGCAATCTCGAAGCGGCTCGAAAGCCCGGCGAGCAGTTCGATCTCGCTCATCTCGCGGTTGGCGAACTCCATCACCAGCTCGTGGCAGATCAGCGTCTCGATCGACGGCATCAGCTTGGCGTAGCTGCGCTCGAAGGCCGGTCGCCCTCCGTAGTTGCCGAAGCACAGGTGGACCGAGAAACGCCCGGTCGTGCCTTCCATGCAGCGATTGATCACCTGTCCGGCCGCGACCGGCGAAAGCCCGTGCGTCGGATGCGCCAGCACCGGCTCGTCGATCTGGATGCGGCGCGCGCCGGCCTCGAGAAGGCGCTCGACCTCGCGGCGCACGACCCGCACGAAATCGTCGAGCACGCTCTCCTGGCTGCGCCGCGACGGATGCACGAGGCTTGCGAGCGTGAGCGGCCCCGGCACCGACACCTTTAGCGCGCGCCCCGGCGCGAGCGCGCGCAGCCTGCGGTAGTCCTCGAGCACGCCCAGCCCGCGCGGCGCGTCGATCGAGCCGGTCACCGTGAACTGCGGGACCTGATCCATCCCGTAGATGCCGAGCTTGCGACTTGCTTCGACGCGCTCGAGTCCGCTGAAGCGGTCGTGCATCTCGAAGATGAAGCGCTGGCGCCTGACCTCGCCGTCGGAAACAATGTCCAGCCCGGCCTCGATCTGGTCGGAGACGGCGATCGCCTCGGCGTCGGCGTACAACTCCTCGACGTCGTCGGGTCCGAACGCGCCCTCACGCATCTGACGGCGAACAAGCCCGAACCACCCGGGAACGGCCACCGATCCGACGCCCATCGTCGGCAGCAGCGGCAGCGCGGGTTCGCCGTCGCTGCGGGCCGTCGCGGGCAGCGGGTCGGGCTTGAGCGGCGCGGGTTTGTCGCGCCGCCTCAGGCCCGGCACGTGCTCGCGGGTGCGTTCGACCAGTTCTCGCGCCTTCATCGAGATCCCCCTGGCGGGCGCGACAGGCACGTGCGCGCCGCGCTCATTCCCCGGCCTGCTCGCGCAGCACGCGCTTGAGGATCTTTCCGGTCGCGCTCTTGGGCAGTTCCTTCACGATCTCCACTTTCGCCGGCACCTTGTAGGCCGCGATGTTGTCGCGACAATACGCCACGATCGACTCGGCCGTCACGTCGCTGCCGGGCTTCGCGACGAGCGCGACCGCGACCCGCTCGCCCTTTTCGGCGTCGGGCATCCCGTAGACCGCCACCTCCTGCACGCCCGCGATCTTGTACAGATACTGCTCCACTTCGGCAGGCCAGACCTTGAACCCCGACACGTTGATCATGTCCTTCACGCGGTCGACGATGTAGACGTAGCCGTCGTCGTCCATCCGCCCGATGTCGCCCGAATGCAGCCAGCCGCCGCGCAGCGCGCGCGCGCTGTCCTCGGGGCGCCCCCAGTAGCCCTTCATCACGCCGGGGCCCTTGATGACGATCTCGCCCCACTCGCCGTGCGCCACCTCCTTGTCGTTCTCGTCGAAGATCGCCAGCTCGAAACCCTCGACCGCGCGCCCCACCGAACCGAAACGGTGTTCTTCCAGGTCGTTGTAGCAGGCAAAAGGCGAGCACTCGGTGAGCCCGTAGCCTTCGTAGATACGACGACCGAAGCTGTCGGTCCAGCGCCGCGAGATCTCTTCGGGCATGGTCGCGGCGGCCGACATCTCGTAGCGAATCGACGAGAGATCGTACTGCGCCAGATCGAGCGACAGCAGTCCGATGAAGATTGTCGGCACGCCGAAGAACACCGTCACTTTCTCCTCGCCCACCGCGCGCATCACCGCATCTGGCACGAAGCGGCGAAACAGCACCATCGTCGCGCCCGCGAGCACGCAGGCGTTCATGATGTAGTTCTGGCCGTAGACGTGAAATAGCGGCAGGAACACCGCGAGCCTGTCGTCGGCGCGATAGCCAGAGTACTTCGCCGCCGACGCGACGTTGCCGTGGATGTTGGCCTGCGTGAGCGTCACGCCCTTGGGGAATCCGGTGGTACCGGACGAATAGAGCAGCGCCGCCGGGTCCTCGGGTTCGCAGTGTACTGCTGCGAACATGCCGCCCTCGCCGAGCAGTTCCTCGCCGCGGCGCACCCACGCGTCGAAACCCGATTCGCTCTGCGCGCCGACGACGATCCGGTGCGCCAGCGCCGCGCAGTCGGGCGGCACGAAAGCGGCGAGCTCGTCGACCGTGACCACCGCGCGCGCACCCGAATCGTCAAGCAGGAAGCGCACCTCCTCGGTCTTGAAGATCGAGTTGATCGAGACCGCGATCGCGCCGAGCTTCTGTATCGCGTAGTAGCTGACGGCGAACTCGGGAACGTTGGGCAGGTAGATCGCGACTCGATCTCCCTTCGCGATCCCGGCGGCGCGAAGCGCCGTCGCGAGCCGGCTCGACGCACGATCGAGATCGCGATAGCTGATCGTTCTGCCTTCGAAGCGGATCGCCGGATGATCGGGCGAAGCGACGGCATGCCGCTCCAGGTACTGGGCTAGGTTCATTGCGAGGCTCCTCGAAGACCGTATTCTGCCCCGCACGGCGTGCGGCGCGCACGCGTGCCCGCTCTGGCGCAGCAGGAGCCTGTGTTTATAGCAAACGTGGATCGCGCCGCGCAAGGCGTGCGGTCAAGGCGCGCCGGGGCGATCGATCGTTGGAGGCGCTGCCCCCCGGGGTGCAGCGTCCGCGGCGAGCGCCGCGAGCGCCGCGGGCCGCGCCGTTGCGAGACCGCCGCCGGGCCTCAGCCTGGCGGGCGCTCCGCCCGTGCCGAAACGACACGTTGCGGCGCGCCGTACTCCCACTTCTTCCACGCCCTGAGCACCGCGTTCGGGTACTCGGGACGTCCGAGGCTGCCGTTGTAGCGGCCGAGCGCGCGGAACAGGTCGCCGTTCTCGAGGTCGATGTAGTGACGCAGGATGGCGCAGCCGTAGCGCAGGTTGGCACGCATGTCGAACAGGCGCGACGCGTCGCGATCGCCGATCACGTCGGTCCAGAACGGCATCACCTGCATGTAGCCGCGCGCGCCCGCGCTGGACACCGCATAGCGGCGGAAATAGCTCTCGACCTCGATCAGCCCGAGCACCAGGTGCGGGTCGAGCCCGGCGCGCTGCGCTTCGTAGCGCACCGTCTTCAGGAACTCGACGCGCTGGCGCAGGTCGGGCTTCCACTTGCGCGGCAGGCGCTCGGACATGGTCGCGAGCCAGTCCACCTTCTCGCGCATCGAAACGAAACGTGGTTCGGGTGCGCCGCGATCGCTCACCGCCGCGATGAGCGCGGAGCGCACCGACGCGGACATCGGCTCGTACTGCTGGTTGCCCGCGAATGCGGTGCCGGCGAACGCCCAGCACAGCACCGCCGCGAAGACCAGCGCATGCAGCGGGATCCAGCGCAAACGCGCGAAATCCGAACGCGCGAAATTGTCGCGGGCGAAATCCCGCGAGCGGGCCGACGCCCTCGCTTCGGTTCGGGTGCACGCCGCAGCCTTCATGGCGCCGAGCTTCGCGCGCGCGGCGTATCGGCGCAGCGCGTGTGCGACGAAAGCGCGCATCGGCGCGACGAGCGGTCGCCGGAAGCACTCTGGCGGCATCAGTGACGCGACACTCGCCGACCGGACATCGACCGCGGCGCGCAGCTTCGATGCCCGCCGTTTGACCGCCATCTCAGGCACCGCCGCTGGAGACGGGCAGACCGAAGTCCCTCGCGAGCTCGATGAGCTTCGCGTCGCGCGTGAGCATCCGATCGGCCTTGTGGTTTCGCATGATCGCGAGGTGCAGCGCGTCGGCGCTGCGCAGCCGCCACCCGCTTTGCGCGATCATCTCGCTCGCGGTGCCGAAGTCGTTTCTGCCCGGCACGAGCAGCCGGAACGAGGCGTCGATCAGATCGTCCAGGCTCGCGACGACGCGCTGCGCGTGTTCGGCCGCGAGCACGCGCATGCGCACGAGGCGCGCCACGACGCTCGCGCACTCCAGGCGCGTCCACGAACTCACCGCGAGCGCGTCGCGCCCGAACGAAGTGACGATCCTCTCGACTTTCGCGCTGGCCTTCTCCGGGATCAGGATCGGGATCACGAACGAGGCGTCCAGGTAGACCAAGTCTCAGCGCTCCTCGTCGCGCATCTGGCGGATCAGTTCGATGCTGGAGATTCCGGTCGCAGGAATCGTCTTGCGAAACGCCGCCATCGAGCGCAGCGGCTGCTTTGCCTCGCGTATCGGAACGAGCCTCGCCGCGGGTTGCCCGTGACGGGTGATCAGGATGCTCTCGCCGGATTCGGCGCGCGACACGAGTTCGCTCAGGTGTGCCTTGGCGTGCGCGATGCTGATCGACTTCGAACGCGTATCCATCGGGGTTCTGGTCAGAATTATGGTCATAGCGTACCGCGCCGCTCTATGCGGCGCCAGCACATCGTTTGGCCGAGCCGATCGGTCGATGCCGCGTCCGGCTGGTTGACCGCCCAATGCCGCCCCCATTGGACAGCGTGAGCCCACAGTCGTATCGTGGACTTGCGCGACAAAGCTGCGGCAATGAAGGGAGAGGCAATCATGACCAGACCAGTCAAGTCGGTCGAATCCGGTCACATCAGCTGCAAGGTGTGCATGAAAGAGGTGCCGAAGTCGGCGGCGACGAGCGCCGAGAGCACGGACTATGTGCTGCACTTCTGCGGGCTGGGCTGTTACGACCAGTGGACGCGCGCGAGCGACGCGGGCGCCGGAAAAGACGCCGGCACCGCGAACCCTGCCGCGGCCGAAGAAACGAAGATCGGTTCCTCGAAGATCGGTTCCTGATCGACCGCGCGCGAACTCAGGCCCCCGCGAGCGCCTCGCGCACCGCCGCGCCCGCTCCGGCCACGTCGACGGTGCTCGCCGCCATCCCGCGACGCACCAGCATCTCCACCTTGCCTTCCTTGAGGCTTCGCTCGCCCACCGTGACGCGCACCGGCACGCCGACCAGTTCCCATTCGGCGAACATCACGCCCGGGCGCTCGTCGCGATCGTCGAGGATCGCGTCGACTCCGGCGGCGATCAACTCTTCGTACAGGCGCTGGGCGGTCTCACGCACCGCGTCCGATTTGCTCCACCCCACCGGGCACACCACCACTTCGAAGGGGGCGATCGGCCGCGGCCAGACGATCCCGCGCTCGTCGTGGTTCTGCTCGATCGCAGCGCCGAGCAGGCGCGTAACGCCGATGCCGTAGCAGCCCATCTCGATCGCCTTGCTCTTGCCGTCGTCGTCGATGAAGTTGGCCTGCATCGCCGACGAGTACTTGGTGCCCAGGTAGAACACGTGGCCGACCTCGATGCCGCGCTGGATCGCGAGCGCGCCCTTGCCGTCGGGCGAGGGGTCGCCGGCGACGACGTTGCGAATGTCGGCGACGATCATCCGTTCGCCGTGCGCGGCGAGCGCCGGCGCGACGTCGCGCTCCCAGTTCACGCCGGTGTAGTGGAAGTCCACCGCGTTGGCGCCGCAGACGAAGTCGCTCATGTTCGCGACGGTGCGATCGGCGACGACCCTCACCGGCCTGGGCGTGCCGATCGGGCCGATGTAACCGGGAGGCGTACCGAAGTGGGCGACGATCTCGCCCTCGGTGGCGAACCTGAAGCCCTTCAGGCCTTCGACCTTTGCGGCCTTCACTTCGTTGAGCGCGTGGTCGCCGCGCACGAGCAGCAGCCAGATCTGCGTACCGGACACGCGCGGCGCGACGAAATCCGCCGCACCGTCCTTGACCGGCGCGTAGGTGTCGACCGCGAGCACCAGCGACTTCACCGTGCGCTCGAGCGGCAGGCCGAGCAGTTCGGCGACGTCCTCGCAGCGCGCCTTCCCGGGCGTGGGCGTCTTCTCGAGCGCCTGCGTCGCCGGGCCGCGCGCGTCGGTCAGCGCCAGCGCCTCGGCGAGTTCGACGTTGGCCGCGTAGTCCGAGTCCGGGCAATAGGCGATCGCGTCCTCGCCGGTGTCGGCGATGACCTGGAACTCGTGGCTGGCCGAGCCCCCGATCGCGCCGGTATCGGCCGCCACCGCGCGGTAGGTCAGGCCCATGCGCTCGAAGATGCGAACGTAGGCGTCGAACATCGCCTGGTAGCTCGCGAGCGCCGCGTCACGGTCGCGATCGAACGAGTACGCGTCCTTCATCGTGAACTCGCGCCCGCGCATCACGCCGAATCGCGGCCTGCGCTCGTCGCGGAACTTGGTCTGGATGTGATAGAAGTTCTTCGGCATCTGCCGGTAGCTGCGGA
>JAHDXY010000060.1:14197-18404 GCA_023384005.1 Burkholderiaceae bacterium | reverse complement strand
CTGCTCGCCGTGCTCGACTGGCACCTGCAGCGCGCGCCGGATCGCGCGCAGATCGTCCACCTGGGCGATACGCAGGAGCAGCGAATCACGTATCGCGAACTCGCCGAATCGGCGCGACGCGTCGCGCGCGGGCTGCAGCGTCGCGGACTCGAGAAGGGGCAGTCGGTGGCGATCATGCTGCCCACCGGCTGCGAGTACTTCCACGTCTATTTCGGGATCCTGCTCGCGGGTGGCGTGCCGGTCCCGATCTACCCGCCGGCGCGCGCGGCGCAGCTCGAGGAGCACGTGCGGCGCCACGCGCGCATCCTCGCCAACGCCGAAGCGGTGATCCTGGTGACGATCGCGCGTGCGAAACTGGTCGCGAGGGTGCTGCAGGCGCACGTGCCGACGCTGCGTGACGTGGTCGAGGCCGACCAGCTCTCGCATGGCGAGGGCGCACCGTACGCGGTCCCGGTCGAACCGGGCGACGTCGCCTTCATCCAGTACACCTCGGGCAGCACCGGCGACCCCAAGGGCGTCGTCCTGACCCACGCCAACCTGCTCGCCAACATCCGCGCGATGGGCAAGGCCCTGCGCGTCGATCGCGACGACGTCTTCGTGAGCTGGCTGCCGCTCTATCACGACATGGGACTGATCGGCGGGTGGCTCAGCACGATGTACTACGGGATGACGCTGGTCGTGATGTCGCCGCTGGCATTTCTCGCGCGTCCCTCGCGCTGGCTGCACGCGATCTCGACCTACCGCGGGACGCTGTCGGCGGCACCGAACTTCGCCTATGAGCTTTGCGCGAGCCGGGTCCACGACGACGAGCTCGAAGGACTGGACCTGGGCAGCTGGCGGCTCGCCCTCAACGGCGCTGAGCCGGTGCTGCCGGAAACGATCGACCGCTTCGTCGCGCGTTACTCCGGTCGCGGCCTGAGACCAGAGGCGATGATGCCGGTCTACGGCCTTGCGGAGTGCTCGGTCGGACTGGCCTTTCCGCCGCCGGGCCGGGGCCCGAGGATCGACGTGGTCGACCGCGATCTGTTCTCGCGCCAACGCCGCGCGCAGCCTGCGCGGCACGACGACGCCCATCCGTTGCGCTTCGTCTGCTGCGGCAGCGCGATTCCCGGGCACGCGCTGCGCGTCGTCGACGAGCGCGGTGTCGACCAGCCCGAGCGAGTCGAGGGTCGGGTGCTGTTTCGCGGCCCCTCGGCGACGGCCGGCTACCGGGGCAATCCGCAGGCGAGCGCGCAACTGATCCGCGACGGATGGCTCGACACGGGCGATCACGGCTATCTTGCCGAGGGCGAGCTCTACCTCACCGGGCGCGCGAAGGACATCGTGATCCGCGCCGGGCGCAACGTCTATCCGCACGAGGTCGAGGAGGCTGTCGGCGAGCTCGCCGGGGTGCGCAAGGGTTGCGTCGCGGTGTTCGGAAGCACCGACCCGAAGTCCGGGACCGAGCGGCTGGTGGTGCTCGCCGAGACGCGCGAGACCGACGCGGGCGCACGCGAACGGATCCGCGCGGCGATCTCCACGACTGCGCTCGACACGCTGGGCGAGCCGCTCGACCTGGTCGTGCTCGCGGCCCCGCACACGGTGCTCAAGACCTCGAGCGGCAAGGTCCGCCGCGCCGCCTGCCGCGAGCTGTTCGAAACCGGCCGGCTCGCGACGAGCGCCGCTGGCGCACGCCTGCAGATATTGCGTGTCGCGGCGCATGCGGCGTGGCCGATGGCGCGCCGGTTCCTGCGCGGCGTCGGCGAGACGGCGTTCGCTGCGCGCGGCTGGCTGGTGTTCGCCTGCGTCGCGCCGCTCGCCTGGTGCGTGGTCGCGCTCGCGCCGCAACCGCGCATCGCCTGGGCGAGCGCCCGGCTCTTCGCACGCTTCGCGCTTGCGGCGAGCGGATTGCGGTTGCGCGTGAGCGCAGAGCGTCGGCTGTCGCCCGATCGCGCCTGCGTCGTGGTCTCGAACCATGCCAGCTACCTCGACGGCATCGTGATGGTCGCCGCGATCCCTTCCCCCTGTCGTTTCGTCGCCAAGCGCGAGCTCCTGTCCAATCCGGTGTCGAGGGTGTTCCTCAGCCGGCTGGGCGCGGTGTTCGTCGAACGCTTCGAGGCGCACCAGAGCGTGCGCGACGCGGCGAGCCTGGAGCGATGCGTGCGCGCGGGGCAGTCGCTGATCGTGTTTCCCGAGGGAACCTTTCGTCGTGCCCCGGGGATACTCGCGTTTCGGCTGGGCGCCTTCGTGGTCGCGGCGAACAGCGCGGCGCCGGTGGTGCCGGTGGCCTTGCGCGGCACTCGCACGGCGCTCCCGGACGGGCGCTGGTTGCCCTCGCGCGCGACGATCGAGGTGGTGGTCGGCCCGGCGGCCGAGCCGCGTGCCGACGCGCCGGACGCGTTCACCGCGGCACTGGCGCTGCGCGACGCGGCGCGCGCGCACATCGTCGCGCACGCTGGCGAACCCGACCTGGACACGCGGGCCTGAGCGACCCGGCCGTGGCCGCTCCAGCGCCCTACGCGAAACGCGACCTGAAATCGTCCGGGATGCGCACCGAGTGCAGCGTGGCCGGGTCGTCGGGATCGGCGCGAACGAACACGCGCAACTCGTAGCCCTCGACCAGCAGCTTCTCGCCGCGAAACACGTGGTGGGCGATGCGAAAGGTGCGCGTCGTCCACTTGCTCACCCAGGAATGCACTTCGATCGCGTCGCCCGGCAACGCCGGGGCGCGGAAGGTCCCGCCGACGTCGATCAGCGGACCGGCGATCAGCCCGTCTTCGCGTCGCACCCGTTCGATGTCGTAGCCGCCGTGGCGCCACATCTCGTGGGCCGAGAGATCGAACCAGCGAAAGAAGTTGGGGTAGAACACGATCCCGGCCGGATCGCAGTCGCCGAAACCGACCACGAGCGGCGTGACGAACACCCTCAAAGCGAACCCCGCACCGGCGGCGCCTGCCTGGCGCCGGCTCAGTCCAGCGCCAGCGCCGACAGCGCGCCCGGCGACTTGCCGAAGCGCTCGGCGACCGCGGCCGCGGCGGCGTCCATCTGCGCCATCGTGCCGCCGTCGATCGGCAGCGTCTTCTCGCGTTTCGCGCGCGAGATGCGTTCCGGGTCACCCGGCATCAGGATGCCGCCCAGCTCCTCGCCGACTTGCGAGAGCCGCGCCGAGCGCACCCACTCGACGAAGCTGCGCGCTTCCTGTTCGAAGCGCTCCGCGGAGCCGATCCGGGACGGGTCGAACACGATCACGAGCATGTTGTTCCAGATCGCGTGCTTCATCGTGAGGTTGGCCGGCTGCGTGGTCTCGCCTCCCGTGAGCGCGGCGCCGAGCAGCTCGCACACCATCGCCAGCGCATAGCCCTTGTGCGCGGCGAAGGGCAGCAGTGCGCCGTGCGGCCCCTCGGGCGGCTCGAACATCACGCGCGGCTCGACCGTCGCGTTGCCCTCGACGTCGATCAGCGAGTTCGGCGGCACCTGTACCTTCTTGTTGTACGCGACGCGCACCTTGCCGTGCGCGATCGCACTGGTCGCGAAGTCGAGCACGATCGGTTCGCCGTCGGCGCGCGGAATGCCGACCGTGAACGGGTTGGTGATGTAGCGCGCCTGCGAGCCGCCCCAGGGCGAGACCATCGGCGGGTTGCTCACCGCATTGGTGAAGTGGATCGAGACCATGTTCGCCGCGATCGCCTGTTCGGCCCAGTGCCCGACACGACCGAGGTGGTGCGAATTGCGAAGACCCATCACGCAAACGCCGCTGGCGCGCGCGCGCTCGATCGCGATCTCCATCGCCTGGTAGCTGACCGATTGGCCCATTCCGCGCATGCCGTCGATCGCGATCAGGCTGCCGCAGTCCTGGACGATCTTCACCGTCTGGTTGAGCTTCAGTTCGTCGGCCAGCAGCGAGTTGACGTAGCGCGGCGCCATCCCCACGCCGTGCGAGTCGTGGCCGGCGAGGTTCGCGCCCACGAGGTGATCGGCGGTCAGGCGCGCTTCGCGCTCGCTCGAGCCGGCGGCGGTGAACAGCTCGACGATCCAGCGGTTCAGACCGTCGGTGGGAATCATGAAATCGGCCATCGTTCGCCTCGTTCGTCGAAGTTGCGGGAGCACGCCGGCTTTGCCCGGCGCGTCGTTCAGCTCATCCTGACCTTGAGCGAGCCGACGCCGGCCACCGAGCCCTCCATCAGGTCGCCGCGCACGACCGCGGCCACGCCCTCGGGGGTGCCGGTGA
>JAHDXY010000060.1:2624-14187 GCA_023384005.1 Burkholderiaceae bacterium | reverse complement strand
AATGCGGCCGGTCGGCCGGCGCCTGCATGAATTCGTCCATCACACGATCTGGATCTTCAGTTCGGGCAACCCGTCGACATGGGCATGCAGCATCGCCCCGGGCCCGACGGGACCGACGCCCTCGGGGGTGCCGGTGAAGATCAGGTCGCCCGGAACGAGCTCCCACAGCGCCGACAGATGCTCGATCGTCTCGCCGATGCTCCAGATCAGCCTGGAGATGTTGCTCGACTGGCGTGTCGCGCCGTTCACGTCGAGACTGATCGCCGCGTTCGCGACGTCGCCCGCCGCGGCTGCCGGCACGATCGGTCCGATCGGAGCCGAGCGGTCGAAGGCCTTGCCCACTTCCCACGGCCGGCCCGTCTTCTTCGCCTCGCCCTGCAGGTCGCGCCGCGTCATGTCAAGCCCCACCGCGTAGCCGAACACGTGCGCCGCGGCATCGGCCGCGTCGATGTTGCTCCCGCCCTTGCCGATCGCCACGACCAGCTCGATCTCGTGGTGCAGGTCCTTCGTGACCTGCGGGTAGGGCATCTCGCCGATGCTGCCCTCGGGGACGAACACCAGCGCGTCGGGCGGTTTCATGAAGAAGAACGGCGGCTCGCGCCCGGTGAAGCCCATCTCCCTGGCGTGTTCGACGTAGTTGCGCCCGACGCAATAGATCCTGCGCACCGGAAACGACTGGTCGCCGCCGGCGATCGGGATCGCAGCCTGCGCCGCCGGGGGAAAACAGTATCTCAAGACCCACTCCTTGGTTGAAGGCCTCGGGGCGTGCGCGCAGGTGCGCCCGAAGCCCCGACGCTCTGTCGAATCCGCGACTATACCGCCGCCGCCGGCGGGGTCGGCGCGACGATGCGACAATTCGAGCTGTTCCACTGCCCCGCCGAGCGCGACGATGAGCCCGACCGAACGAAAGCTGCGCGACCTCCTCGCCCGCAGGATCCTGATCCTCGACGGCGCGATGGGGACGATGATCCAGCGTGAACGCCTCGGCGAGGAGCAGTTCAGGGGCGAGCGCTTCGCTTCGCACCCGCAGGACCTCGGCGGCGACAACGAGGTGCTCACGCTGACCCGGCCGGACCTGATCGCGTCGATCCACGATGCCTACCTGAGGGCCGGCGCCGACATCGTCGAGACCAACACCTTCGGCGCGACCGCGATCGCGCAGGCCGACTACGGGCTGCAGGATTTCGCCTACGAGATGAACCTCGCCGCGGCGCGCCTCGCGCGCCTCGCCTGCGATCGCCACAGCACGCCCGAGCGTCCGCGCTGGGTTGCCGGCGCGCTGGGGCCGCAACCGAAGACCGCGTCGATCTCGCCGGACGTCAACGACCCGGGAGCGCGCAACGTCAGCTTCGACGAACTTCGAGCTGCCTACGAGGAGCAGGTGCGCGCGTTGCTCGAGGGGGGCGCCGACCTGCTGCTGGTGGAAACGGTGTTCGACACGCTCAACGCCAAGGCAGCGATCTTCGCGATCGAGACGGTCAACGACGAGCGCCTCGATCAGGGTCTGCAACGCGTGCCGGTGATGATCTCGGGCACGGTCACCGACGCGTCCGGGCGCATCCTGTCGGGCCAGACAGTCGAGGCGTTCTGGAACTCCGTGCGCCACGCGCGCCCGATCACGGTCGGCCTGAACTGCGCGCTCGGCGCCGCGCTGATGCGTCCCTACGTGGCGGAGTTGTCCGCGCTCGCCGACACCTTCGTGAGCGTCTACCCGAATGCGGGTCTGCCCAATCCGATGTCGGAAACGGGATTCGACGAGACGCCGGAGATCACCTCGTCGCTGCTCGCAGAGTTCGCGCGCGCCGGTTTCGTCAACCTCGCGGGCGGGTGCTGCGGAACGACGCCCGAGCACATCGCGGCGATCGCCGCGGCGCTGGGCCCGATCGAACCGCGGCGCGTCGTCGCGCGCGCGCCCGCGCTCAGGCTGAGCGGTCTCGAGCCCTTCAACGTCGAGGATTCCTCGCTGTTCGTGAACGTGGGCGAGCGCACCAACGTCACCGGGTCGAAGGCGTTCGCGCGGCTGATCCTGGCGGGCGAGTTCGACGCGGCGCTGGCGGTCGCGCGACAGCAGGTGGAAAACGGGGCGCAGATGATCGACGTGAACATGGACGAGGCGATGCTCGACTCCGTGGCCACGATGCGCCGCTTTCTCAACCTGGTCGCGTCGGAACCCGACATCGCGCGCGTGCCGGTGATGATCGACAGCTCCAGATGGAGCGTGATCGAGGCCGGGCTGAAGTGCGTGCAGGGCAAGTGCGTCGTCAATTCGATCTCGCTCAAGGAGGGAGAGGAGGAGTTTCTGCGACAGGCGCGGCTTTGTCGTCGCCACGGTGCGGCGGTGATCGTGATGGCCTTCGACGAACAGGGCCAGGCCGACACCTTCGCGCGCAAGATCGAGGTCTGCGAGCGGGCCTACCGGATCCTGGTCGATCGCGTCGGGTATCCGGCCGAGGACATCGTGTTCGATCCGAACGTCTTCGCGATCGCCACGGGCATCGAGGAGCACGACCACTACGCGGTCGACTTCATCGAGGCGACGCGCTGGATTCGCGAGAACCTGCCCGACGCGAAAGTGTCCGGGGGCATCTCGAACGTGAGCTTCTCGTTTCGCGGCAACGACACCGCGCGCGAGGCGATCCACACGGTGTTCCTCTACCATGCGATCCGCGCCGGTCTCACGATGGGCATCGTCAACGCCGGGATGGTCGGCGTCTACGACCAGATCGACGCCGAGCTTCGGGAGCGCGTCGAGGACATCGTGCTCGATCGCGTGCCCGCGCTGAGCGCCGAGCGCGCGCGGCTCGCGGCCGCGTCCGACGACACGCAGAGCGCTGCGGCACGCGCCGAACTCGACCGCGAAGCCGCCAAGAGCGCCACCGACCGGCTGATCGAGTTCGCCTCGTCGCTCAAGGCCGGCGGGGCGAGGAAGGACGAGAACCCCGCCTGGCGCGACGCGCCGGTCGAGAGCCGCCTGACGCACGCGCTGGTCAACGGAATCACCGATTTCATCGTCGCCGACACCGAGGAGCTGCGCCAGAAGGTGATGGCGCCCGGCGGGCGACCGATCGAGGTGATCGAGGGGCCGTTGATGGACGGGATGAACGTGGTCGGCGACCTGTTCGGCGCGGGGAAGATGTTCCTGCCGCAGGTGGTGAAGTCGGCGCGCGTGATGAAGATGGCGGTCGCGCACCTCGTTCCGTTCATCGAGGCCGAACGCGCGCAGCTCGCCGCGGCCGGCGTCGACGTCGCGAGCAAGGCCCGGATCGTGGTCGCCACGGTGAAGGGCGACGTGCACGACATCGGCAAGAACATCGTCTCGGTCGTCCTGCAGTGCAACAACTTCGACGTGGTCAACATGGGCGTGATGGTGCCCTGCACCGAGATCCTCGGGCGCGCCAAGGCCGAGAGCGCCGACATGGTCGGGTTGTCCGGACTGATCACGCCTTCGCTCGAGGAGATGCAGCACGTGGCGCGCGAGATGCAGCGCGACCCCTACTTTCGCGAGCGCGCGACGCCGCTGCTGATCGGCGGCGCCACCACTTCGCGCGTGCACACCGCGGTGAAGATCGCGCCGCACTATTCGGGCCCGGTGATCTACGTCCCCGACGCGTCGCGTTCGGTGCAGGTCGCGCAGCAACTGGTCTCGCAGGAATCGCGCGAGCGCTACCTCGCCGACCTCGCCTCGGACTACGAGCGCGTGCGCACCCAGCATGCCGCCAAGAAGGGGCCCGAGCTGCTCACGCTGGCGCAGGCGCGCGCCAACAAACCCGACCTCCACTGGGAGATGCGCGCCGACGACCACCCCGGCGAGGGGCCGCACCCTGTGGCGCACTATCACCCGCCGAAACCGAAGTTCATCGGAAAGCGCCTGTTTCGCAACTACGACCTGGCAGAGATCGCCCGCTACATCGACTGGCAGCCGTTCTTCCAGACCTGGGATCTCGCGGGCGCCTTTCCGGCGATCCTCAACGACGAAGTGGTCGGCGAATCGGCCCGGCGCGTGTTCTCCGACGCGAAGTCGATGTTGAAGCGCGTGATCGACGGGCGCTGGCTGACCGCGAACGCCGTGGTCGGGTTTCTCCCGGCGAACACGATCAACGACGACGACATCGAGGTCTACGACGACGAGTCCCGCACCCGGCCGGTGTTCGTCTGGCGCAACCTGCGCCAGCAGACCGTCAAGCGCGAGGGCGTCGACAACAAGTGCCTGGCCGATTTCATCGCGCCCAGGGCGATCGACGGGCATCCTTCGGGAATCGCCGACTACATCGGAATGTTCGCGCTCACCACGGGGCTGGGCGCCGAGGCCAGGGAGAAGGATTTCGCCGCGATGCTCGACGATTACTCGTCGATCATGTTCAAGGCGATCGCCGATCGTCTGGTCGAGGCCTTCGCCGAGTGCATGCACGAACGCGTGCGCAAGGATCTCTGGGGTTACGCGGACGACGAGTCGCTCGACGTGAACGCGCTGATCGGCGAGCGCTACCGCGGCATACGGCCGGCTCCCGGGTATCCGGCCTGTCCCGAGCATTCGGTCAAGCGCGCCCTGTTCGACACGCTGGGCGCCGACGAGATCGGGATGACGCTCACCGAAAGCTGGGCGATGCGCCCCGCGGCGAGCGTGTCGGGTTTCTACTTCTCGCACCCTCGCGCCGAGTACTTCAACGTCGGGCGCATCGGCGAGGATCAGCTCGCCGACTACGCCGCGCGCAGTGGCAGGGACGCCGGCGAACTGCGAACGGTGCTCGCGAGCGTCCTGTAGCGCGCCGACCGCGCGAGCGCCGCGACGCGGCCGGGCTGGGCGCGCCCTGAAGTAAGCTTCGGCGATGCACTTCGAGCCTCCCGCGCGACCACCGCCGACGCTGCGCGAGCTGTTCGCGGACTTCGGCGCGGTCTACGCCGCCAACGGACTGATCGGTTTCATCTTCGCCGCGACAGGGCCGGTCGCGATCATCCTGTCGGTCGGCAGCGCCGCCGGACTGTCGCCCTCGGACCTCGCTTCGTGGGTGTTCGGCTCCTTCGCGATCAACGGCGTGCTGAGCGCGCTGTTTTGCTGGTACTACCGCCAACCGCTGGTGTTCTTCTGGACGATGCCCGGGACGGTATTGGTCGGGCCGGCGCTGGGGCACTTGTCGTTTCCAGAGGTGATCGGAGCGTTCATCGCCACCGGCGTGCTGATGTTCGTGCTCGGCGCGAGCGGATGGGTGCGCAGGGCGATGCGCCTGCTGCCGATGCCGATCGTGATGGGAATGGTCGCCGGAGTGTTCATGAAGTTCGGCATCGACCTGATCCACTCGATCCGCGACGACTTCGCGCTGGCCGCGCCGATGACGGCGGCCTTCTTCCTCCTGAGCGCGGTGCCTGCGCTCGGGCGCAGGCTCCCGCCGCTGATCGGCGCGCTGATCGTCGGCGCCGCGCTGATCGTCGCCTTCGGCAGCTTCGAGCCCGGAGGCGCGAGCGGCGACGCGCTGGTGCGACCGACGCTCTACGCGCCGCAGTTCTCCTTGCAGGCGATGCTCGAGCTCGTCGTTCCGCTCGCGATCACGGTGCTGGTGGTGCAAAACGGCCAGGGCATCGCGGTGCTCGACGCGGTCGGACACAAGGCGCCGATCAATGCGATCGCGATCGGTTGCGGAGTGTGGTCGGTGATCACCGCCTTCGTCGGTTCGGTCTCGACCTGCCTGACCGGCCCGACGAACGCGCTGATCTCGAGTTCGGGTGAGAAGCACCGGCACTACACCGGCGGGATCGTCGTGGGCATGCTCGCGATCGTGTTCGGGCTGTTCGCGCCGCTGTTCACGCGGCTGATGCTCGCGTCGCCGCCGGCGTTCATCCTGACGCTCGCCGGGCTCGCGATGCTGCGCGTGTTGCAGACCGCGTTCACCGTGTCGTTTCGCGACCGCTTCGCGCTCGGTGCGCTGGTCGCGTTCCTCGTCACGGTCGCCAACGTGCCGGTGTTCAGCGTCGGCGCGCCGTTCTGGGGGCTGGTGTTCGGCTACGCCACTTCGTGGCTGCTCGAGCGCGAGGATTTCGCGCGCACCTGAACCGGGGCGTAACCGTTTCAGGCCTCGGGCAGGTCGTGCAGCGCGTCGAGCTGGGCGCGAAGCTCGTCGATCGTCCGCGCGGGCAGTTCGCAGCGTCCGTACCGGCACAGGTACGCCTCGCCGGCGACGCGTCCGGCGAGGAGTCCAGGCGCATCGGGCGGGCCCGCGACGATCGTGGCGAGCGGGGCGAAGATCGAGAGCCCCAGCGGCGGCACCCCGGCGGCGGTAGGAAGCGCGAGGTCGGCGCCGTGATCGGCCAGCAGCCGGGCATGGAGCATCGCCGGCATCGCGGCGGGCGCCTTCGCGAAGATCGCCTCCTGCCGCGCGATCGTGTCGCGCGCGATCTGCGCCCAGTCGGCGCGATCGCAGGGACCCGACAGGCGCAGCAGCAGCTCGCAGGCCGCCGCGCTGCCCGACGGGGTCGATCCGTCGAACAGGTCGCGCGCGCGCACCGGAAGAGCTCCTGCGGCGGCGTCGAAGAACCCCTGCTCCGGGTCGTGGAAGCGTTCGACGAGCTGCGCGGCCTGTTCGCGTGCCGCGAACAGCCAGCGCGGCTCGGCGGTCGCGGCGTGCAGTTCGAGCAGACCCAGCCCTGCCTGTGCCAGGTCGCCGAGGTAGGTCTCGTCGCGCAGCACGCCGTTTCGCCAGGCATGGCGAAGCGTGCCTTCGCGCGTCATCTCGGACAGCACGAACCCGGCGAGCGCGCGCGCGGCCTCGACCAGATCGCGGCGCCCGAGCAGCCGGCCCGCCTCGGCGAAGGCGCGCAGCGCCATCGCGTTCCAGTCGGCGAGCACCTTGTCGTCGGTGATCGGCCACACGCGTTTCGCGCGCGCCGCGTAGAGCCGCTCGCGCAGCGCGCGCTCCCAGCGCTCGAACTGACCCTCGTCGAGCCCGAGTTCTGACCGCACCCCAGGCGCGTCGCGCCGCTCGAGCACGTTCGCGCCCTGCGCGGGCTCCCCCGAGCCGTGCGCCCAGTTGCCGGTTTCGGTCACGCCGTAGAGCCGGGCCGCGGCCGCCGCGTCGGCGCCGAGCACTTCGCGCAACTGCGCCGCGCTCCAGACGTGGAATCGCCCTTCGACGCCTTCGGCGTCGGCGTCCTGCGCCGAGCTAAACGCCGCGGGCGCGGCGTCGGGGCGCATTTCGCGCAGCAGGTAGGCGATCGTGTCCTCGGCGACCGAGCGCAGGCGGTTGTCGCCGGTGAGCCGCCACGCGCCCAGGTACACGCGCACGAGCTGCGCGTTGTCGCAGAGCATCTTCTCGAAATGCGGCACGTGCCAGCGCCGGTCGGTCGAGTAGCGGGCGAACCCGCCCCCGACATGGTCGACCAGGCCCCCTTCGGACATCCGGTGCAGCGTCGTGACGAGCATCGAGCGCGCCGTCGCGTTGCCGGCGGCGGCCACTGCGAGAAGGTACTGCAACAGCGGCGATTGCGGGAACTTCGGCGCGTCGCCGAATCCGCCGAACTGCCGATCGAAGCTCTTCGCGATCGTCGCGACCGCCCTCGCGTGCAGCCGGTGCGCGGGCGCGCTGGCGACCTGACCCGCAGTGCCCAGCGCGCGGACGTGCTCGACCAGCGTCCGTGCCTGCTCGACGAGTTCGTCGCGGCGCGAACGCCAGGCGGCGCTCACCGCGCCCAGCACCTCGGTGAAGGACGGCAGGCCGTGGCGCGCCGTCGGCGGGAAGTAGCTGCCCCCGTAGAACGGTTCGAGTTGCGGCGTGAGAAACATGTTCATCGGCCAGCCGCCGTGTCCGGTGAGCGCCTGCAGCGCGCTCATGTAGACGTGGTCGACGTCGGGAAGCTCCTCGCGGTCGACCTTGATCGCGATGAATCCCTCTCCGAGCACGCGAGCGAGCGCCTCGTCCTCGAAGCTTTCGCGCTCCATCACGTGACACCAGTGGCAGGTCGCGTAGCCCACCGACAGCAGGATCGGCTTGTCCTCGGCGCGCGCGCGCGCGAACGCCTCCTCGCCCCAGGGGTACCAGTCGACCGGGTTGTGCGCGTGCTGCAGCAGGTACGGGCTGGTCTCGCGCGCCAGCCGGTTCGCGTGCCGTGGCGAGACCGGTGCTGCCGCCGGGGAGGTGCCGGACGACGACGCGGGCGAAGCGGCAGCAGTCGGATCGGGAGCCGAATCAGGCGTCGGATCGGTCATCGTCGGGTCCCCGCGTTCAGCGCAACGGCGTGCGCATCGTGACCAGTTCCTCCGCGGCGGTCGGGTGCAGCGCGACGGTCTGGTCGAACTGGCGCTTCGTCGCTCCCATCTTCACCGCGATCGCGGCGAGCTGGATCATTTCCGCCGCGTCGGGGCCGCAAAGATGGACGCCGAGCACGCGGTCGGTGCCGGCATCGACCACCAGCTTCATCAGCATCTTCTCCTTCGAGTCCGACAGCACGTTCGCCATCGGACGGAAGCTGCTGCGGTAGACCTCGACGCGCGCATGGCGCTCGCGCGCCTCGGCTTCGGTCAGGCCGACCGTCCCGATCTCGGGAGTCGAGAACACCGCTTCGGGCACGGTGCCGTGGTCACAGGTCCACGGCCGGTTGCCGAACACCGTATCGGCGAAGGCGTGGCCCTCGCGGATCGCGATCGGCGTGAGCGCGAGCCGGTTGGTCACGTCGCCCACAGCCCAGATCGACTGCGAGGTGGTGCGCGAGTCGGCGCCGACGCGGATCGCGCCTTGCTCGTCGACCTGAACGCCCGCCCGCTCGAGTCCGAGCCCCGCCACGTTCGGGCGACGGCCGGTGGCGAGCATGACCAGCCCGGTCTCGATCGTCCTGCCGTCGGACAGCGTCATCCGGTAGCCTGGCGAACGCGACCCGGACCCGCGCCGCGCGGCCCCGCCCGCGTCGGAAGTGTCGTCCCCGGAAGTGTCGTCCCCGGAAGCGACGCCCCCGGACTCGGCCGATCGCTCAGCGGATCGCCCGGCGCGCTTGATCGCCGTGATCCGCGTATTCGTCTCGATCACGATGCCGCGATCGCGCATCGCGTCGGCCAGGTGCGCGCGCAGGTCGTCGTCGAAGCCGCGCAGGATCTGCTCGCCGCGGTAGACGACCGTCACCTGTACGCCCATGCGCTGCAGCATGCAGGCGAACTCGACCGCTATGAAACCGCCCCCTTCGATCGTCATCGTCTCGGGCAGCCGGGGCAGGTCGAATGCGTCGTCGGAGGTGATCGCGAGCTCGGCCCCGGGGATCGCAGGCCTGAAGGGCTGCCCTCCGGTCGCGATCAGGACGCGCTCGGCATGCACGCTGCGATCCTGCGCGAGCAGGCGCACCGTGTTCGGGCCTTCGAGCACCGCCCTCGATTCGACTGTCTCAACCCCTGCCGAGTGCAGGTTGCTGCGGTAGATGCCCTCGAGCCGCGTGATCTCGCGTTCCTTCGCGCGCACCAGCGCCGGCCAGTCGAAGCGCGTCTCGCCGACGCACCAGCCGAACGACCCGGCCAGTGCGAACTGGTCCGCGAACCTGCTCGCGAGGACGAGGAGCTTCTTCGGCACGCAGCCGCGGATCACACAGGTGCCGCCGTAGCGAAACTGCTCGGCGATCGTGACCCGAGCGCCGTGGCCAGCGGCGATCCGCGCGGCGCGCACGCCGCCCGATCCGGCCCCGATCACGAACAGGTCGACGCGTTCACTCATCTCGTTTCCTGGTTGCCGGTGAATCGCCCGATGCTACCGTTTTCGCGAATCGGATCGGGTGCGCCGCGACGCTGCCCGCGGCGATACGCCAAACGGGCTATGTCCCGCCTCACCTAAGGGTTATGGACGGCGTCGCCGCGGAATCCGAAGATGGCTGTTCGAGCTCCGATTCCGGAGCAGGCGCACGCGCGCCCGGTGGCGCCCGCGCGACAACGGCGGCAACGAACAGGACCGGGAAGGGGATCGCAATGAGTCCAGGGGCAGTAAGGATCGCTCTCGCGCTGGCGGCGCTGGCCGCGCCAGGTGTCGCGCTCGCGACCAACGGATACTTCTCGCACGGCTACGGGATCAAGGCCAAGGGAATGGCCGGCGTCGGCATCGCGCTGCCACAGGATGCTCTCGCCGCCGCGACCAATCCGGCCGGGATGGCGCTGGTCGGCAACCGGATGGACTTCGGCGCCGACGTCTTCATGCCGCGCCGTTCGGGCGAGATCGCCGGCAACGGCGGCATTCCGCCGTTCGGTGTTCCGCCGCTCAACGGCACCTTCAGCGGCGACGGGCGCGACGCGTTCCTGATCCCGGATTTCGGCTACAACCGCGTGATCAACCCGCAACTCTCGCTGGGCGTCGCCGTTTATGGCAATGGCGGCATGAACACCTCGTACACGACTTCGCCGTTCGCGCGAATGGGCGGCTCGAGCCCGGCGGGAGTCGATCTCTCGCAGCTGTTCATCGCCCCGACCGTGGCCTGGCGGATCAACGCCGACCATGCCGTCGGCGTGTCGCTCAACCTCGCCTACCAGCGCTTCTCCGCCGAGGGCCTTGGTCCCTTCGCCGCGTTCGGGATGTCGTCGGCGCCCGGCGCCGTGAGCAACGTCGGTCACGACGGGTCCACCGGCGTTGGCGTGCGGGTGGGCTGGAACGGGCGCCTGAACGACACCGTGTCGGTCGGTGCGACCTACCAGTCCAAGACGAAGATGAGTCGCTTCGACAAGTACGCGGGCTTGTTCGCCGACCAGGGCGACTTCGACATCCCGGCCAACTACGGTGTCGGGATCGCGATCCGCGCGACACCGGCGCTCACGATCGCTGCCGACGTCCAGAAGATCGACTACAGCGGCGTCTCGGCGGTAGGCAATTCCGCTGCGTCGTTGTTCGGCGGGCAATTGCTCGGCTCGACCAACGGCCCCGGTTTCGGCTGGCGCGACATGACGGTGTTCAAACTCGGTGCGAGCTACCAGGTGAACTCGGCGCTGACCCTGCGCGGCGGCCTGAGCACCGGTCGCCAGCCGATTCCTTCGAACGAGACCTTCTTCAACATCCTCGCGCCCGGCGTCATCGAGGACCACGTCACGCTCGGCGCCACCTGGCAACTCGGCGGCGGACGCGAGTTGAGCGTCGCCTACATGCACGCGCTGAGCAAGAGGGTCAACGGCGCGAATTCGGTCCCGCCGATGTTCGGCGGCGGCGAGGTGAACCTGCGCATGCACCAGAATTCGATCGGCGTGGCCTACGGCGTGAAGTTCTAGACGGTGTCGTACCTGATCAACGGGGTCGAAGCCGAGGTCGACGACGAGGGCTTTCTTCTGGAGGCAGACTTCAGCGAGGAGGCCGCGCGAGTGATCGCGGCCGCCGAGGGGATCGAGCTCGGTGCGCAGCACTGGCTGGTCATCGAGTACTTGCGCGAGAAGTTCCGCGAAGAAGGCCAGACGCCGAACTTCCGGGCAATGGTCAAGGACTTCGACGAGAATCACCCTGGGCGCGACTGGAAGAAGACGCTTTATGATCTGTTTCCCCAGCAACCGTCGCGCCAGGCGTGCCGTGTCGCCGGCCTGACCAAACCCTTCGGCAAGGGTGGTTACTGAACCCATCGGGAGATCCAC
>JAHDXY010000060.1:0-2614 GCA_023384005.1 Burkholderiaceae bacterium | reverse complement strand
AAAGACCTCGACGCACGCGGACTGAACTGCCCGCTGCCCATCATCAAGACCAAGAAAGCGCTCAACGACCTGAGTTCCGGACAGGTCCTGAAGGTGACTTCGACCGATTCCGGGTCGATCAAGGACATGGAGGCCTTCGCCAAGCAGACCGGCAACGAACTGCTCAAGTCGGACACCGCGGGCGGCGATTTCGTGTTCTTCCTGAAGAAGCGCTGAACGCGCGCGCGCCGCCGGTGCGCCGCAGTCTTCGCTCGAAACGACGAGGAGTGTGATGGAACAGAAGAAGATGGCCCTGATCGCAACCAAGGGCACGCTCGACTGGGCGTATCCGCCGCTGATTCTGTCGTCCACCGCGGCGGCACTCGGCTGGGAGGTACAGGTCTTTTGCACCTTCTATGGGCTGAGCATCCTGCGCAAGGATCTCGGCGGGCTCAAGGTGAGCCCGCTGGCGAACCCCGCGATGCCGATGCCGGTGCCGATGCCGGTTCTGGTACAGGCGCTCCCCGGGATGGAAGCAATGGCCACGATGATGATGAAGGCCAAGATGAAGTCCAAGGGTGTCGCGTCGCTGGAGGAGTTGCGCTCGCTGTGCCTCGAGGCCGAGGTGAAGTTCATCGCCTGCCAGATGACGGTCGATCTGTTCGAGTTCAAGCCGAGCGACTTCATCGACGGCATCGACTACGGTGGCGCCACCACTTTCCTCGATTTCGCGGGATCGGCCGACGTCACCCTGTACATCTGAGGCAGGCGTCGTGCCCGGCAGCGCGCGCGACCGACCGCTTCACCGGGTGCTCGAGGCGCACCGCGTGATCCCGATCGCGCCGGCAGGCGAGCGCCGAGATGGCAGTGGCACCGCGACGGCGAGCGAAGGTGCCCAGGTCGACGAGCGCACCGACGCCTGCGCCTCGGGCGAGTCGTTCGCGCTGATGGTTCTCGGCGATTCGATGCTGCCCGAGTTCGCAGAAGGCGAAATCATCGTCGTCGAGCCCGAAGGACTCGCGACCGACGGTTCGTTCGTCCTCGCGTGGAGCAACGACGAGTGGATCTTTCGCCAGCTCGTGCGGGTTGCGCAGGGCTGGAAGCTTAGCCCGCTCAACCCGCGACACCCCGACATCGAACTGGCTGACCTGTCGGCGGTTCGCGGCGTGATCATCCAGAAATCGACACCGGGCAGGCGGCGCCAGAGCAAGCGATACGTCGAATGACCAGCGCAGGCGGCGCGGATCCGGGCGCGCGGGCGCGCGACGACGTCGACCTCGATGCGCTCGTCGCGGCGATCCAGCGCAACTGTGACCTGGCAGACGCGGCGCACGCGCAGGAGCTGTCGCTGTGCGTCTACCTGCTCGAGTTGCGCGAGTTCTTCCGCTGGCACCGCTCGCTGCCGCTTCGCGTCGCGCCGGAGCGCGCCGAGGTCGCGCGCTGGATCGCCGAACGCGAGCGCCTCTGGGAGTCGCTCGACGACCCGAACTGCGAGGGCTTTGTACGCTTGCCGCTCGACCAGGCGACGGCCCCGTTCGAAGAGGAGCGGGCGAACGAGGTGCTGGCGCGCCGAGGCCTTGTCTACGGCGCCGGTATGGGGCGCTTCGGCCGGCACGAGTTCTTTCTCGCCGAGCCGATCGCGCGCACCGTCCGCGACGGCGCGAGAGTGACGGTGACCGGACGCGAACTGGCGCGAACGATGAGCCCGTCGATCGGCACCAGCCGCGGCGATCGGATCGTCGTTCGCAGCGACGTTCTGCGCCGCTGGTTGTGGACCCGCGTCGAGCAGGCGCGGCGCGCCAGCGCCGGCGACGCGTTCGGACGGTCGCTCGCCGCGCACGGCGGCGACGATGCGAGCGCGGTCGACGCGATGGTCGACGCCCAGGTCGAAGCGACGATTCTGCACGAGCTCGGCGAGGCCAGAGCAGGGCGGCTGCTCGGCGCGGACTGGGAGCGGATGCTCGCGACGATCGCGCAGCGTCGCACCGAGCTGGTCGCGCGTGCCGTGCGGGATCTGCTGGCCGATTGCCTGCTCACGCTCCCGACGCTGCTCGAGCGCGACGACCGCCCCAGCCTTCACTTCTGGTTTTCGAACCTCGAGGGCATGCGTCGCCAGATCGCGCCGGACTTGCGCGGCGTCTACACGCGCTGGGCAGCGGGCGACGAAACGGCGCTCGCCGCGGCGATCGACGAGGGCGCCGCGCACTGGCTGCGAACCGCGCGGCGGCTGCTCGACGCCTGGCGCGGCGAGGGGCTGCAAGCGCTGGACGCGCTCAGCGACGAGCTCTCGGGCGCCGTTCGAGGCGAAGCGCGAACCGGGTGAACCGGGGGCGGCGCGTGCACGTGCGACCGCGCCTCGGCTGACGCGCCCGGCGTGCGCGCTTCAGTCATCGTCGCCGGCGAGCGACGGGTCGGGCTCGCGGGCCTGGGTGAGCAGGTCGGCAGCCTCGATCTCGTTCGCAGCGAACACCATCCGGATCGCCGCCGGATCGCCGGTCGATTGCGAGCGAAGCGCACTCATCAGCTGCTTCGCTTCACGGTAGCCCGGGGCTTCGCCCAGCCGCTCCGGCAGTCCGAGCAGGCTCGCGGTACGAAAGACGTAGTAGGGCATGGTTCACCAGCTCGCGAGCCGTCG
>JAHDXY010000454.1 GCA_023384005.1 Burkholderiaceae bacterium | reverse complement strand
GCCGCGACGTCACTGGTCGCGGCGTGCGCTGCCGTGTCATGACCGGCGCCTTGCCCGACCCCGGCCCTCCGGTTCGCCGCTTCAACCCGATCACCGCGCGCGTTGCCGCCCGCGGCGCCGGCCGCGGGGCGAAGCGCGTCCCAGCGCTTGCGCGCGCGCGCGAACACCGTCCCGCGCGCCCTGGCCGCGGGCGGCGTGCGCAACAGCTTGGGGATCGCCGGCAGCGCCACTTCACCGAGGTGGCGATGGTAGTAGCGTGCGACGAAACGAATCATTTCGATCCAGCCCGGGTCCGGTTCGGGCGCCTCGGCGAAGCGCCCGATCACGCAGCGCAGGCGCTCGGCGGGAACATCGGAGTGCTCGCGCAGTCGCACCACGATGCCGACGCGACGCGTGCGTCCCCACGGGACCAGCACCCACGCTCCGGGAACGAGCGTGCCAACTTGCTCCGGGGGAATGCGGTAGTCGAAGGCGTCGGTGCCCGGCACGTCGAGCGCGACACAGGCGATCGAAAGCGAACCTGGCGACCCGCTCACGACGTCCGGCACTGAGAATTCACATTAACTTCACCGGTTAAGCGGCCGTGATACGGAAGCTTTTCCGCGTCGTTCACAGAACCTGTGGAAAAAACTGTGGGCAGATTCGCGCGATCGCCCAGAAATCCGCGCCAATGCTCGACCGGTGGTCCAATGCACACTTTTTCTACAAATAATTGTTGTTTCGAATCAATGGCTTGCAGAAAGACCTTGAACCCGGCACCGGGACTGCTGGCCGTTCGTCGGGGAAGCGGCTGGATGTGCATAAGTGCCCCTCTGACCCCCTCCGAAACCCAGTGTTCAAGCGCCTCGCGAAGGCGCGTCGACACTGGGTTGAGGTCAAAGTGAGGACGCGCTCACGCGTAGACGTCGCATTTGGGCGCTATGCGAATGGACGATTTCGACCAGCGCCGAAACACTCTCCGGCGGCGTGTGCTGCGAGATGCCGTGGCCGAGGTTGAACACGTGCCCGTAGCCCTCGCCCGGCGCGCCGAAGCTCTCGAGCACGGCAATCGCCTCGGCCTGAACCTTCTCGGGCGAAGCCATCAGCGCCATCGGGTCGAGGTTGCCCTGGATCGCACAGCGGGCGCCAACCCGCGCGCGCGCCGCGCCGAGGTCGACCGTCCAGTCGACGCCGAGCGCGTCGCAGCCGGTCGCCGCGATCGCCTCGAGCCAGAGCCCGCCGCCCTTGGTGAAGACGATCACCGGTACCTGCGAATCGAGTTCGCGCAGCACGCGCTCGACGTAGGCGAGCGAGAACTCGCGAAACGCCCGATCCGACAGCGCGCCGCCCCAGGAATCGAACAGCATCACCGCCTGCGCGCCCGCTGCGATCTGCGCGCGAAGGTACAGCGACACCGCGCGGGCGTTGACGTCCAGAATCCGGTGCATCAGGTCCGGGCGCTGGTAGAGCATCGTCTTGACGCGGCGGAAATCGTCGCTGCCGCCGCCCTCGACCATGTAGCAGGCCAGCGTCCACGGGCTGCCCGAGAACCCGATCAGCGGCACGCGCCCGCCGAGGGCGGTGCGGATCGTCGCGACCGCGTCGCACACGTACTGCAACTCGGCGCCCGGGTCGGGCACGGCCAGCCGGGCGACGTCCGATTCGTCGCGCACCGGCCGTTCGAACTTCGGTCCCTCGCCGTCGACGAAGTACAGGCCCAGCCCCATCGCGTCCGGAATCGTCAGGATGTCCGAGAACAGGATCGCCGCGTCGAGGCCGTAGCGCGCGAGCGGCTGCAGCGTGACCTCGCAGGCTAGGTCGGGCGACTTGCACAGCGCGAGGAAACTGCCGGCGCGCTTGCGCGTTGCGTTGTACTCGGGCAGGTAACGCCCCGCCTGGCGCATCAGCCAGATCGGCGTGTACTCGGTGGGCTCACGCCGCAGCGCGCGCAGGAAGGTGTCGTTGCGCAAGGAAATCACCGGCCGGATTGTACCGGGTGTGGCCGTCGGTCGACCCGCCGCGCGAGCGGCTCCCGGGCGATCGGGGCGACGGCGCGCGCGCCTGAGCGCGGCGCCTTGCGCCGCAGCGCTCAAAGCACCAGTTCGATCAGCGAGGGGCCTGGCGCGGCGAGCGCGCGCGCGCGCGCGCGAAAGCGCCGAGCTCGTCGACGCGCACACCGGGAACGCCCATGCCGCGCGCGAGCGACACCCAATCGAGTTCGGGCCGGTCGAGGTCGAGCATGTCGGC
>JAHDXY010000059.1:9040-18525 GCA_023384005.1 Burkholderiaceae bacterium | reverse complement strand
CAGACCATTTCCGGCGGCGGGGAAGGGCGCGGGGTGCTGAACGACAGGAAAAAGAACGGCGAGTTGTTCTGGGTGCATTCGGCGATTTCGCCGATCCGTGACACGAACGGGACGATCACGCATTTCCTTGCGGAGATGGAGGACATCACCGAACGCAAACGGCTGGAAGATCAGGTCGAGGAACGCAACCGCGAGATCACGAAGAACCATGCGCTCGCCGCGATGGGGCGGGCAGCGAGCATGATCGCACACGATCTGCGCAATCCGCTGTCCACCATCAAGATGGGCCTGCAGATGCTGAGCAAGAAGCTCCCCGACACCTGGAGCGAAGCGGAGCGGGAACTTCTGCAGATATCGCAGGAGCAGGAGCGATACATGGAGGAAGTGCTCTCCGACCTGCTCAGCTATTCACTGCCCGACGCGCTCAAGCAGGACTGGCTGAGCGTTGGCAAGCTGCTCGACAGCGCGGTGATGATTTCCCAGAGGCAGATCAACGAACACGGTGTGCGAGTGACGAGCCATTATCAGCCCGGCCTGCCCGTTCTCTACGGCGACGCGAACAAGCTGCGCCAGGCCTTCGTCAATCTGATCGTGAACGGCGCGCAGGCGAGCGCAGGGGCAGCCGACTCGCCTCCGACGCTTGTGATCGACGCCCGGCTGTGCCTGACGGCAGAGAACCAGGCTTCGATCCGGATCGAGATCTGCAACAGCGGCCCCGGTATCGCGAGCGAACACCTGGACAAGGTGTTCGAGCCGTTCTTTACCACCCGTGCGCAGGGAACCGGTTTGGGGTTATCCATTGCCAAGCGCATAGTCGAGCAGCATCAGGGCCGCATCACCCTGCGTGCCGAGCACCCTGGAGGAACACGCGTGACCGTCGTCTTGCCCCTTCAGCCTGTTGACAACCCGAGTGGCGCATGAGCACGTTTCTGGTCGTCGATGACGATCTCGCCAGTTGCCGGGCCTTGCGGCTGCATTTCCGCTCGCAGGGCCACGAAGCGCGCATCGCGCACAACGCGGCCGAAGGGCTCGCGGTGCGCGACGAGTTCGTGCCCGACATGATCATCCTGGACGTGCGCATGCCCGGACGAAGCGGCCTGGACGCGCTGCCGGACTTCAAGCGGGCATTCCCCGGAACCCACGTCCTCATCGTTACCGCCTTCCACGACATGGAAAGCACGATCCAGGCCATGAGTCGCGGTGCCGACGATTACATCCAGAAGCCGATCGATCTCGATGAGCTCGACGCCGCTGTGGCCAAGGCGATGCGCTACGCCGACGATGAATCGCGCGATGGGCTGGTCGTGTTTCCGGAGGCCCCGGGACACAATCCCGACAACATGGCGGGACACAGCCGGGTCATGCAGGACGTGTTCAAGACCATCGGCCTTGCGGCGTCGAGCCGCGCCACGGTGCTGATAACGGGCGAGTCCGGAACCGGGAAGGAACTGGTTGCCCGAGCGATCCACCGCGCCGGCCCGAATTCCTCCGGGCCATTCGTCGCCGTCAACTGCGCGGCGCTCGTGGAAAGTCTTCTCGAATCCGACATGTTCGGCCATGAAAAAGGGGCATTCACCGGCGCCGTCGTACGTCATATCGGGAAATTCGCCATGGCCAATCACGGCACGATGTTCCTCGACGAGGTAAGCCAGTTGTCCCGCACGATCCAGGGCAAGCTGCTGCGTGTATTGCAGGAGAAGGAATTCGTCCCCTTGGGCGCGCAGGAAACGCAGACCACGGACGCCCGTTTCATTGCGGCGACCAACGTCGATCTGTCCGGCTGCGTGCGCGACGGAAGCTTTCGCGAGGACCTCTACTATCGTCTCCAGGTCATCAGCGTCTGCCTGCCGCCACTGCGCGATCGCAAGGAGGACATTCCCGATCTGGTCCAGACTTTGCTCGCTCGAATCAATCGCGAGATGCGCCGCCATGTTTGGCGGGTCGATCGGCAAGTGCTGCGTTGTTTCCAGGCGTACGACTGGCCAGGGAATGTGCGCGAACTGGAGAACGTGCTGATGAGAGCGGTGGCGTTGTGCCGCGCGGACGTCATCACCTGTGACCTGCTGTCCGATAAGATGTGCAGCGCGCCCGCCCGGTTGCGGACGTTCGTCGAGCCGCAAGCGCAATGGCGCCTGCGTGACGTGGAAAAGGTGCACGTTCTGCGTGTGCTCGAATCGACGGGATGGCATCGGGGACGCGCCTGCGAGATCCTCGGCATCTCGCGGCCCCGGCTAAGGCGAATCATCAGGCAGTACGGTATCGCCGTTCCGGCTGGCGCCGCCGAAGAACCCGACGGCCGCGAAGACGATTCGCAGGAACCATGATCGACGTCGCGCCGCGGGTACGGGCGCAGGCACGCATGATGTCCGACGCCGCGACGTGATCGTTCGTCACTGGCAATTTGACCGGCGCCGTCGACCCCGCGCCGTCTGGATGGTCGTTCGCCATGACGGCTTCAAGCGCGTAGCCGCAAAAAACGGGAGCTCCGCAGACGGTACTTTCGCTGAACCGCGTGCGACAGCAACTGGTTAATGCCCGGATTGCTCAGAGCAACGCGCTACGCGCGTTGCTGGTGGAATACGGCGCAGTGTTCAATCGGAACCAATCCGCGTGTCGCAGCACGACTTCGGCAAGGCAGTGATGGCGGCGGTAGTTGCGTGACCGGGCGCACAACCCGACCAGGCGCGGTTGATGCCCGCGACGAATGGCTGCGTCGCTGCGTCTAAGCCGCCCAAGCGAGTGTTCACCGCCGCCGAAATGTCACGAAACATCGCGATGGGTAAGGTGCGGAAAAAGTTGCTGCGCGACACGTATGCGCGAAGCGATTGTGACGGTCCTTGACCCGAGAAGCGAAGACGCAGAATATTGCTTGTCACGGCCCGTCAACGGAATTTGGGAATTTGCATGCCAAGCGGATCAACGGGGCTGTTACGAACTGTCCTGGCGCCGTCCCCTGCGCGGATGTCGGAGGTACTGCACGCGCTGAAACGGAGCTCATACCGATACCGATTCGACGCGCTTGAGGGCCTGGGGTTATACGGGGGAAGAATTCCCCTTCACGGACGAACGGATGGTGCTGGCTGGGAACTACTCGAGTTCGAGGGAAAGGCGTACGCCGTCATATGCGACTGCATGTTCGAGGAAGAGCGGTCCGAACTCATTCCCTCCGAGGAGTTGACAGAATTTCATTACACGGTCACCGGGCCGGCGCTCGTCGCCGATCAGCGCTCCGAGGTGTCCATATCAGATCTGAATCTCATCGTTTGCAGGGCCGGCGCCGACGCAACCTATCGAGTCACTTGTCTGCGCGGGCGTCGGCGTTCGGTGGCACTATACCTGCAAGACGGTTTTCTCGATCTCTTTCTCGATGAAGGATGCGATCAACTACGCGAATTGCGCGAGGTGGTCGACGCGATCGGTTTATCACACGTCTACTTCCGCGCGGTACCCATCAACCATCGCGTTGCCGAACTCGTCGACCAACTGATTCGGAATCCTTACGGGGACCAGCGTCGCCTGTTCTTCGCGGAAGCGAAATGCACGGAGTTGATCTGCGAGACAATCGAGTTGTGGCGCACCCAGCGTCTGTCGCCCCCGGGCGGACTCGTGGTCACGCCGCGGGACCTCGAATCGCTCGAGTATGTCCGCGGCCTGATCCTCAAGGATCTCGCGACGGTCCATTCCATCGACAGCCTCGCGCGCAAGGCCGGGTTGAACTCGACCAAACTGAAGGCAGGGTTCAAGTTCCTATTCGGCTGCACCATCTACCAGTTCACGCTGAAGGCACGGATGGAGCATGCGCTGCAGTTGCTCACGAAGGAGAAGCTCCCGGTCGGAACTGTGGCCGATCAGGTTGGCTACCAGCACCAGAGCAGTTTCACTTTTGCGTTCGGGCAGTACTTCGGATTCCCGCCCGCCCGCGCTCATGCAGCGAAGGGGTCGCCGGCGCCAGGCCGGAGCGCCGGCCGAGTCGACTGACCCGACACGCCGCTCGTCGACCGACCTGGATGGTCAGAAATCCGCTCGGCACGCTCCGAACACGCGCAGGGAGACGGCGTTGTCAACGGCCCGACAGCATCTCGAGATCGACCCGGTCGCGGCCGGGAATTCGTTTGCGAGCGAACTCCGCTCCGCGACCCCAGGGGATCGTGGCATCGAGTGCGAGTCGGCCCCAATGGTCCTTGTGGGGATCACGGAAGAATCCGGGGATGTCGCTCAAGACGTGCGTGCGTTTGTCCGGTCTGGCGCGCGTAGCGTATGCCCACATTACATCGCCGAGGTCGTAGACATCGACGTCCTCGTCGACGACGATGCAGACCTTGCTGTACATGAAGTGAGCCGCAATTGCTGCAAGCAGGACTTGCCCTGCATGGCCCTCGTGTGCCTGTCGGATCCTGATTGCGGTGCAGAGCATCGTGGGAAAGCACACGACGTCGAGAATTCCATCGAACTGTTGCGCCAGCGCCCGGTGGATGCGTGCTGCGGTGGTCAACTCCAGTGGGCGCAAGTCTTCATTGGATCCGCAAATCAGACCATGGAAGAGCGAATCTGGAGCGCAGTCGACGTTTACCACCTCCAATACGTGCGACTGCTTCTCCGCCACGTAATAGCCCATCCATTCACCGAAAGGCGCTTCCGGCCTACGCTCATTCGGCAGGATGCGCCCTTCGATCACGATATCGGCAGCAATCGGAACGTCGAGCCCGAGTGCGGATGACCTGCGCATCGGTATCGGCGCGCCGTCGATAGACGCCGCCAGCGCGAGCTCATCGGAATGCCGCGGCAGCGAAGTACAGGCCGCGAGAAAAATGCCGGCGGATACGCTCACCAGGAACGCCACTTCCAGCGCAAGCCCCATTTCTTCCGCATTGCGCTGAATCGCCGCGAGGTCATGTCGCGGCCCTATGCTTAGGCGGAGTTCGGCATCGGAGACGACCAGTGCCCGATGAAAAGACAGGTTGTGAATTCCTGATGCCGAATCCTTCACGAGGATGATCCCCGAGGTGATGTAGGGGCCGGCATCCATTTCGTGATAGGTGAGCACGGGCAACTCGGACACCGTCGTCGAACGGCGCTCCGACGGCGTTTGGTCCCGTAACACGAACGGCATGATCGGTGACAGGCATCGATCGACGTGGCGATTGAATGAGGCACACGGCGCGTCCCCGTGTCCCTGGGTGCCGATGATTGCCCGTAGCCGTTCACGGCTACCGTACAAGTTCGTCACGACCGACATCGACGAGCCTCGCAGGTTGTGGAACACGACGATCTTGTTCGATGTTGCCTGTATCTCGGCTGTAATGGCGGCCGCTTCGAAACGGCGATCCACGAGAGAACGGATATCGATCACGTCACCTCTATCCCGCCAGTACTGCACTTCATTGCGGAAAGTCCTCATGATCAAACCTCGCGGTCGGCGATATGGCAGAAAGTCGTCATACGGGCCCTTCACTCAGAGTTCAGCCACGCGGCACCATCCTCTACTTTGACAGCATAGGTCCGTATATCGTTGGTACAAGGAACGCCGACAGCTTTGCCGGTTGGGATGTGAAATCGCCCCTTGTGAAGGGCGCATACGATCTCGTCGCCGCGGATCGATCCATCGGCCAGACTCGCCTTTCCATGGCTGCAGACATCGTGCGTCGCATAGATGCATCCGTCGATGTTGTAAAGGCAAACGGGATCGACACCCAGTCGAACCTGCAGCGTGCCTCCAGTCGGGATGTCCTTTGTATCGGCGACCCGTACCCAGCGTTCGTTCACTCGATCCCTCCGTTCGGTGTCGAGATACCTAGCATCTGCAGTCGTTCTATCCACTTCACTCGCGCCTGCGGATTCTTGCAGTAGCGCGGAATTTCATTTCCGAGGATACGGACGATGTTCTCGACAGCTGTCGGTGCAATCACCCGAAAGACGTCCTTGGTCTGCCCGATCATGTGCGGCGTGAGAAAGCAGTTGTCGAGCGTCCTCAACTCACTGTCCAAGGGCAACGGCTCCACGCGCGTCACATCGAGGGCTGCGCCGCCGATGCGGTGTTCACGCAGAGCAACGGCCAGTGCCTGCTCGTCGACTGCCTCGCCCCGGGAGATGTTGATCAAGTGGCTCTCCGGCTTCATCAGCGACAATGCTCTCGCGTCAACGATGTCGCGCGTCTGCGGCGTGAGAGCGACCGAAATCACGACGACGTCGCTAGCGCCCATCAAGGTGTCGAAATCGACAAGCGTGACGTCTGATGGTCGGCCAAGGTCGAGAGCGTGAGGATCACAGGCCAGCAGCCGAACGTGCCAGTGCGCTAGTCGATCTGCTACCGCTCGTCCGATCCGACCGAACCCCACGATCCCTACGGTTCGACCGCACAGCAGACGTGCCCAGACCGAATTCGCGTCGGGCCGTGGGCGCATGCGCCTACCGTGCAGGACGTTGCTCGATGCGAGCGGATCGTACAACTGCATGAGGATAAGCATTACCGTAGCTTCGGCAATTCCAATGAAATTCTCGGGCATCGCACCGTGGCCGACGATGATGCCGAGCGCGTCCGCGGCCTCGAGGTCGAGCGAATCAGTTCCGATGGTCGGGTAAACGATACCGCGCAGTCGCGTGGCGCCGCGCAGCATCGCTTCGGTGCATTGACTGCGCATCGTGAACATGGCGACGTCGGCTCGCTCCAGTTCCGGAGGTACCCAGGGAGCGTCGCATTCCCTGGGAGGTGCGTCGCCGTACACAATCTGAAACCCTGATTCGGTGAGTCGTTGGCCCACCTCGTGCAAGATCTCCGAGAGAACCTCGTCGTTCGCGAGAAAGACCACTGGCCTGCGCTCTCGCCTGGTCATATTAAATAGAAGTCCACTACCGGTGGCAGGACATCGTTGATAATGACCACCTTCTTGCGGGCGATCCGCCAAGCACCGTCGACGAGGCGCAGCGTGTGACGCGTCCAGCCGGAAAGCGTTTCGATCCGTGTCGTATGCGGATCGTAGATCATGCATGTCGATGCGCTACGCACCAAAATCTCGCTGTCGGAAGCCGCTTCGACCAAGAGATTGGACAGATGATGAGACGTTCGACGAAGAGGCGTCGAGGCGGGCGATCTACCCGACTCGATCCGCAGGATGCGGTCCTCCAACGGTGCGCGACTAGAGTAGTAGATGAGAGAGAGCTGCGATCCGGGGTTCGACGCAAGCTGTCCCTCGTCGAGCCAAGTCGGAACCCAGAACTCGCAGTCCTCGGTGAACAGTTCCAACCATTCATGCCAACGCCGCTCGTCCAGCATTGCTGCTTCCTGGGAGACGGTGGCATTCGAAAGCAAGGTTGCTTCGCAGTGGCTGCACGCGTTGAATGGCGCGCTACTCATATGCCGGACGTCCCTCCAGCCCCGCCGTCAGCAGCCGCATCCACTCGCGGTAAGCCGGATGAAGCGTTGTCTCGTTCTGCATGTCGAATTCACCCTGAACGCTGCCCAGCGGCATGAAACCGAGTTGCTCGGAGTGCTGGTTTCCCCCTTGCCGATGGGCTGTCATTCCGCGCGAGCAACCTTGCAGCCAACTGTCCTGGGTCTTGAAGCCCTTCTGGCAGTCCTCGTAGAGGACCGCGTCGTCCGGCGTTGCCATACCGCTGACGTTGAAGAAATCCTCGAACTGGCGCAGTCGCCATGTCCTCAAATGCGGCGCCTCGTCGACTGGGGCGAGACAGTAGTAGCGGACCTCGGTGAGATCGACGGCGAGCGGCCGGAATACGCGCAAGGTAAGGGATGCGCCGTCTGCGATCTGCATGTTCGGGAAGACTGAAATGCCGCGCACCTTGAGCATCCATTCGGCACGCAAATCGCCAACGCGCCGGGCGATGGCATCGATGGACGGATGGATAGGTCGCTTCTCCGGCTCGGCCTGATCGAGCCACACGGCGGCATGCCCGAACGCGAACTGGAAAGTTCCGCCTTGCTGCTTCAGCCGCTTGCTCCAGTCGAACTGGCGCGCTTCCTGATTGCCTTCGCCCTGCCGGCGCTTTCCCATGATGTCCATGAACCCTGCGTGCGTCGACGTCAGGTGATAGAAGTCCGTGCCGTTTTCGAGTTGCAGCTTCCAGTTGCCGCGATAACGGAACGCGACGCGCCCCGGAACGATCTCCATCCCGGATTCGCCCTGATCCATCGCCAAGTCGAGAAACACCCTGGTTTCGCCAAGGAACTCGTCGAGCGAAGGAACCCGCGGATCGAGGCTCCCAAAAATCAGACCCTTGTAGATTCCGACGCGCGGCAGGGCGATCAGGTCCCTGTTCTCGCCGGCGAATGCCTGCGTATAGCAGCCGGCCGCTCGATCCTTTACGTCGATGTTGCTGCCGGTGCTGTCATAAGCCCAACCGTGATACGGGCAGACGTGAAACTTGCAGTTACCGGCCTTGGTACGAGTGAGCAGCGCGCCCTTGTGGCGGCAGGAATTCAGGAAGGCATTGATCTCTCCGTTTCCGTTCCTTGTGACCAGGACTTCCCGATTGCCGATCTGCGTGGAAAGAAAATCGTGTGCCGCAGGCAGCTGGGATACGTGTCCGAGCAGCGCCCAGGTCTTGGCGAAAATGTGCCGATGCTCTAGTTCGAAGAGGGCCGGGTCGGTATAGACGGCGCTGTGGATCCGAAACACGCCGTCCTGCGGCCGGTCATCGACGCAGGCCTGGAGTGCCTCCGAGGCCAACGCGTTCAGGCGATCCGTGCGAGACATCAGGTCCTACCCCATCAAGCCAGATTCACCAAGACTGACTTGGTCTCTGTATAGAGCTGGAGCACTTCCTGCCCCAACTCCCGACCCAGTCCGCTTTGCTTCATCCCGCCGAAGGGCAATGTAGCGCCTTGTGGGCCGTAGGTATTGATCCATATGCTTCCCGCGCGGAGGACTCGCGCCAGGCTATGCGCCTTCGAGATATTCGCTGTCCATATGCCCGCGGCCAATCCGTAGCAAGAGTCGTTTGCCTGGTCTACGAGTTCGTCGAAACTCTCGAACGGGATGACGGCGACCACCGGCCCGAAGATCTCCTCTCGAGCGATCCTCATATTGTTGTTCGCATTGTCGAAAACGGTTGGCTGGACGAAGTAGCCCCTTCGGTCGGGCCGCGCGCCGCCGAGGACTATTTCGGCGCCGCCCTTTTTGCCCTCTTCGATGAATCCCTCGACACGTTCGCGGTGGCTTCCAGAAATCAGTGGGCCCAAGGTGGTCGAGGATTCCATCGGATCGCCGATCTTCCAGTCGGTGTCGATCCGGTCCACGAGCTTCGCGACAAAGGAGGTATGTACCGCCTTCTCGACGAAGAGCCTGGAGCCGGCCCAACATATCTGTCCCTGGTTGCTGCAAAACCCCCGCGCAGCAAAGGAGACCGCTGCATCGAGGTCGATAGCATCGGCAAAGACAATGTTGGGTGATTTCCCGCCGAGTTCGAGAGAGACGCGCTTCAACGAGTCTGCGCAATCACGCATGATCTGCTTGCCGGTTGTCGTTTCC
>JAHDXY010000059.1:0-9030 GCA_023384005.1 Burkholderiaceae bacterium | reverse complement strand
TTGTCCACCAGTAGATGCGATACCAGCGCACTGCCGACGATGTCGCCCGGGCCGGTGACGACACTGAGAACCCCGGGCGGCAGGCCAGCTTCAACCCCCAGTTGGGCGAGTCGATACGCGGTCAGCGGTGTCCAACTCGCAGGTTTGTGTATCACGACATTCCCGGCTGCGAGCGCCGGCGCGATCTTCATCAGCGACAGCACCAGAGGGGAGTTCCATGGTGTGATAGCGGCGACGACACCCACGGGTTCGCGCAACGTGTAACCGAGCGCCGAGCCGGACGGTAGCGTCGTACCGTGGATCTTGTCAGCCCAGCCCGCGTAGTAGCGGATGAGTTCGACCGCGAATGGCAAATCGCGCGTCGTCGTTTGGACGACAGGCTTGCCGGTGTTCAAGGTCTCAAGGACGGCGAACTCATCTGCCCGCTCCTCGAGGAGTTCCGCCAAACGGTGCAGGATGTCTCTGCGTGCAGTCGGGGCAAGCCTGGGCCATGGACCGTCGTCGAATGCCCGGCGTGCAGTTGCCGCGACCCGATCGACGTCGCGTGAGTCGCCCTGGGCAACCTCGGCGATGCTCTCTTCGGTGGCGGGATTCGTTACGCGGAAGTACCGATCGCTTGCCGGTTCGACCCATTCGCCATTGATGAACAGATTGATTGGCGACAGTTCCATTGCGTCCCTCTTGGTCGCGGGTTCGTTCAAATCCGTCAAACGCGTGGCACTGGGCGCATAGTCCGCCTCAGTCGTCTTGCATCAGGCGTGGCAGCCACACCGAGACGACCGCGGGCTTGCCGCGACGAAGCTGGTCGAGCCCACGCTCGAGCGCAGGCCGCACCTGTTGCGGGTCTCTGACGTTCTCGCCGTGGGCTCCCGCAGCCTCGGCCTCCTTCGCGAAGTCGATCGGCGGGTCGAAGTAGCCGCCATCGAAGCCAGCCCTCATGGCATGTCCGTTCGGATAGGTGCCGGCAACCTTGGTTACTCCGGTGGAGTAGCTCCTGTTCTGATAGATGATCGTCAGAAACGGCGCGCGGTGTCGCACGCTCGCGGAGATCGCGGCGTTCGGGACGCCGAACATGTAGAAGCCGTCGCCCGTGATTGCCACGATGTTACGGTCCGGCGCCGCGAGGCTGGCCCCCAATGCTGCGCCGGTTGCCCAGCCCCCACTACTCGCCGGGTTGTAGAAGTAGGAGCCCGGTCTGCCGCAACGCAGGTACTCGTTCAGCCGGTTCTGAGGCATCGTCTCGTCGAAAACGATGCAACTTGAATCGATGACCCGACCGATCTCGGATGATAACCATATCGGGTCCATCGGCACGGCCTTCGCACCCGCGCGCGCCCGCTCCTCCGCCTCGACGCGTTTCGACCGCGACATCTCCCCCCAGTGCGCAGCGCGAAGTGCCACTCGCTCCCTGTCAGCCTCGTTGATCAATGCACGTACCGCCACAATGAGTGCTCGCACCGCGATCAGGGAGTCGGCTACCAGCCGCATACTCGCGGTGAACTCGAACGTCGGAATCCGGTGCTGGATCGGGTCGAGGCCGATTACGGCGACATACGTGCGCGAATCGGGCTCCGATATGCCTGGAAGCCAGGGAACTCCCGCTTCGAGCACCAGAACGAAATCGGCATCGCTCAGGCAGGCAGATCCCTGATAGAGCGGATGGTCCATCGGAAAGCAAAGGTACGCGCGCGAATTCGAGTCGACCACGGGCAGGGCGAGCAATTCGCACAATTCGACGAGTGCGGGCACGGAGTCGGGATTCCGACCGGATCGAGAAACCACGACGCAAGGGTTGCGTGCAGCGACGAGCTTGCGTGCGATCTCGTTGATGCCCTCTGAATCGGGTGCGGCAGGGCGGGGAATGCCGAGTTGCGCAGCGCTGGGGAATCGCGCGCCACTTGTCGTCAGGAGCGGGATTTCCCTTGGAATGCTGAGATAGACCGGTCCGCAAGGTTCGGTTCGCGCTACTTGCAGGGCGCGACCTACGATCAGCCCTGGATTGTCCTGTTGTTCGAGCCGGTGATCCCACTTCGTGTAACTGCGAACGATTCCATTCTGGTCGAGCGTCTGTTGCATCCAGACATGTCCGCCGCCATCCCGCGCGCCGGGCATCGAACCCGGGTAGCTTGCGGGGGCCGCTCCTGCTGTCATCAGGACGGGCAGCCCACTATGCCATGCTGTGTGAATCGCTCCACCGCAATGCTGCGTTCCCGAATCCACATGCACTGCCGTGGCTGCAGGTTTGCCGCTTACCGCCGCGTATCCCAAAGCTGCGTTGAGCCCCACGTGTTCGTGGGTGATGGTGATCAGCTTCGGCGCACTGCGACCGCTTGACCGAGCCTTCGCGATTGCCTCCTGGTAGAAGCCAATCTCGGTTCCAGAAGTGAAGAAGAGGTGATCGATTCCGCCAAGAGCGAGTGCCTCGACGATCGCCTCGCCGACATTGGACGCGGGTACTTCCAGCCATTCCAGGGTGTCGACATTGGCGACTTTCATGTGCGGTGTTGACGCGTTCGACAGCACCATTAGGGAGAAATTCCCAGCTTGCGGATGATGGGACCCATCGCATCGATGTCGCTCTGCACGAATTTCGCAAGCGCTTCCGGAGTGCCTCCTTGGTTCAACTCGAGCCCCAGGCTTTCGAATCGCTCCTTGAGTTGCGGCCGCTCGGCAATCGTCCGGATCTCGCGCGCGAGGCGATCGACGATTTCCCGCGGTGTTCCCTTCGGGACGAACAACCCCGTCCAGTTGATGACCTCATGACCCTGATATCCGAGTTCATAGACCGTAGGCACATCGGGAACGCGCTGCGAGCGCGTGCGCTTCATGAGTGCAAGCGGACGCACCTTGCCCGCCGCCATGAACTGGCTCGAACCACTCAGATCGTTGAACATTGCCGTCACGCGACCCGCGGCAATGTCGGTCAGCGCCTGCGGCATGCTCTTGTAGGCAACGTAGACAAGATCGACTCCCATCGACTGCTTGATAACCTCCATGGCGAGCCGGTTTGTAATATTGTGTGCTGCATACGTCAGCTTGCCCGGTTGTACCTTGGCTGTCCCGATCAGATCGCTGAAGGACTTCTCCGGCGCGTCGGCAGCGACCAACAATGCAAGCGGAGAGCTGGCGACGAAGTAGACGGGTTCGAGGTCACGAACGGGATCGTAGGCGAGGCTGGGAAAGACAAACGGGGCCGACACGATGCCGGTTCCGCCGACCATCACGAGAGTGAACCCATCGGGAGGAGACTTTGCAACGAACGCAGTGCCGATCGTGCCCAACGCGCCTGCACGATTGTCGACGATGACCGGTCGCTTGAGTGCCGGCGTGAGCGCTTCGGCGAGCAGGCGTGCAGCGATATCAGTACCGCTGCCAGGGGTGAACGGTACCACCAGTCGGATGGGCTGATCGCCCGGCGGGTACTGGGCGGCGCCAACGCCGGATACGGCCGATAGAAGCACAGCGAGAAGAGCACGGTACAGTTTCATCGTCGTAACTCCATATATGTCGACCCGACGGGGTCGTATCCACGAAAGGGGAGTGTTCAACTCCACTGTGAACAGGTCATTTGTAGACCTTGACCTGTACGCACTGATCCAGTGCCGTTGAGATCATGTCGATGTGGTCTAGATCGCTGGGACAAAGCGCGTTGAAGCTCACGCCCTTCCCGCGCGATATCGGCATGCCCGGCGACCAATGGCCGAAATGCCCCCCGATACCCACTGCTTCCGGATGGATGCATTCGGTCACCCGCACGACTGCCCTTACCTTGCGCACCGGTGATTCCAACCACACGCTGTCACCCTGCTCGATCCCCTTCTTCCGTGCAACGGCGGTGTTGATCAGGATCTTGTACGCGTGCGTCTTCCCGCAGATTTCGTCGATCCACGGGTTTTCGGCGCCATAGCTGCCGTAGACGAACGGAAACTTGAAGTGAACGGCGATGAGGTCGTACTCGCCGCTGCGTATCGCGGTGAATGACGGACAGGGCATCCAGTCGGAGAGGGCTTTGTAGTCCGATAGATCCCAGTCCAGTTTCATTTCCTTGACAACCGCCGCGAGTTGTTCTCCACGGGTCAGGAAGTGCTCAAGGTAGACGGGGATTCGGGCGTCCAGGTTCGCACCGATGTAGGCCTCTTCGACGTCCCGGGGATGGCGAATCACGCCATGTTCCTGGAACCAAGCGAGGCCTCGATCGTCGCCGAACCATGACCGCGTTGCCTTGTCGATGATCTCGGGAACACGATAGCGCTCGCCTGCCTCGAGCTTGTGCGCTCCTTTCAAGCTGAACGTGTGGTTCAACAGCCGGTACATGCCGGGAAGAATGCCGAGACGATCCGCGATCTCCTGAATCACCTCCTGCGGCTGTCGCATCTCCGGCGGAAGGTCGACCACTGGCTGGCGCACCTGCCAATGAAAATCATCCTGACCACAAGGAGCGATGTAATAGGCTCCAACGCCAGGGATGAAATCCCATCTTTCCAGATAGCTAGGGAACGGAAGCACGATGTCGTCGAACAGGGTGGTTTCGTTGATCTCGACCGCAAAGCCGAAGATGAACCGGAGTGATTTGTAGAATCGTTCGACTTGCGCGATGTCGCCGAAATTGCCGAGGATGCTGTTGTTGGGCGAATGCATCAGCATCTCGATGGCCGCGTCGCCGGACAAACCGAATTTCGACGGGTCGTCGAACACGATCGGCAGCATCGTGTGATAGTGGGGTGCGAGCGGAAACAGTTCCGCGATATCTGCCCTTAGCGGCCGAGCCGGAGCGCGGCCCGGGAAAGAACTCGGATGGCCCATCGGGAAGATTTGTCCACCGTGTTCCAGCATGCCGTCGGTGCCGCTTTCCGGCCACCACCGATGCGGATACTTGCCAGCCGCACCGGTACTCATGATGCCCCCCGGTACGTTCACCGAGCCAACTACGATGTTGAGCAACTTGAGTGGCCAACAATTGTGGAAACCGTGCTTGTGACCTTGCGCGCCCTTGGCCCAGTCGACGCAAACGGGTCTATAGGGAAGCTCTACTCCGTCGATCTCGATCGTCTGTCCGATGCACGCCGCCTGGCCGAACTCACGCGCAATTCGCCGAACGGTCGCTGCGGGTATCGTCGTGATCGCCTCGGTTGCTTCCGGACGGTACTTCGCGACGTGCTCTCGGAGCAAGTCGAAAGCTGTCCGGGCTCGCACTTCCCCCAACAAGTATCTTCCGGAAATGGACGGCTGCTTTAGACCTGGATCGTCATGCGACTTGGTCGCGTTGTCAGCGAGATCGAAAACGAGTGGCGCCCCGCTCGACGGGTCCCGGATGTAATGCCCATCGGGTCCGACGAGGTACGGGGCGTTGGTCTTGTTTGCGAGAAACGCCCGGTCGTAGACCTCGAGCTCGTTCAAGAGCACGTGCAGCATGCTCAAGCCCCATGCGGCATCCGTCCCTGGCCGGATCGGAACCCATTCGTTGGCCTTACTTCCCGCGTATCCGCCCACGGGATCGATGACGACCAGTTTCATCCCGCGCTCGCGGGCGTTTGCCATGTCGAGGAGATGGTGGTTGAAGCTGCTGCGCGAGGCGATGCCGAATTGCGTTCCGATGAGAATGCAGTAGTTCGCATGGTGAAGGTCGGGCTGCTGGTGGAACCCGCCACCTGAGAAGTACTCGACCGGATGAACCACCTTGCCACAGTCTGGCGAAGCGACGACTGAGGCAAGGTAGGCGCCGAAGGCACTGCCGAACGAAGACAACCAAAACAGGTTGTCCCCCATCACCTCCCAAGGTTGAATGAGCAACTTCTGCGGAGTGTCCCGAATACGCTCGAACTGCGAAACGATCGTATCGATCGCTTCGTCCCATGAGATCTCGACCCAGCCGGGGTCCACGTCCATCCCCTTCTCGGAACTGGTTCGCTTCAAGGGCACTTTCACTCGGTTGGGGTTGTAGAGGTTCATGACCCCAGCCTTGCCCTTGGCGCACATCTTTCCCCGATTCTGCGGGCTGTCCGGATTGCCGGAGATGTTCGTCACCACGCCATCGTCGACCTGGACCTCTATGGCGCAGCCGATGTAGCACTGTCCGCACGAAGTCTTAACAACTTCCGACTGGATCTTCTGCATGATCAACCACCCGCGAACATGGGCAACAACATGACGTCCACCGTGCCTTCGCCCAGCGGTGCGTCCAGCAGACCGTGACGCTTGATGCTCTCGCCGTCCACAAAGACGAGCACAGTGTGATTGAGCTTTCCCGGACTAGAGAAGACGCGCTCGGCGAAGACGCTTCCGAAAGCTTCGACGAGGGCGTTCATCAGGCAGGCCACCGTCGCCCCCTGCGGCAGGTTGACGTGATGTTCGCGCTTTCCGAGAAGTGACGGAAGGTCACCCAGGAACGTCACGGTCGTCGCCAAGCAGGACGGCGCCGCGCAGGCAGGGGGTTCGTTCTTCGCGAATGTTTCCATGCTTCACCTCTCGTTGGCCGGAGTGCCTACTGTCGCGTGTCCGTATTCCCGTGCGAGGTCGTCGAGATTGGTGCGATTGAGGTTGAGTAGTTCGAACCCCTTCTGCGCCAGCGCCGCGGGCACCAGCACACCGGCCTTGAGCACGCAGTAGCGCAACAGCAGACAGCCGACGAGCATGCACGCTCCGGCGAACTGCGACGACGCCTCGGGTTTCGCCAGTAACAACGTCACCGGCACGATCGATCCGATGAAGAAGACACCACCCCAGAGGAACCAGGCCAGCGGTGGCCGATTCAGGAGCCTGACGGCCTCGCTTGCGGCTCCGTTTCGCCGCGCCATCGACACGAGATACACGCAGAATGCAGAAACCGCGGCGACGTTCGATCCCACCGCCAGTATTCGGTACGAATCCAGCCCACGATCCAGCCATGGTAAGGCCACGAGTATCACGGCGCTAGCGCCCGCGATTCCAGAGATTGCGAGGACGATCGGCAGCATCGGCGTGCGCCAAAAGGGGACCGAACGGTGGTTGGAAAGAAACAATCCTGGGTACAGCACCACCATTAACGCAGACAGTGACGCGATCCAGCCTAGTGCATTCGCGAATGCGTCGTTCGCCGGCCACGCGGGTACCCGTTTCAATGCAAGGGAAAGCGTCCCAAAGAGGACGAAGGTCACAACGAATACGGTCCCCCTGCTTAGCCAGGACGTCCTGATTCCCGTCACGGCACGCCAGAAGCGCGAGGGAGATCCCTGCTCCAGAAGCAGGACACCACCGCCCAGGAGCATCAATCCGATGGCGAGGTTGCCGATGGAGCCTGGCAGCCCCATGACCTGGTACAAGAGGAACAGTGCACCTGCTGTGCCGCTCAGAAAAAGCCAGAACGCGAGCAGCCAGCCCCACTCGCTCTGGCATCGCATCTCGGCATTGAACTCTGGTCCCATCGCTCGCTTCCGTCGTTCAGGTCAGGTAATAGACATTGGGATCGGTGCCAAGCTCCACGTGCGGCTGGAAGTTCGGTCGCTGACGGATGGCCTTCGAAACCGCGCTCTGTGGGTCTTCTAGATCGCCAAAGATAAGCGCTTCGGTGGGACAGCTCTCGATGCAGGCGGGGCGAAGGCCCTTGTCGATGAGATGCACGCACATCGTGCACTTCTGGACAACGCCTGGCGGGCGCTTCTCGTACGCGACCCTCTCGAAGGGTGTGCTCGTCGTACCGTAATACCCACGGGCGTCTTCCGGAATGGCGCGTGCGTCATAGGGACACGCCACGACACAGGCATGACAACCGACGCACTTGTCCGGATCGACCAGTACGAGATTGTCTTGCTGGCGCACGTACGTCGCACCCGTTGGACATGCGGGTACGCAGGGCGCGTTCGTGCAATGGTTGCAGCGCATCGGCATGAACACCGTGGCCGCAAACGGGTACTTGCCCACCTCCTTTGCAATCACGCGCGTCCAGAAGACGTCCGGCGGCGTACCGTTCTCGATCTTGCAGGTGACGGTGCAGCTTTGGCATCCCACGCATCGCTTCAGATCGATTGCTACGCCCCAGCGGACCTTATGCACACGCTCGCGCGATCCCGAACTGGTCGGCGGAATCATCCAATCTCCCTCTTGGCCATGTCATCGTTCTGCCGAACGCCCGTTCGACTGATGCAGATCCGGCATAGGTTGGGATCGCATGTTGAGCGACCGGCGGTCACGTTCCGAGTAGACTGGCTTTCGCGATCCTTCGCTTAGTAGTCAGGACGAAAGATTTAGGAGTTCAGGAATATCGAGCGTCGCAAATGCACTGGAGCGGTCGCGGGCCACTTCCGGCACATGTACGCCGCCGGCAAGTGCAGAAGCATCGCGAAAGCTCGGCTCATCATCGCGACCGACATCGCTGGCGCGTTCCTCGCCTCGATCGGCGCAGTGACCTCGTCAACGAGGACAATCGCCGCGAACACCGGCAGGTCGATGTAGTCGACGGATCCGGTCGGCGGGTCGAAGTACTGTCCGGAGATCAACCAGGCAATCGCGACGGCCGGCACGATCGGAAATGCGCACGCGACGCTGGCGCCGCCTCTTGGGTGCGCGAGCGTTTGCGTCGCGATCGTCGCGACGCAAACGCCTAGGCCGACCTCGAGGACACGCCGGGTGGGTAGCATCTCGCAGCGCGCGGGCCGCATCGAACAGCCGAAAGTGCCCGGTGCCGCGAAGTTGCCGGTGCAGGTGCAACTGGGGAACAGGATTCCCCCGATTTCGACCAGCGCGATCGTGCAGCCCTAGCGGGTTTTCCGACCCAGAGTCAGCCGTCACAGATGCGAGCTCGCGCTGCAAGCGAGCCGCCGTGCTTCCTTGAGGAAGAGCGGACCGGCGCGCGCCACGCTCTTGGCGCTTGCGTCAGCCCAAAGTAGGCTTTCAATCACTCGCCGTTTTCGACTTTCTGTCGGCTTTCCGCCCACATGTGTGTGCCCGTGACGGGCACACACGACATAGACCGCTCCGCTCTCGCGAGCGGCCTTTGTCGATGGCGTCCCGTAGGGGATTCGAACCCCTGTACCGACCGTGAAAGGGTCGTGTCCT
>JAHDXY010000058.1:13554-18601 GCA_023384005.1 Burkholderiaceae bacterium | reverse complement strand
GCTGTTGCTGGACGAGCCCAGTGTCAGTGTCGATCCGGTCAGCCGCCAGGATCTGTGGCGCATGGTGCAGGCGTTGACCGACGAGGGTATGGCCGTGGTCTGGTCCACCGCCTACCTCGACGAAGCCGAACGCTGCGACAGCGTGTTGTTGCTCAACGATGGCCAGCTTGTCTTCGACGGCCCGCCCGACGAGCTCACCGCGCGCCTGAAGGAGCGCAGCTTTCGGCTGGAGGAAGTTGGTGAGCAGCGCCGCGCGGTGCTGGCCGAGGCGCTGGACCTGGAGAGCATCGGCGACGGCGTGATCCAGGGTGCCGGTGTACGGGTGGTACTGCGCGCTGGCGCGGGCTCCGAGCAGATTCAGGCGCTGGCCGATCGTGTCAATGCACGCCTGCAGGCGGTACCGTCCCGTTTCGAGGATGCCTTCATCGATCTGCTGGGTGGCGGTCCCGGCGGTACTTCGGCGCTGGCCGAGCGCCTGCCGCCGGTGGAACTCGATTCGCACATTGCCGTTTCCTGCCGCGACCTGACCAAACGCTTCGGTGATTTCATCGCCACCGACAACGTCAGCTTCGAGGTGCACAAAGGCGAGATCTTCGGCCTGCTCGGCCCCAATGGAGCAGGCAAGTCGACCACCTTCAAGATGCTGTGCGGCCTGCTCAAGCCCACCCACGGCGAGGCACACGTGGTTGGTTTGGACCTGCGTCGGGCGACGGGGGCGGCCAAGGCCCGGCTTGGCTACATGGCGCAGAAGTTCTCTCTCTACGGCTTGCTCTCGGTGCGGCAGAACCTCGAGTTCTCTGCGGGTGTGTACGGACTTGACGGCGCGACGCGGCGCACGCGCATCGAGGAGATGATCGATACCTTCGGCCTGGAGCCCTGGCTGTCAGCGGCGCCGGACTCGCTGCCGCTGGGTTTCAAGCAGCGCCTCGCGCTGGCCTGCGCGGTGATGCATCGCCCTCCCGTTCTGTTCCTGGATGAGCCGACCTCGGGGGTCGACCCGATCACGCGGCGCGAATTCTGGACCCACATCAATGGCCTCGCCCGCAAGGGCGTGACGGTGATGGTCACCACCCACTTCATGGACGAAGCCGAGTATTGCGACCGGGTGGCGATGCTGTTTCGCGCGCGGCTGATTGCTCTGGACACGCCTGACGCACTCAAGCGCGGCGCGGCCAACGCCGACCGGCCCGATCCGACCATGGAAGATGCTTTCATCCACCTGGTCGAGTCCGCCGATCTGGCCGACGAAGCCCGAAGCGAGGCGGCGGCATGAGCGGCGTGAATAGCCCGCGCCGTGCCGACCTGGTGGCGAGCGCCGCGATGCGGCGCTTCGATCCGCAGCGCCTGTGGGCTCTGGTGCGCAAGGAAAGCCTGCAGGCGATACGTGATCCGTCCACGCTACTGATTGCCTTCGTGTTGCCGGTGGTGCTGCTGTTCTTGTTTGCCTACGCGGTGTCGCTGGACGTGCGCGACGTGCGTATCGGCGTGGTGCAGGAATCCCGATCCGCCCCGGCTCAAGCGCTGGCCGCTGCTTTTGCCGGTACCGACTATCTGGACGTAAGCTTTGTCCATGACCGGCGCGAGGTGGCCGACCAGGTCGTATCGGGCAAGCTGCGCGGCTTCGTGGTGATTCCGCAGGATTTCGAGCGCCGTCTGGCCGAGCGCGATGGCCAGCCGCTGATACAAGTCATCACTGACGGCTCGCAGCCCAATACGGCCAACTACGTTGCCAATTACACGCAAGGGGTGGTGCAGACCTGGCGCGCCGGGCTCGGTGCCGAAGCGCCTTCCGCGGCCGTGGTGCTGGAGCCGCGTTACTGGTTCAACGCCGAACTGGAAAGCCGCCGCTCGCTCGTGCCCGGCGCGATCGCCATCATCATGACCATCATCGGCACCATGCTCACCGCGCTGGTGGTGGCGCGCGAATGGGAACGCGGCACCATGGAGGCGGTGTTGTCGACCCCGGCTTCGGTCGTGGAAATCCTGATCGGCAAGTTGCTGCCTTACTTCGTGCTCGGCATGTTGTCCACCCTGGGGGCCGCGGCGCTGGCGGTGTTCGTGTTCGACGTGCCGCTGCGCGGATCGCTGGCAGCACTGCTGCTGCTCTCGGCCGTGTTCATGGTGCCCGCGCTGGGCCAGGGCTTGCTGATCTCCTCGGTCACGCGCAACCAGTTCCTGGCGGCGCAGATTGCCCTGTTCTCGGGCTTCTTGCCCGCCTTCATGCTGTCGGGCTTCCTGTACGAGATTGACGCCATGCCGATGCCGATCCAGGTCATCACCTGGTTTGTTCCAGCGCGTTATTTCGTCTCTTCCCTGAAAACGGTGTTTCTGGCTGGCGACGTCTGGGCGGTGTTCCTGCCGAATCTGCTGGCCATGGCCGCGATTGGCGCGTTCTTTTTCGTGCTGGCCAAGCGCGCCACGCGCAAGAACCTGGAGTAAGCGTCGTGTCAAACGCATCCAGCAGCTTCGTCTTCACCCGGCTGCGCGCCCAGTTCATCAAGGAAGTGCTCAGCATCCTGCGCGATCCGCGCAGCCGGCTGGTGGTGTTTGTTCCGCCCCTGGCGCAGCTGCTGATATTCGCCTTCGCCGCAACGCTGGAAGTGCGCAATGTCGATATTGCCGTGCACGACCAGGATGCGGGCCGCTGGTCGCACGAACTGGTGACACGCCTGGACCGGGCCGAGTTCATCAACCGGATCCATCACGTAGCCGACAACCGGCAACTGCAGGGCCTGATCGACCAGGGCAAGGTGATTGCCGCGCTCGATATCCCGGTGGATTTCTCTCGTGCCATCGCTGCCGGCGACAGCGCCCGGGTGCAGGTGCTGGTCGACGGTCGACGCAGCAATTCAGGCCAGATCTCGGTCGGCTATCTGTCCGCCATCGCCGCCGAGGTCGGCGCCGAGGCCAACCCGCAGGCTGCGCTCGCGGCGCCGGTGGTGGTGCGCAACTGGTTCAATTCCAACCTGACGTACCGCTGGTTCATCGTGCCCGGTCTCTCCGGCATCCTGGCGTTTTTCAGCGCCTTGCTCATTACCTCGCTGTCGATTGCCCGCGAGCGCGAGTTGGGCACCTTCGACCAGCTATTGGTCTCTCCCACCTCGACGCCGGAAATCATCATTTCCAAATCGCTGCCGGCACTTGCCATCGGCACGGTACTTGGCTTGATGATGATCGCCGCGGGGATCGTGCTGTTCCAGATCCCTTTCAGCGGTTCCTTCGGCCTGCTCCTGATCAGCCTGGTGCTGTTCATCCTTTCCGTGGTCGGCATCGGCCTGATGATTTCCGCGATCAGTGCAACCCAGCAGCAAGCGATCCTCGGCGCCTTCGCCATTGGCGTACCGGCCGTGCTGATGTCGGGTTTCGCCACGCCGGTGGAAAACATGCCGACGCTGCTGCAATGGCTCGCTCAGGCCATTCCTCTCACCCATTTCCTGATCATCGTGCAGGGCAGCTTCCTCAAGGCACTGCCGCTCAGCGATATCCTCGCCAGCCTCTGGCCGCTGGCGATCATCGCTCTGGCAACGCTCACGATGGCCATCGTTTTCGTCCGAGGGCGTTTGCAATGACACACACCGATCGCACCGACCCAAGCGCCATGACTGCTGCATTGCATCGAGCGACGCGACGGCTGCGCCTTGTCGCGCTGTTTCTGGGCAGCGCCTTGCTGACGGCCTGTGCGGTCGGCCCCGACTATCGCGCGCCGCCGCCAGTCGCCATCGGCGGCGGTTGGAGCCAACCGGTCGCGGCCGCGTCGGCGCCGGCGAACCTGGCACGCTGGTGGTCGACGCTGGGCGATCCGGTGCTCGAACGCCTGATCGACACCGCGTTGGCCGCAAACCTCGACCTGCGCCTTGCCGCGGCGCGAATCGACGAGGCACGCGCACTGCGCGATCGCGTCACCAGTGACCAGGCCCCCGTCGTTGCTGTGGGCGCAAGCGTCAACCGGCGTCGGCAAAGCGAGAACGGCCCCTTGCCGATTGGCGCCATCCCCGGCCTCGAGGCCACGCAAACCATTTACGACGCCGGCTTCGACTCGGCCTGGGAGGCCGATCTGTCCGGAGCCACGCGGCGCGCGCTCGAGGGTGCCGGCGCCCGGCTGCAGGCGGCCGAGATCGAGGCGCAGGGCGTGCGCATGCGCATCGTCGCCGAAGTCGCCCGTGGCTGGTTCACTGCAGCCGGCGCTGGGCATGAGCTTCACACGCAACAGGCAACGCTGGGCACACTGCAGCAGACGCTCGAGCTGGTGCGCCTGCGGCAATCGCTGGGCGATGCCTCGGTGGCCGATGTGGACACGGCGTACGCGCAGTGGGCCGCGGCCAACGCCGCGCTTCCGGGTATTCGGGCGCGTCAGCGCGCCGCTGTGCTCGGTCTCGGCGTACTGCTGGGCGCGCCGCCGGAACGCGAGCTGGCGCTGCTGGACACCGAGCTGACACCGTCCACGCTGCTGGCGTTGCCGGTGGGCGAGCGTGCCGACGTGCTGCGCCGCCGGCCAGACGTCCTGGCAGCGGAGCGGCGCCTGGCGGCGAGCACGGCTGACATCGGCGTGGCCACGGCCGAGCTCTTCCCGAAGCTGTCGATTGGTGTTGGCGGCGGATTTCAGGCGCTTGGTACTGGCGACTGGTTTGACGCATCCAGCGCGCGATTCTCGATCCTGCCGCTGATCTCCTGGCGGCTGTTCGACGGCGGCCGCGTTCGCGCCGAGATCCGTGCTCGGGAGGCGGCTCAACGACAGGCTGCGCTCGCTTACGAGCAAGCAGTGCTGGCTGCGCTCGGCGACGCAGAGCGCGCGCTGGGGGACTATCACGCGGGGCTGGACACGCTGGAGCGGCGCTGGTCGGCGCTGAACGCCTCGCGCAACAGCCATGGCCACGCCAAGGCGCGCTACGCGGCCGGAGACATCGCACTGCTCGAACTGCTGGCGGCCGAGCGCGTGTTGCATCAGGCCGAAGCGTCGGGGGTGGGGGGGGGCCCGCCCGCCGCCGGGGGAAGGGGGGGGCGGTGAAAGGCGCGCGGCGGCGGGGGGGGGGGACCGACCCACAACCCC
>JAHDXY010000058.1:0-13544 GCA_023384005.1 Burkholderiaceae bacterium | reverse complement strand
GCATCCGGCCGACGGGTGGGGCGGGCGCGCGCGCACGACCGCTGCCGTGCAATTGGTGGCGCTGTACAAGGCGCTCGGCGGCGGATGGGATGCACCTGCCGAAACGCCAGCGTCAGCAAATCCGGCACAAGGCCCGATTGCGACAACCCCAGTCGCGCTCACGACACCCTGATTCCGCCAAACGAATGGACATCGTCATGCAAATCAACGTCGGGAATCCCGACCGTATTCCAGGCATCGGCGTCGGCCCGATGCTGCCCGCTTTGCCGTTCCGGCGGGATTCGTCCTGGCGTTGGCCAGAAAACTCCCCGGCAGGGCTGCAATGAGCCTGGCGCCGGAACTTCTCGAGCGCCTGCGGGCCATCCTCGAGTCGCCCACCTACCGCCTGGCGTATGAGGACGCGGAACTGCTCGCGCAGGATGACTTGCGCCCGTTGCGCCTGCAACTCGAACTGCTCAAACCCGAGCGCGTCCTGCGCGAACAAGGCGTGCATTCGACTGTGGTCGTGTTCGGCAGTGCGCGCGTGAGCGATGCCGCCACCGCACGCGCGCGGCTCACGGCGCTGGAGCGGCAAGGAACCGCCGCCGCTTCGACAGACCCCGTGCTTGGTCGCGAACTGGCCCTTGCCCGGCGCCGGATTGAGCAGGCGCGCCACTACGAACAGGCGCGCCGCTTCGCGCATCTGATCTCGACGCGCTTCCAGCAGGAGGAACGGTGCGATTTCGTCGTCGTGACGGGCGGTGGGCCCGGCATCATGGAGGCGGCCAATCGCGGTGCCTTCGACGCGGGTGCGCGCTCGATCGGACTCAACATCACCCTGCCGCACGAACAGGCACCCAACCCCTATGTCAGCCCGGAGCTGGCGTTTCGCTTCCACTATTTCGCGCTGCGCAAGATGCACTTCCTGCTGCACGCACGCGGGCTGGTCGCCTTTCCGGGCGGCTACGGCACGCTGGACGAGCTGTTCGAGGTGCTGACCCTGATCCAGACCGGCAAGATGGCGCCGATTCCGGTGGTGTTGGTCGGACGTGCATTCTGGCGCCGCGCCATCGACTTCGACTATCTGGTCGACGAAGGCTATATCGCGCCGACCGATGTCGATCTGTTCACCTGTGTCGACGAAGCCGAGGAGATCGTTACCGCGCTGGAGCGCTTCTATACCGGTCGGATGGCGCAAGGCGCACCGCCCTGATGCGCAGCCGTCGCCGCTTCGCCAGGCACGCTCCCCGACGGAAGAGGGCGCCGAGCTAGGAGTCAGCGCCGCCCTGCGACTCGACGGCGTCGCGCAGGCTGGCCTGCGTTTCAGGCTGCTGATCGCGAGAATCGCATCAAGGAGCTCAAGTACGCCTTTGCCCTGTAACCTCGGCGCAAGTCGATCGGCACCAAAGGAGGGAGATCACATGACCACCGCGTCTGCCATCCGCCAGCGCTGGCTTTCGGGCCACGGCCCCATCGCTCATCGCGACGAGACCGTCGAACGCATCGAGACACTGGCTGCCCGTTTGGTTGTCGAAGGCCTCGTTGCCGATGAGGCGACCATCTACACCCTGCTCGCCGCCGCCGACCGCCTGAGCTGCGCGGCGATGAACGTGGTCGCGCACATGACCTATGCGCGCCGCATTGATCTCTCCGGCGCGCCGCTGCCAGCCGAGGACTTCAAGCCAACGCCCGAAGGCCACACCGGAGGCTCGCTGAACATGGTGCAGGCTTTCGTCGGCTACCTGCTCGCCAACGCGCTCACCGGCAGTACGCGCTCGTGGATCATGGGCCAGGGCCATTGCGTCGCCGCCGTCGAAGCCGTCAACGCGCTGACCGGCGACGTATCGCCCGCACAGCGGGGCCGCTACGATCGCAGCGAGGAAGGTCTGTCGCGGCTGTGCGCCGATTTCTATTCCTATGCCATCGACGCGCAGGGCTTCCCGGCTGTGCCGCTGGGCAGCCATGCCGGCCCGAACACGGCCGGCGCCGTGTCCGAAGGCGGCTACCTCGGCTTTGCCGAACTGCAGTACATCCACATGGCGCTGCCCGGCGAATCGCTGGTCGCCTTCCTCAGCGACGGCGCCTTCGAGCAACAGCGCGGCTCGGACTGGGCGCCGCGCTGGTGGCGCACGCGCGACAGCGGCTTCGCCGTGCCGGTGATGATCCTCAACGGCCGCCGCATCGAGCAGCGCACCCAGATCATGCAGCAAGGCGGTGCGCAATGGCTGGCCGAAGACGTGCGCCACAATGGCTTCGATCCGGTGATCGTCGATGGCCGCGACCCGGCCGCGATCGCCTGGGCAATCATCGAAGGCGAGGACGCGCTGCGCGCCTTCGCCCTCGATGCGCATCGCCGCTATCCGGCGCCCATGCCGTACGTGATCGCCGAGACCGAGAAGGGCTTCGGCTTTCACGGCGCCGACAGCAACGCCGCGCACAACCTGCCGCTGGAGGGCAACCCTCGCTACGATGCCGCCACGCGTGAGCAGTTCAATGAAAGCGCGGCTGCGCTGTTCGTGCCGCCGGGCGATCTCGACGCCGCGCTCGCCGCCTTCGCCACCCACGCCGCCCAGCAGCGCCCCCTGGAAAGCGCGCATCCTATGGCGCACCGCCATCCCGCAGCGCCCAGGCTGCCCGAACCGCGCTGGGAAACGCCGGGCAGCGAAGGCAGCGCGATGACGACACTGGACGATTGGTTCGTCAGGTTCGCCCAGGCCAATCCCGGGATGCGCATCCGCATCGGCAACCCTGACGAACTGGCCAGCAACAAGATGGGCGGCACGCTGGCGCTGCTCAAGCACCGCGTCGACGAGCCCGAAGCCGGCGTGCCCGAGGATCTGCACGGCGCCGTCATCACCGCGCTCAACGAGGAAGCCGTGGCCGCCGCCGCGCTCGGCAACAAGGGTGGCCTGAACCTGATCGTCAGCTACGAGGCCTTCGCGGTAAGAATGCTCGGCCTGATGCGGCAGGAGATCATCTTCGCCCGCCACCAGCGCCAGGTCGGCCGGCCAGCCGGCTGGCTGTCGGTGCCGCTTGTCGTCACCTCGCACACTTGGGAAAACGCCAAGAACGAACAGTCACACCAGGACCCGACCATCGGCGAAGCCCTGCTCGGTGAGATGTCCGATACCTCACGCGTGCTGTTTCCGGTGGACGGCAACACCGCAGTCGGCGCGCTGCGCGACGTCTATGCCGGGCGCGGCCAGCTTGCCTGCCTCATCGTCTCCAAGCGCGACGTGGAGAATCGTTTCGACGCCGAAATGACGCGACGCCTGGTTCGCGACGGTGCCACCCATCTGATCGGTGATCCCGCCGAGGCCGAGGTGCAGTTGATCGCGCTGGGCGCCTTTCAGCTCGACGAGGCGATCAAGGCGCAGCAGCATCTTGCCGGGCTGGGCAAGCGCGCCTGCGTCACTGTCATCCTGGAACCGGGCCGCCTGCGTATTGCGCGCGACGCCATCGAAGCCGAATTCGTCGATGACGACGCCACCGTCAACGCACTGTTCCCGCCGGGGCTGGCGCGCGTAATCCTCACCCACACCCGCCCCGAGCCGATACTCGGCATCCTGCGGCGCATCGACAGCGGTCCCGCCAGGACCCGCGCTCTGGGCTTCATCAGTCGCGGCGGTACCTTCGATATGCCCGGCATGCTGTTCGCCAACCGGTGCACCTGGGCGCATGCGGTGGATGCCGCAGCGGCCGTGGCCGGCTGGAATCGCGAAACGCTGCTCGACCGCCCACAGCGCGCAGCCATCGATGGCACCGGCGATCCGGGTGATTTACTGGGTTTGTGAGTCGGGCTCGTGAGTCAGGCGCGGGCCCTTCAGGCATCTTCGAGCGGTTGCGTCCCAACACCCTCACAGGCGAAGATGTCGACCTGTACCAGGTCAGCGCGCAATGACGGTCGCACCTTGTCGCAGTGGCACACCACCAAGAACAACGGTCCCGGCTACCGCTACTACGTGCCGCAGCGCGAGAACAAGGAGCACGCCGGCGCGTCTGGGCTGCGACGGTTCCCGGCCGCAGAGCTTGAATCCGCCGTGATGGATCAACTGCGCGCGGTCCGGCGATCTCTGGATCTCTTGTGTGACGTCTTGCCTGGAACCGCAGCCAGCGGGTGCGGCTGACCTTATCGGTGACGACCCAGATCAAGCGGCGCAGCGGACGCAAGCTGGTCATGCTGCCGATCGACCCGGTGACGGGCGAAGCAGCCAAGACCAGACCCGCTTGGGACACGGCCACCACGCCGCCGCGACTAACGCTTGCCAGAGGTCATCGCTGGCTGGCCATGCCGGAGTCTGGCGAGGCGGAGTCGCCGAGTTTCTATGACAACGCGCTTGCCGAGACGATCAACGGCCCCTATTAGTCCGAGGTCATCCACCGGCGGTAACTCCTGTGCAGCTCCGCGGCCGTCGAGTTCGCCACGCTGGAGTTTGTCGACTGGTTCAACAACTGCCGGCAGCCGGAGCTCATCGGCAGCATCTCGCCGGCTGAACCCGAGCAGCGCTCCTACGCAATGCAAAAAGAGCCCGCCCATGACAGGGTGACTCAAACCAAACGGCCTCCGGGAAACCAGGTGCGGATCATCGACGCGACAATCCGACTATTCGTAGCGTAGGCGCGGCGATAGCAAGGCTGGAGGGCAGCCCTAGGCGGGGGACTTGCTGCTTTGGAGGCAGGAAGCTGTTGGCGTGGACTCAGGTGACGTACCGCTGACGAGATCGGACATTTCGGCAAGACATACGGAAAAGCCGTGGCCGACGGTGTCACGAGCGATACCGCAGCCAATGATCCCGCCTCCGACAATGAGAATGCCCCAAGAGGAATGATCTGCGGTTCCCCGCCCCATGGCTGCGCCACCTGATCGCTATGCTCTTCATGTTCATCCCAATCCCGCTCTTGCCGATTTTCGCAGATTGCTCAATCAGAAATCGTCTGAAAACGTGCCGAATACGTGCGATATCCGATCTGGAAACTATCTCTTCACATAGCCATCTCTCGGCAAGCCATCTCTCGATAAGATTTATTCGATAGACGATAGCGGGATTATCAGTGATTGATTGTGGTAATGGCAGCCCGCAGGCATCATCACGCCCTATTCGTTGCAAACGAAATGCGCTTGACTTCACCGTTGGTTCGTACGAAAATCGTTCATGGAGAACTCTGATGGGCTTTGAACTCGACGCTATCGATCGTAGCCTTTGCACGCTGTTGCGGGCCGATGGACGCAGAGGCAACACCGATCTGGCCAGGGAGCTCGACGTCAGCGAGAGCCTGGTGAGGAAGAAGCTGAAGCGTCTGATCGGGGCAGAATTTCTGCGAGTCGTCGCTGTGGCCAATCCGCAGAAGCTGGGATACGAGATTGATGTCTGGTTCGGACTTGAGGTTGATTCCGCCAGCATCCAGAGCGTGGTTGCTGCGCTGAATTCGCTTGAGGCGGTTCGGTTCATAGCCGTCGTATCCGGTTCCTTCGGGATTTTCTTTGAGGCGTTGTTCCGCACGCAAAAGGAACTCTACGAGTTCCTCTCGCATACGCTCGGGACGATAGCTGGAATTAGGTCAGTGGAAACGTGGCATATGCTCAGGGTCGACAAGAGAAACTTCGATTGGATGTTCTCTTTCGACGAAGAGGATTCACAATAGGAGTCGTTGAATGGTTGCTTATCTCAAAGGCGGCGAGGTCTCTTACAACGCAGATCAGAAGATCCCCGTCGTTCGCACTTATGACGTGATTGTCGCTGGCGGCGGATCGGGCGGATGCGGCGCGGCCGTTGCGGCAGGGCGGATGGGAGCGAAGACGCTTCTGATCGAGCGGGCTTCGTATCTAGGGGGCACGTCTACCGGCGGCTTGATGGCAGTGATGTGGGCGCCGTATGACTCCTACTCTGGATACTGCAAGGAAGCGGTTGACGAGATGGTCGCGATGGGTGCGGCCCAGACGGGACCGATCGTGCCGTTCGATCCGTCAATCCTCAAGCAGGTGCATTTGCGCAATGTCCTGAAAGCCGGCGTTGATCTGCTCTTCTATACCTACGTCGTTGACGCCATTGTCGAGAACGGTGCGATCAAGGGGGTGATTGTCGAGAACAAGTCTGGCAGGCAGGCCATTCTCGCGCACCAGGTTGTCGACGCCACTGCGGACGGAGATGTTGCAGCGTTTGCGGGCGCGGGCTTCCAGATGGGACGAAGTGACGGCGCGATGCGGCCTGTGACCATCCTGTTCAGGATGGGAAATGTGGACACGAAGGAGCTTCTGGAATACGCAAACGATAATGCCGACCAGTTCATCAAGGATACCCACGTCAACTTCGTCGTCCCGGAGGAGGGGAAACTGCGTCTTGCCGGCTTCTTCGATCTCGTCAAGACTGCGCGAGAGAAGGGAGAGCTCGACAAGGATTGTCATTATCTGCGGATCGAGACCGTGGATTTCGACAAGAAGGTCGCGCTGATCAATACCGTGCGGGTTTATGGCGTCGACGGCACGGATGCCTGGGATGTAACGCGCGGCGAGATCGAATCGCGGAGACAGATGGAGGCACTCATCACCTTTATGAAGGCCAAGGTTCCAGGATTCAGGAAGTCATTCCTGATTGATACGTCGGATATGCTTGGCGTCCGTGAGACCCGCCATGTTCATGGCGTTTATACATTGAACTACGATGACGTTCTGAAGGGAAGGCAGTTCGACGATACGATTGGCATCAATTGCACGCATCTCCCGCATGGCAAGGAGATGCATAGTCCGGATGCGAACGAAGGAGGAGAGACAGACGTCGCCAACCGCGTGGACGACTGGCCGCGGCTGTGCCATGAAATTCCCTTCCGTATTTTGGTGGCCAAGGACATCGACAATCTGTATGTCGCTGGACGGCATATGTCAGCAACTCATGAGGCGGATCGTGTGACCCGCAATATTCCTCCCTGCATTCTGGTTGGGCAGGCAGCGGGGACGGCTGCTGCCCTGTGCGCAAGAAAGAAAATCACGTCAAAGCAGCTTGATATTCGCACGCTGCAGCGTGAGTTGTTGGCCAATGACGTGATTCTGGGACATCCGATCCCGGGTGTCGCAAAGGGCGTGTCTGCGGGGCAGGCTGCAACAACTTGAAAGTGCCGCTAAAGCACTTCTGACTCAAGGCTGAGCGCAGTGCGCCAAGAGCGCACCGGCTCCAATAACGTCGAATGCAGACGAAATCGGTGGAAACGCGGAGGTCAAGATGAATATTCATGATAGTCGCACGTCTGTGGGCGCGTCCATATATCTGGCGCGCGGTGTTCTGTCTCTTCTTGTAGCTGTCTTTCTGTCGATGGGGGCGCTTTGTGGTCCAGCGTTTGCGGCCACCGAGATCACCTATTGGACGTTTATCGATCCGAAGCTCGATAATCCACGATCGCGCAATCTCGCGGAATCGATCGCGCGGTTCGAGAAGAACAATCCCGATATCAAGGTGAAGGTTCAGGTACTGCCCTGGCATCAGGTTGCAGCCCAGGTGGTGCAGGCAACAGCTGCGGGGCGCACGCCTGATGTTGCTCGGATTCTCGGCTGGGACCTGCCTACGCTCGTGGCAGCCGGATCCCTCGCTCCGTTGAATGAGTTCACCGACAAGTGGCCCAAGGAAGTCCGTGCGGACTTTATGATCGATTGGGACGCAACCGTTTGGAACGGTCAGAAGTTGGCTATCCCATACGAACTTCGTATTCCCCTTTTATGGTATCGGGCTGACCTTCTGAAAGAGGTGGGCAAGGGTGTTCCAAGGACGATCGATGAGTTGGTGGATGCCGGCAAGGCACTCAACGCACGCAAGAATACCCAGGGTATGGTGATCGGGTTGTCGCGTGCATCGCAGGCTTCCGCGTTCGCGGAATGGCTGATGGTGATGCTCCATTACTACGGTGGGGAAGTGCTCGACAGTAAGGGGGAGCCAAAGTTCAACGGAGAGGCAGGGGTGAAGGTGGTCAAGCTGCTGAAGCGCCTTGTTGATGAGGGAGTAATGCCTCGCTCCGTTGTGGGATACACATATGAGGAGGTATTCCAGGGCGTTGTAGCCGGAACGATCGGCATGAATGTCTTGGGCTCCCATCGTGTTGTGACGGCTCGTGAGGCAGGAAAGTACGGGAGTCGCCTGCAGACCGCGCCGATTCCGGGCGAAACTGCAGACAAGCCGGCGCCTGCCTACGTCTTCGGATGGAATCTGGTGGTGGGCAAGCATTCCAAGAATAAGGAGGCCGCCTGGAAGTTCGTTGAACACATGACGAACCCAGAAAGCCAGGTCGCGACTGCCCGGATGACCGGAGAGTTGCCGACTCGTATCTCACCGTATGGAAACGAGTTCTTCAAGGGCGACAAGGCTGCCGAAGTGCAGGGATGGCGCGAGTACATCCAGAAACATGGGTTTGCGCCGCGGTATCCGGAGAAGTATGTCGAGATAACGCAGTTGATCGTCGATGCTGTGCAGGAAGCCATCGTCCGCAACGTCGATCCGAAGGAGGCGCTTGACCGGGCGGCCGCAAGGATGAAGGCCCTGCGTTGACAATCGTCGCGCGCCGTTCGATAGGATCAGTCGACGATTGTGATGGGAGAGGTGGTAGAGGTCACGTTGCACCGACGACGTGAAAAATCACAAAGGCTGCTTGTCGCAGCCTTTGTGACGCCCACGGTGTTGCTTCTGGTGCTGGTGATTACCTATCCGATCGCGTACTCGTTCTACGTCAGCCTTCACAATACGAAATACCTTCAGATTGAGAGCTTTGCTGGATTCTCGCAGTATCGGGCGATATTCAGCGATACGTTGTTCTGGCTCAACGTTTGGGTGACGATCAAGTATGTAATTGGCTCACTCATGGGGGCCATCCCGATCGGCCTGTTGCTTGCGATTATTCTCAATACAGGCTTACCGGGATCCGGGTTCTTCAGAACGATTTGCGCGCTACCCTGGGTCATATCGCAAACCGTGGCCGCGCTCTTATGGCTTTGGCTGCTGGACCCTTCGTTTGGACCCATCAATTACACAATAGCCATTCTAGGTGGACTTCCGGTCAACTTCACCGCCAGTGAAGATACCGCGTTGCTGGTGCTCATCGCAGTCAACGTGTGGATGTCGTATCCGCTTGCAATGATCCTGTTGTCGGCGGGACTTCAGACCATCCCATTGGAAGTTCTTGAGGCCGCCCGTATCGATGGGGCCAATTTCCGAACGACATTCGTGAAAATCAAGCTGCCGTTTCTTCGCCAAACCTTGGCGTCGACCTCTATTATTCTCACCCTTTACTACTTCACGATGGTGACTCTCGTTCTGATCCTGACGGGAGGCGGGCCGGTCAACTCCACCGATATTCTGAGCCTGAGAGTGTTCAACGAAACCTTCCAGAACTGGAGGATTGGCTATGCCGCGGCTTTGGGGGTCATTATCTTTTTCATGAATGCCATCTTTAGCTTGGCATATATTCGATTGTCGCGCGTGCAGAGGACCACGTAGTATGGCGAAACGTCGAAGAATCCGACCGGTTGAGGTCGTCAGTTACGCCGTGTTGGTGCTTGCGGCGCTATTCGCCATTCTGCCGATCCTTTGGGCGCTTCTGACGTCAATGAAGGATATTCGCGAGATTCTCGCTTATCCGCCCGTCTTTGTTCCCAGCTCGCTAACGATCGAGAACTACCGATCCGTCATATTGGGATCCGGCTTCTTGCGTTACCTGTTCAACACCATGCTTGTGGCGGCGATCGCGATCGGGATCGTCTTGGTGGCAGCATCGCATTGTGCATACGCCGTCTCCCGAATTCGCTTTCGGGGAGTTGAGGGTTTGATGTTTTTGATTCTCACGGCGTCGATGGTGCCGCTGGTTTCGTTGTTATCACCGCTGTACCTGATTTGGTCGGATCTGGGACTCTACGATACCTATTTCGGGATGGCGCTTGTCTTCGCAGCTTGGCAGACGCCAACGGCCGTCTGGCTTATCCGGGGATTCATCGAGGCCGTTCCCTATGAAATCGAGGAAGCGGCGATGATTGACGGGTGCAGCAAGTGGAAATGCTTCTACAAGATCGTACTTCCAATCGTGCAGCCCGGACTTGTTGCGACCGCAATCGTCATATTTATCTTCATCTGGAATGACTTCCTGATTGCGACGGCCCTCACAATCAGTGATAGCCGAAGACTCATGCAGGTGGGCCTCTACAGGTATCTCGGCGATCTTGGCGTCGACTGGGGGCGCTTCACCGCCTATACGATTCTCTCAATTCTCCCGGTCGTTGCAGTCTTTGTGACACTCCAGAAGCGGCTTATTTCCGGGCTCGTTGGTGGTGCAATAAAGGGCTAGGCTCGGAGGGAAGTGGAATGGTCAGTGTTGCGCTGGTCAAGCTTGCAAAGCGTTTTGGCGATGTCGTGGCCGTCGACGATATCGATCTGCAGATATTGGACGGCGAATTCGTTGCTCTCGTCGGCCCGTCTGGATGTGGCAAGAGCACGACGTTGCGGATGATCGCGGGTCTTGAGGAGCCAAGCGAGGGGAGCATTCATTTCGGCGATCGTGATGTTACGTATCTTACATCGCGTGAGCGGAACATCGCGATGGTGTTTCAGAGCTATGCGCTCTATCCTCACATGGATGTATTTGAGAACATCGCTTTCACGCTTCGGCAAAGAAATACTCCAAGAGGGAAGATTGCTGAGTTGGTGGGGCAGGCTGCGGACATGCTCGGGATTTCGAATCTCCTTGAGCGCTTCCCAAAGGAGCTGTCCGGTGGCCAGCGCCAACGTGTTGCCATGGGACGGGCGGTCGTGCGCCAGCCGACGGTGTTTCTCTTCGATGAGCCTCTCAGCAACCTGGATGCGGCGCTGCGTACGCAGATGCGCGTCGAGATCAAGAAGTTGCATCAGAAGCTCAAGACGACCGTGATTTACGTCACTCACGATCAGATCGAGGCGATGACGCTTGCAGATAAGATTGTCGTGATGAACAATGGGGAGGTCATGCAGGTTGGCAGCCCCATGGACTTGTATCGACGGCCGAAATCAAAGTTTGTCGCTGGATTTCTTGGGTCGCCGAAGATGAATTTCATTCCCTGTCAGGTCAGAGCCACAGACCAGGGGCTGGAGTTCTATATAGACGCGCAAAACAGGTTTCTGGTGCCACCGCAACTTGAGGCCGTGTGTGCACGGTATGTCGGGAAAGATACGGAAATTGGGATTCGGCCTGAGGATATCCTTATAGGTCATGAGGCGGACAAGAAGCGCTGGCCTCGTATCACCGGTAATGTCGAAGTGTTGGAGCCGACCGGAGCGGATACGTTCGTGGTCCTTTCAGTGGGCGGGACCGACGTTCAGGTGCGCTGCCCCCCTGAGGAGAAGTTCGGCAAGGTGGGTGACAGGATTGCCTTCAATCTGAATGCCGACAGGATGTTGCTGATTGATACGCAATCCGAACGGGTGCTTTATGATTGAGGTGGCTTCGCTCCCAAGAATTATCGTTGTTGGTGCAGGCTATTTCGGTCGACATTGGATGGATGTCGTCGATGCGCGGAGCGACTGTGTTCTGGTAGGCAATGTCGCAGCCGACCCCGAGACGCTTGCGGCCGCCAAGGCGCAATGGAAGGGAAAGACACCGGTTGCGGCATTTGCCTCATTGGATGAGGCATTGTCGCAATGTTGTCCAGATCTTGCCGTTGTCGCCGTACCCGAGTTCGCCCATCGCGAAGTTGTTTGTTCGCTGCTGCAGAACGGAATTCACTGTATATGTGAAAAACCAATCGCGCTGACTTGGGATGATGCCGTCGCGATCGTCAGGGCGCGGCCGTCTGGTAAGGTGGTTGCGATCAATCAGCAGTTTCGTTGGCGCCCGACCATTCAAACCCTTCTTGCTCAGTTGCATAAAGGCGCAATTGGAAAGCTCGGTGAGATCGAAATCATTCATCGTCAGGACATCCGCCGGACGACGACCGGTGGATGGCGGGAAACGATGAGGCACCCCTACCTTTTCGATATGGCTGTCCATTTTTTTGATCTGATGCGCTATCTCAGCGGCCGGGAGGCGGTCTCCGTATCAGCCTCGGCCTATCGGCCTGCGTGGAGTTTGTTTGCAGGTTATCCGGCACTTACGGCCGACGTTACGATGGACGATGGGGTCCATGCGCGCTTCTCGGGAACGTTTGTGGCACGAGGCTGGCAGACCATCCAGGAAGGGGCAATTACGCTGGTAGGTTCGGACGGGACCTTACGCCTTGATGAAAGCGGAACTGTTAGCCTCCACAGCGTGGGCACCGTACAGGATATCGCGCTCTTGCAAGATGCAGACGACGATTGTGGAAAGACGCTGACCGACGTGCTGGAGGCAATGAAGCGTGATAGCAGGCCGCCTACCGATCTCTCAGACAATATGAAGACGTTCGCGATTGTTGTGGCTGCAGAGGCTGCCTGCAATTCGGGGCAGGCCACAAGGGTGAAATGGGAGGCGTAGCGTAGTGAGGCGTAAGGGGGTGGCCCTGGTAACAGGAGCGGGGGGCGATATCGGACGCGCCGAGGCGGTCGCGCTGGCGCGTCATCAGAAGATGGATATTGCTGTCGTCTATCGTAGCAACCTACAGGACGCCGAAACGACTGCGACGGCATGTCGTGGTGCCGGCGTTCGGGCGCATGCGTTCGGCGCAGACCTGAGGGAGAGTGCGGCGGTCCAGGGTTTGGTTGATCAGGTGCATGAGTCGATGGGGCCGATCAGCGTGCTTGTGAATAATGCAGGGGCGATGGGCGCGGCATTCAATTCGACCTTGGTGGAGATGGAGCCGGAAATCTGGCGTGAGATGATCGAGACGCATCTCACCAGTAGCTTTCTCTGCATAAAGTACTGCGCTCCAGACATGATCGGCGCCGGCTGGGGGCGTATCGTTAACACGTCATCGATCCATGGGCGCACCGGAGGTCGTGCAACCCTTGGCGCCTATGGGGCGGCAAAGGCCGGGATCGAAGCGCTCACTAAGACAGCGGCTCGCGAGCTTGGCGCGCACGGGATCACAAGTAATTGCATCGCGCCGGGATTTGTAGGAACGGCGAGGTTGAAAAGCTATATGTCTGAGGAGAGAATCGCCCAGCTCAGTCAGCAAATTCCTATCGGGCGGATTGCTTCTCCGGAGGAGGTGGCGTCGGTGGTTGCTTTCCTCGCATCGGACGAAGCTGCATATGTCAACGGCGCGGTCGTCGATGTGAACGGCGGACGAACTGAATATTTGTAACTGCTTTTGTATGACGAATCAGTAAATTCGACGTGTTGCCGCCCCGCCGGGAGCAGCGACGCGATCGTCGCACGAGCTTTTAGCGTAGGTTCTCCTGCTGAGCTTTACGTAAATGCATGACAACCGATTCGCTATGATGTGCGTTGATCCAAGTATTGAGACTTCAAGGCGTGGTCATGGCGACCAAACGGTACAAGCGGGACTTCAAGGAGCTCGAATTGCGCTGCCGTCGCGGCACGCGCATGCTGGTGCGCAGCGTCGCACCGTAAGCTCACCCGTCAAGTAGACTAGGGCCTGTTAACACTAACGCAGACCATCGGCGATCAGTGCAAAGTGAATGAAGCCC
>JAHDXY010000057.1 GCA_023384005.1 Burkholderiaceae bacterium | reverse complement strand
GGACGAAGAGGGGGTCGAGATCGTGAAAGCCGGCTGGAAGCTCGCCGGCGGCGATAGCGACACCGATCGTTTCGACAAAGAACATCCGGCGAGTCTGATCGCCGATGTCTCGATCGCCGACGGCACGCTCGGACTCGCGTCGAGCATGCGCGGGCGCGAAACCCATGTGCCGCGCACCGGCGCGCAGCTGCACGGCTTCTTGTTGCCCGATTGGCACGAGGCGCGAGAACTCTGCGCGCAGGCGGCCACGATGTTTCCGATGCTGCGCATCCAGCACTGGGATGTCGCGCTCACCGATCACGGGCCGGTGCTGCTGGAAGTCAACGATATCGGCGCGATCGGCTGGCTACAGGTCTTCGGCTCCGGGATCCTGACCCCCAGGCTCAAGGCGCTGCTGCGCACGCACGCCGATCCGGCGAAGTACAGGTGGGTCGAGCGGCTTTGTCGATGATCGCCTGAACGCCGCGAAGCGCCCGGCCCGGCCAGGCCGGGCCCGGATGTCACCGATGCACGAGCACCGGAATGCTGCACCCCGAGAGGACGCTGTGCGTCTCGCTTCCGAGCAGCATCGAGGTAAACATCGCACGCTTGTGCATCGCCATCACGATCAGGTCGACCCGGCGGCGCTTGGCGGCGTCGACGATCGCTTTCGAAGGCACGGCGTCCATCCGGAACACGACCTTGCACTCCACGCCCATCGCCTCGGCCTGCTTGGTGACCTCGGAGAGCACCTTGTCGCCTGCCTCCTTGGCGGCGACTTCATACTCGCCTCGGTCGTACATTGCCGGGATCGCCACTTCGCCCGCGAAGGGGATCGTGTAGGGCGGCTGCACGTTGATCACGTGCAGCGTCGCCTGGAAGTCGCGTGCGAGCCGCAGCGCCGCCTTCGTCGCCTTGCGCGAGAGCGTAGATCCGTCGGTGGCCAGAAGGATGTTGCGATACATCGTCGTGTCCTCCGCAGGTTGCAGTCGATTCACTTTATCACGCGCGGCACGCGCGACAGGCAGCTGGCACGCGGCGCAAGCGTTGCCGTCACGCCCGCGGCGCGAGCTTTCCGGTGTTCAGGTCGTGCACCGCCTGCATCAGCTCGGCGCGCGTGTTCATCACGAACGGACCGTACTGGGCGATCGGCTCGCCGAGCGGGCGGCCCGCGACCACGATCGCGCGCGAATCGACCGCGCAACGCAGCGCCACGCAGTCGGCTTCAGGGCTGGTTTCGAGCACCGCCATCCGGTGGGTGACGACCGGTGTCGCTTTCGCCCCCAGCGTCATCTCGCCGCGGTAGACGTAGACGAAGGCGTTGTGCCCCACGGGAATCGGCAGGTCGATCCGCGCACCGGCTCGCAAGTGCAGATCGACGAACAGCGGCTCGGTGTCCGGACGCACGACCGCACCGACGCGCTCCTGCTCCCCGTGCTGCTCGCCCTGCACCCGCTCGCCTCCAGATCGTGCCGCGCGCAGGGTCCCGGCGATCAGCCGGATCGTCGTCCCGTCGGCGTCGACGAACTCGGGAATCGCATCGGGTGCGATGTCGCGGTAGTCCGGTGCGGTCATCTTGTTTCGCGCCGGCAGGTTGACCCAGAGCTGGAAGCCTTCCATCAAGCCGTCTTCCTGCTCTGGCATCTCGGAGTGCAGGATTCCCCTGCCGGCGGTCATCCATTGCACGCCGCCGGCGGTGAGCAGGCCCTCGTTGCCCGAACTGTCGCGGTGTCGCATCCGCCCGGCGAGCATGTACGTGACCGTTTCGAATCCGCGGTGCGGATGCTCGGGAAATCCACCGATGTAGTCCTCGGGATCGTCCGAGCGAAACGCGTCGAGCATCAGGAACGGATCGAGCCTTCGCTGCAGATCCTGCGTGAGCACGCGCGTCAGGCGCACTCCGGCGCCGTCGTGCGTTTCCTGGCCGGCAACGACTCTCTCCACTTCACGGCTTCGCATCGCGCGCCTCCCGGTTCGCGTCCACGAGCGCGATCCCCTCGCCCTCGAGGGTGAGTGTGACCCGCTCGCCGGGCGCGAGTTGTCGCCCTCCGGCCGAGGATACGACGAACAGCGTCCCGACGTCGGAGTCGATCGTGTACTCGACCACCGGCCCCAGATACGAACTCTTGGACACCATTCCGGCCAGTCCGGCCGTGTCCGGCGCCTGCACGCGCCACGCTTCGGGTCGCACCGCGACGCGCAGCGCCGCTCCTTCCGAACCCGCAGCGCGCGCGTCGCGTACCCTTTCCGGAAGCTTGAGCGTGCCCACGCAAAGGTCGCCGTCGGCGTCGCGCGTGACCGCAAGGAGATTGGCCTCGCCCATGAACGCGGCAACGAACTCGCTCCCCGGGCGCTCGTAGAGTTCTCGCGGCGTTCCCTGCTGCGCGATGCGCCCCGCGTCCATGACGATCACTCGATCCGAGACCGCGAGCGCCTCGGCCTGGTCGTGGGTGACGTACACCGCGGTGACGCCGAGCCGCTGTTGCAATGCCCTGATCTCGTCGCGCATGTGCCGGCGCAGCCTAGTGTCCAGATTCGAGAGCGGTTCGTCGAAGAGCAGCACGTCCGGCTCGAGAACGAGCGCGCGCGCGAGCGCCACCCGCTGCTGCTGGCCACCCGAGAGCTCGGCTGGCCAGCGCTCGCCCAGGCCTGTCAGCCCCACCTGCTCGATCGCCTGCAGCGCGCGTTCGCGCGCTTCGTTCCTGAGCAGTCCCCGATTGAGCAGGCCGTAGCAGACGTTGTCGATCACGCGCAGGTGCGGAAACAGCGCGTAGCTCTGGAACACCATCGACACGTTGCGCTGCGACGCGGGCAGGCTCGTCACGTCGCGCCCCGCGATCAGCACGCTGCCCTCGCTGGGCGCCTCGAGTCCGGAGATCAGCCGCAGGATGGTCGTCTTGCCGCAGCCCGAGGGGCCGAGCAGCGTCACCAGTTCGCCGGCGTCGATCGTCAGCCGCACGCTGTCCACGGCGGCGACTTCGCCGTATCGTTTGCTGACATCGACGAACTCGATGCTCGCTGCCTGGCTGCTCATCGTCGTACTCCGCTCGAGGCTGGTCGCGCCCTGGCGATCGGCGCCGGTCGCGGCGCGCGCACGCCGGCGTGGTGGCCATTCGTGTCGCGCCTTCCGATCTCGACGTCGCCCACCACGCGCTGGATCAGCAGGACCGCGCCGAGCAGCAGCACGATCAGCACCGTGCAGTATGCGAGTGCGACGCCATAGTCCCCGTTTTGCACGCGCCCGATGATGAAGGTCGTGGCGAGTTCGTTGTGCGCAGTGACGAGGAAGATCACCGCGCTCACCGTCGTTACCGCACGAACGAAACTGTAGGCGAGCGAGGTCACGATCGCCGGGCGAAGGAGCGGAAGCGTGACGCGGCGCAGCGTCGTGAGCGTCGACGCGCCGAGCACCGCCGATGCCTCATCAAGGCTCGGATCGAGTTGCTTGAACGACGCCACCCCGGCACGCACGCCGACCGGCAGGCTCCTGAAAATGAACGAGAGCACGATGATCAATGCGGTTCCCGTCAGTTCGAGCGGCGGCACGTTGAACGCGAGGATGTAGCTCACCCCTAGCACCGTGCCCGGGATCGCGAAGGTGAGCAGGTTGCCGAACTCGAAGGCGGCCTGCCCGCGAAAGCTCGAGCGTGCGAGCAGCCAGCTCGTCAGCAAGCCGATCGCCGCGGTGATCGGAGCGGCGATCAGCGCGAGCTTGAGCGTCGTGAACAGCGACTGCCAGGCCGCGCCCGAGAATAGCAACCCGGAAGCGCCGGAGCCGAATTCGACGCCAAAGGCGCGCACGTAGTGACGCATCGTCGGAGAGAAATCGCGCCCCCAGATCTCGGCAAAACCCCCGTAGATCGCGAACGCGTAGACCACCGCGGTGAACGCGAGCCAGGGAATCGCCACCGAGCGCGTCGCGAGGCGCAGCCTGCGCGACAGCGGAATTGGCGCGCCGGCGTCGCCCTTGCCGGAAACCGTGATGAAACGTCGCGACCCGAGCAGCGCGCGTTGCGCGAAGAACGCGGCGAGCGCCATCGCGAGCAAAAGCGCGGCGAGCGCGCCGGCGCGCCCCGGATCGAACTGCGCGCCGACGATCGAGAAGAAGATCTCGGTCGAGAAGACCGCATAGCCGCCACCGAGCACGATCGGATTGCCGAAGTCGGCGATGCTCTCTATGAAACCGACGAGAAACGCGTTGCCGACGCCAGGCAGAAGAAGCGGCAGCGTGACCGTGCGAAAGGTTCGGGTGCGGTCCGAGCCGAGCGTCTGCGCGGCCTCCTCCATGCTGGGCGCGATCCCCTGGACCACTGCGCGCACGATCAGGTAGGCGATCGGCGTAAACGCAAAGGTCTGCGCGAGCCACACTCCGTGCAGCCCGTAGAGCCACCTTCCCGGCACGACGCCGAAGCCCCACTCGAGAAACTGGTTGACCAGACCTGCGCGGCCGAAAAGCAGGATCAGGCCGAGTCCGATCACGAACGGCGGCGTGATGATCGGAACCAGCGCGAGTGCCCTGAGCCAAAGCGGATTGCGCGTTCTGAATCCGCCGCGCTCTCCCAGCAATGCGAGCGCGAGTCCCAGCGCCGTGGTGCTCGCCCCGGTCATCGCCGCGAGCAGAAGCGTGTTCCAGAAGACGCCGCACGACGAGCTGCCCACGATGCACCCGAGCGACCACAACCGAGTCTGCGTCAGCGTCTGCACGAGCGGCGCAAGGGCGGGTGAGCCGTCTTCTGCGAAGAACATCAACCCCAGCGTGCGGGCGACCGGAATGCCGACGAACACCAACAGCAGCGCGCAGACCAGCATCACGGCCACAGCCGTGAAGGTGTCGCTGCGAAACGCGCCGGCGCGCGCGAGCGCGCGGCCCTGCACCGCGAACAGCGCGAACGCCGCGACGAGCATCGCCGGCGCCAGGCGCGGCGCCCCGACGCCGAGCAGGAACGACCACAGCAGCAGTGCCGCGGCGAGCACGCCCGGGGCGGCGCGCACGAGCACGCGCGCGCCAGGGTGGCGCGTCGCGGCGGTCACGCGATCAGCGCGCCGGGGTGTCGTGCCGGAACCGTCACGCGATCAGCGCGCCAGAGTGTCTACCGGGGCGGTCAGGCGATCAGCGCGGCAGGCTGTTGACCTCCTGGCCCCACTTCGCGATCAGGCGCTTGCGCTCGTCGTTGCTGCCGTACTTGGCGAGGTCGTACTTGATCAGCTTTGTCGCGAACAGGCTCGGCGCCTCGGGGGGCGGTGCCACCGCCTTGTTCGACGGCACCTGGAACTGGCGCGCCGCGATGCCGACCCGCTGACCGGGCGCGGAAAGCGCCCAGTCGACGAACTTCTTCGCGTTGTCCAGGTTCTTCGCGCCCTTGACGATCGACAGCCCGCCGATCTCGTAGCCTGTGCCCTCGCAGGGCGCGACCGCCTTGACCGGCAGGCCGGCGACGCGCTCGGTGACCGCGTCGTGCATGAAGCTGATCGAGGCCATCGTTTCGCCGCGCGCCGCCGCCTTGATCGGCCCGGTGCCCGAGCGCGGGTACTGGTTGACGTTGCGGTGCAAGCCCTTCAGGTATTCGAAGGCCTGCTCCTCACCCATGATCTGCACCAGGGTGGCGATCGCCACGTAGGCGGTGCCCGACGAGTTCGGATTCGCGATCTGGATCTCTCCCTTGTACTCTGGCCCGAGCAGGTCCTTCCAGCACGACGGCTGGGGAATCCTGCGCTTGGCCATGATCTCGATATTGAATCCGATCCCGAGGATTCCGGCGTAGATCCCGTGCGCCTTTCCCTTGGACACCCTGGACAGCTCCTGCGCCCAGGGGTGCAGCTCGGTCGTCCTGGGGCTGGCGTGCGCCTGGGTGAGGTCGCGTTCGGCCGCGACGATGTGCGGATCGTGCGTGCCTCCGAACCAGACGTCGGTGCGTGGATTGGCCGATTCGGCCTGCAGCTGAGCGAGCGTTTCGCCTGATCCTTTCTGGATGATCGAGACCTTGACGCCGGATTCGCGCTGGAACTGCGCCGCGAGCGCGTTGCACCAGTCGGCCTGCACGCTGCAGATCACGTTCAACTGCGCGGTCGCCGGTGCCGCAAGGCCGAGCAGACCGGCCGCGATCGCTCCCACGAAAATCGAATTGCGCATCAATCTCTCCCTGGTCGGTTCGGTTGCGGAAATCCCCGTTTCGCGGGTCCGGCAATGCATTCTATCGACTCGGCGCGCGCCCGAGCCCACGCGCCAGATCGGTGCAGATGTCGGCCGGCGCCTCGAGCCCGATCGCGACCCGCAAGAGGCTCTCACGAATTCCGGCCGCCGCGCGCGCCTCGGGGCCGATTCGGTGATGGGTGGTGCTCGACGGATGGGTGATCGTGGTTTTCGCATCGCCCAGGTTCGCGGTGATCGAGAGCATCTCGCAGCCGTCGACCACGGCCCAGGCGGCGTCGCGTTCGGCGCTCGCGCTGCCGGCGCGTACCTCGAAAGAGACGATCGCCCCGCCGGCGCTTTGCTGGCGCATCGCGAGCAGGTGCTGCGGATGCGATTCGAGCCCCGGATAGTGCACCCGCGACACCGCCGGATGCGCCTCGAGCCAGCGAGCCACCTCGAGCGCGCTGGCGCACTGCCGCTGCATCCGGATCGAGAGGGTCTCGAGCCCCTTGAGCAGCACCCAGGCGTTGAACGGCGAGAGCGACGGCCCCGCCGTTCGCAGCACCGGCATCAGCGCGTCCTCGACCAACTTGCGGCTCGCCAGCACCGCGCCGCCCAGGACCCGGCCCTGGCCGTCGATGAACTTCGTCGCCGAGTGCACGACCACGTCCGCTCCCTGTTCGAGCGGACGCTGCAGCGCGGGAGTGGAGAAGCAATTGTCCACCACCAGCACGACTCCGTTGCGCCTTGCGATCGCCGAGATCGCCGCGAGATCGGCCACCTCGGTGAGCGGGTTCGACGGCGTCTCGAGGTAGAACATCCGCGTTCCGGGGCGAATCGCCGCTTCCCACGCCGCGGGGTCGGTGAGCGCCACGTACGAGGTCTCGACCCCGTAGCGCGCGAACATGTTGAACAGCTGCGCCGTCGCGCCGAACACACCCGAGGAAGAAACGATGTGCTCGCCGCTGCGGGTCAGCGCGAGGACGGTGGAAAGAATCGCCGACATCCCCGACGCGGTCCCGACACAGGCCTCGGCCCCTTCGAGCGAGGCGAGCCGATCCTGGAACACCGACAGCGTCGGATTCGAGAACCTGGAGTAGACGAAGCCCTGTTCGTCGCCGGCGAACCTGGCCGCCGCCTGCGCGGCGTTGTCGAATACGAAGCTCGATGTCAGGAAGATCGGTTCGGCGTGCTCGCCGAACTGCGTGCGCTCGATTCCCGCGCGCACCGCGCGTGTCGCGAAATCGAGCGTCTCGAACGCGCTCTGGTCGGTCATGATACTTCCCCCCAAGAAACAAGAACCCGCCGGAGCACAGCGCCGAGCGGGTCCTGATTCCCCTCGTTTTTAGCTGTACTTGTTAAGCGCCCGCCAGCTGAGGCAAATCGGCGCTGGCCCGAGTATATACCGGGATCGCCGGGTGTCCGGGTCGCCGCTCAGTCAGCCGCCGCCGAGAACTGCAGGCTCATCTGCGACTTGGGCGTGTCGTCGTCCGCCCCGCCCTGCGCGAGGATGCGCGCCTCCTCGAGGCGATCGAGATACTGCGCAGTGACGTCGCCGGTGATGTAGATGCCATCGAAACACGAAGCCTCGAAGCGCGAGAGCTTCGGATTGACGTCGCGCACCGAGCGTGTCATCGCCTCGATGTCCTGGTACACGAGCGCGTCGGCGCCGATCGCCCAGCGGATCTCCTCGTCGCTGCGGCCGTTGGCAATCAGCTCGCCGCGCGTGGGCATGTCGATACCGTACACGTTGGGATAGCGCACCGGCGGCGAGGCGGACGCGAAGAACACCTTGTTCGCGCCCGAGTCGCGCGCCATCTGCACGATCTCGTGCGAAGTGGTGCCGCGCACGATCGAGTCGTCGACCAGCAGCACGTTCTTGCCCTTGAACTCGACGCTCATCGCATTGAGCTTCTGTCGCACCGAGCGCTTGCGCACCGCCTGCCCCGGCATGATGAAGGTGCGCCCGACGTAGCGGTTCTTCAGGAATCCTTCGCGATAGTCGAGGTTGAGCCTGGTGGCGAGTTGCATCGCCGAGGGTCGCGAGGTGTCCGGGATCGGCATCACGACGTCGATGTCGCCGATCCTGAATTCGCGTTTGACCTTCTCGGCCAGGTACTCACCCATGCGAAGGCGCGTCGCGTACACCGAAGCGCCGTCGATGATCGAATCGGGTCGTGCGAAATAGACGTACTCGAAGACGCAGGGGTTGAGCGACGGGTTCTGCGCGCACTGGCGCGAATGGAAGTTGCCGTCGAGATCGAAGAACACCGCCTCCCCGGGGTGCACGTCGCGCACCATCCGGAATCCCAGCCCCTCGAGCGCGACCGACTCGGATGCGACCAGGTACTCGGTGCCGGCGTCGGTCTCGGCCGCACCGTAGCACAAGGGGCGGATGCCGAAGGGATCGCGAAAGGCGATCACGCCGTACCCGGCGATCTCGGCCACGCAGGCGTAGGCGCCGCGCACCCTTCGATGCAGGTTGGCCACCGCCCGAAAGATCGCGTCCGGATCGAGCGACACCCCGTTCGCCTCGGCCTGCAACTCGTGCGCGAGGACGTTCAGCAGCGCCTCGGAATCCGATTCGGTATTGATGTGACGCAGGTCGCGCCTGTACATCTCGTCCTTGATCTGTTCCGAATTCGTGAGGTTGCCGTTGTGCGCGAGCATCAGACCGAACGGCGCATTGACGTAAAACGGCTGCGCTTCCTCGGAATCGCCCGCTGATCCGGCGGTCGGGTAGCGCACGTGCGCGATGCCGCTGTTGCCCGGCAGCGAACGCATGTTGCGCGTGCGGAACACGTCGCGCACCAGTCCGTTGCCCTTTTGCATGCCGAATTTCTTGCCCATCGCGGTCGCGATGCCGGCGGCGTCCTGCCCGCGATGCTGCAGCAGCAGCAGCCCGTCGTAGAGCAACTGGTTGACCGGGCCTCTCGATACGACACCAAGGATTCCGCACATCGAAGGCCTCGACTTCAGGTTTCGCGAATGCCGCTGATGCGACCCGGAAGATACGGCTCGACCCAGTGTACGACGGCATCGAGCATCGGACGAGAAATCGAGGCCCGCCACGCCGGTCCCTGATGGACCTCGAGCATGCGCGCCGCGGCCACCGCAAGCACGATCAGCAATACCCCGCGCGCGACGCCGAGCACCGCCCCCAGTCCGCGATCGGCGCCGCCCAGACCCAGTTTTCCCAGACCGCGCGCGAGCAATCCGCCGGTGATCCGGGTCAGCACGAACACGGCGACGAACATCAGCACGAATACCACCCAGGGATGGCTTTGCATGCCGACGAGCGTGACCGCCTCGGGCGCGAACATCGCCGTACCGAGCACGCCCACGACCCACGCCGCCAGCCCGAACACGGTGCGCACCATCCCGCGCCAAAGACCGATCGCGGTCGACACGAGAACGACGATCACGATGAACCAGTCCCAGCCCGTCATCGCGTCGAGCGAGATCGCGTTCAAGTGCGCCTCTTCCGATTGCGCCTCTTCATCGGCGCGTCACTTCTCGGGACTCACGAGCGTGGACTCGAGCCCGGCCGCGCGCAGCCTGGCGCGCGCGGCTTCGGCGCCCTCTCGATCCGGGAACGGCCCGACGCGCACCCGAGTGCGCTCGCCCTGCGCGGTGGCGATCTTTTCGGTGTAGGTCCTGAAACCCAGCCTGCGCGCGCGCTCGACCTGATCGCTCGCCCCCTTCGGCGACGAGAACGCGCCGATCTGCACGGCATAGGCGGCGCTGCTGGCCGCCGTGTCGGGCCGCGCCGCCGAGTCGGGACGGGGAACCGGCTCGGGTTTCGCCGAGACCTCGGGCTTGCCAGCCGGTTCGGGTCTCGCCGAGACCTCGGGTTTGCCAGCCGCTTCGGGCCTCGCCGAGAGCTCGGGTTTGCCAACCGGTTCGGGTTTCGCCGGGAGTTCGGGCCCGGCCGCTGGTGCCGGTCTGGTCTCCGGGTCCGGTTTGGCTACGGCTTCGGGCCTGGCGTCGGACTGCGGCTTGGTGACGGGTCCGGATCCACCGGGGGGGAGGATGACGCCATTGCGCGTCGCGCGCTCCGCGAGCGGCGCGTCGCGCGACGGGATCTGCACCTGGACGTCGTCGCGAATCTGGCGCGGCTCGGAATCGAGCACGAGCGGCAGCACGATTGCCGCCGCCAGGCAAACGGCGGCCGCGCCGACCAACCGCCGGCGGGCGCGCTTTTTCTGCGGCAGCGCAGGATCGAGCGCGCCTTCGGATTTGGCGTTCTTGGCTCGCGATGCCATCTGGGGTCAGGTTGGACGGCCGCGTCGGCCCAGGTGATCGAGCACGTCGGCGACCGTAAGGAATGAACCGAAGACAACGATTCTATCATTCTCGCCGACGCCGGTTCGGGCCGCTTCGTAGGCCTCGCGAGGCGATTCGAATCCGCGCACGACGCGATTCTCGCGTGTGACGACGCCCTCGGCCGCGAGCAGCGCGACCAGATCGTCGGCGCGCGCCGCACGCGCACCGGGCAGGTTGCACAGCATCCAGTGATCGATCCGGTCACCGAGTGCGCGCACGATCGCGGCGACGTCCTTGTCGGCCATCACGCCGAACACGGCCCAGGTCACCGGGAAGTACCCCATGCTGTCGAGGTTCTCGGCCAGGTGCGCGGCGGCGTGCGGATTGTGTGCGACGTCCAGGACTACCGCGGGTCGCCCCGGCAGAAGCTGGAAGCGCCCGGGCAGCGCGACCGCCGCCAGCCCCTGCCGAACCGCCTGCTGGCTCACCACGAGCCGATCCTCGAGCGCCTCGAGCGCGGCGAGCGCGCCGGCCGCGTTGAGCAGCTGGTTGGCTCCGCGCAGCGCGGGAAAGGCGAGCGCGTTGCGCCGCACGCGCGGACCACGGTACGACCACTGGCGGCGGTCCCCGGCATAGCCGAAATCCCGACCGATCAACCAGAGTCTGGCGTCGATCTCGCGGGCGTAATCGAGCACCGACTTCGGGGGGGCAGGGTCACAGCAGATCGCCGCGCGGCCAGTGCGAAAGATGTGTGCCTTCTCCCAGCCGATCGCCTCGCGCGTGTCTCCCAGGTACTCGGTGTGGTCGATGTCCACGCTGGTGACGATCGCGCAGTCGGCATCGATGATGTTGACGGCGTCGAGTCGTCCTCCCAAGCCGACCTCGAGGATCGCGACGTCGGGCTTCGCCTGGGCGAACAGGCGCAGTATCGCGAGCGTCGTGAACTCGAAATACGTGAGCGCGACCTCGCCACGCGCGGCGTCCACCGCTTCGAACTGCGCCACGAGCGCGGCGTCGCCGACCGCGGCGCCGTCGATCCGTGCGCGTTCGTTGAACGCGAGCAGGTGCGGCGAGGTGTACAGCGCGACCCTGTAGCCGGCGGCCCGAAGGATCGCCTCGAGCATCGCGCAGGTCGAACCCTTTCCGTTCGTGCCGCCTACGGTGATCACGACGCATTCGAGCACGGGCGCCAGATGCTGCGCGACCGCTCGCACGCGCTCGAGCCCAAGCTCGATCGACTTCGGGTGCAGGCGCTCGATGCGCGCCAGCCAGTCGCCGAGCCCGGTCATCGAGCAGCGACGTTCAGACGACCGCGTCGCTGGGCTGGCGAAGCAGCAATGCGAGCAGCGTGGCGATCTCGTCGCGCAACTGCCTGCGATCGACGATCATGTCGATCGCGCCCTTTTCGAGCAGGAACTCCGCGCGCTGGAAGCCCTCGGGCAGCTTCTCGCGCACCGTCTGCTCGATCACGCGCGGGCCGGCAAAGCCGATCAGGGCGCGCGGCTCGGCGATGACCACGTCGCCAAGGAAGCAGAAGCTCGCCGAGACACCGCCCATCGTCGGATCGGTGAGCACGGAGATGTAGGGAAGCTTCTTCTCGGCGAGTCGCGACAGCTTGGCGGTGGTCTTGGCCATCTGCATCAACGACAACACCCCTTCCTGCATCCGCGCGCCCCCGGACGCAGCGATCGACACGAACGGCACCTTCTGCTCGATCGCCGACTGCACGCCGCGCGCGAAGCGTTCGCCGACGACCGAACCCATCGATCCGCCCATGAACTCGAACTCGAAGCAGGCCGCGACCACCGGTATCGTTCGGATCGCTCCGCCCATCACGACCAACGCGTCGGTTTCCTCGGTCTGCTCGAGCGCTTCCTGGAGTCGGTCCGGGTACTTGCGCGAGTCCTTGAACTTGAGCGCGTCCACCGGGAGGACGTCCTGTCCGATCTCGTAGCGTCCCTCGGCGTCGAGCAGCGCGTCCAGGCGACGGCGCGCCCGCACCCGCAGGTGGTGGCTGCACTTCGGGCAGACCCCGAGGTTTGTCTCCAGGTCGGCACCGTAGAGCACCGCGTCGCACGACGGGCACTTGACCCATACGCCTTCGGGCACGCGCTTTGCGGTAGCGCCCGAGCGCTTGATGCGCGGGGGAAGGAGCTTGTCGAGCCAGTTCATCGGGCGTTCTCCGCTTCAGCGGCCCGCGGCCGCGTTGCCGTGTGCCTGCGCCGGCTCGTCGGTCTCGTCGAGCGCGGCACGAATCCCGGCGATGAATCGCCCCGCGCGCTGTGCAGCGTGCGCCGGATCGCCATCGTCGAGCAACTGGATGATCCGGGTACCGATGATCACCGCATCTGCATTGCGCGCGATCGCCCTGGCGGTGGCCGCGTCGCGAATGCCGAAACCCACGCCGACTGGAATCGACGACGCGCGCTTGATCGCCGCGACGTGCGCGGCGACTTCTTCGGTGTCGACGTGTCCGGCTCCGGTGACCCCCTTGCGCGAAACATAGTAGACGTACCCGCTCGCCATCGCGAGCACCCTCGCGAGACGCTCCTCGCCAGAGGTCGGCGCGAGCAGGAAGATCAGGTCGATTCCGCGCGCGCGCGCAGCAACGGAGAAATCCCCGGATTCCTCGGGCGGATAGTCGACGACGACCAGGCCGTCGACGCCGCTGCGTGCGGCATCGTCGAGGAACCGCTCGGCTCCGATCCGTTCGATGGGGTTGGCGTAGCCCATCAGCACGACCGGCGTGTCGGGGTCGCGTTCACGGAACTCGCCCACCATCGCCAGCACGTCTCGCAAGGCGACCCCGAGTGCGAGCGCCGCCTCGTTGGCGCGCTGGACGACAGGCCCGTCGGCCATCGGATCGGAGAACGGCACGCCGAGTTCGATCACGTCCGCGCCGGCGGCGACCATCGCGTGCATGATCCCCACCGTGGCGCCCGGGTTCGGAAAGCCCGCGGTCACGTACGGGATCAGCGCCTTGCGCCTCGCGGCGGCGAAACGCTCGAACGCTGCGGCGAGGCGCGACATCAGAGTGCGATCCCGGCGCGACTCGCGACCGTGTGCATGTCCTTGTCGCCACGCCCCGAGAGATTCACGAGGATCACCTTGTCGCGCTCCAGCGTGGGTGCGAGCTTGACTGCGCAAGCGATCGCATGACTGGACTCCAGTGCGGGAATGATCCCCTCGATGCGGCAGCAATCGTGAAACGCGCGCAGCGCCTCGGCATCGTCGATCGGTTCGTAGCTCGCGCGCTCGCAATCCTTGAGCCAGGCGTGCTCGGGGCCGACTCCGGGGTAGTCGAGCCCCGCCGACACCGAGTGCGTCTCGACGATCTGACCGTTCTCGTCCTGTAGCAGATAGGTCCGGTTGCCGTGCAGGACCCCCGGAAATCCCGCCGACAACGACGCCGCGTGCCTGCCGCTGTCGATCCCCTCGCCGCCCGCCTCGACACCGATCAGGCGCACGCCCGGCTCGTCGATGTACGGATGAAAGATGCCGATCGCGTTCGACCCGCCACCGACGCAAGCGACGATGTAATCGGGTTGCCGCCCGCACATCCTGGGCATCTGTTCGCGGCACTCCTTGCCGATCACGACCTGGAAATCGCGCACCATCATCGGATAGGGGTGCGGCCCCGCGACGGTGCCGATGATGTAGAAGGTGTCCTCGATGTTGGTGACCCAGTCGCGCATCGCTTCGTTGAGCGCGTCCTTGAGCGTCTTCGAGCCCGATTCCACCGGCACGACCTCGGCGCCGAGCAGCTTCATCCGATAAACGTTCTGCGCTTGCCGCGCGACATCCACCGACCCCATGTAGACGACGCATTTCATGCCGTAACGCGCCGCCACGGTCGCGGTCGCGACGCCGTGCTGACCGGCGCCGGTCTCGGCGATCACGCGCGGCTTGCCCATCCGCCGCGCGAGCAGCGCCTGCCCGATCGTATTGTTGATCTTGTGCGCACCGGTGTGATTGAGGTCTTCGCGCTTGAAGTAGATCTGCGCCCCACCGAGCGACTGCGACCAGCGCCTGGCGTGGTAGATCGGGCTCGGGCGGCCGACGAAGTGCTCGAGTTCGTCCTGGAACTCGGCGACGAACTGCGGATCGACGCTGTAGTGCTGATAGGCCACTCGCAGCTCGTCGAGCGCGTGCACCAGCGTCTCGGCGACGAACACCCCGCCGTAGGGGCCGAAGTGTCCGCGCGTATCGGGTAGGTCGTAGGGTTTCATCGTTTCGTCTCGGAGCCGGCAATGGCCCTTCGTGCGTCCGCTTCGATCACGGCGGCGACGAAGCGCTCCATCTTCGCCGACTCCTTGGTTCTCGGGTCCGTGCCCTGGATCCCGCTCGAAACGTCGACCCCGACGGGCGCCACGCTGAGGATTGCCTCGCCCACCGATTCGGCGTCCAGACCGCCCGACAGGATCAGGCGCGCCCCGCCCCGTTGCTGCGCATCGATCCATGACCAGTCGAAGCGCTTGCCGGTGCCGCCGTACGCCGCGCTGTACGAATCGAGCAGAAGCGCCTCGGCCGCTCCGAACAGGCGTGCGGATTCTAGCAAATCCCCCCTGTCGCGCATTCGCACTGCGCGCCAGAACGGAACGCCGCCCGCGCCAGCCGCGCACTGCCCGGGCGACTCGTCGCCGTGGAACTGCACGACATCCAGCCCCAGCGCCTCGACCGCAGCCTGTACCTCGACCGCGGGCGCATCGACGAACAACCCGACCGCGGCGACATACGAGGGCAGCCTGCGGCGCAGTCGCAGCGCCTCGTCGCGCCCGAGGTAGCGCGGGCTTTTCGGATAGAAGACGAAGCCGAGCGCGTCCGCGCCGATCGTCACGGCGGTGTCCACGTCGACCGGGCGGACCATGCCGCAGAACTTGATCCTGGTTCTCATCGTCAGCGACTGGCCAGCGGCGGAAGGCTCGCCGGCCAGGAGCCGATATCGTACTGCGGCGGGTACTGCACGCCGCAAAGGTAGAGACCCTGCGCGGAGAAGGTCGGTGCGCCCAGGGTCCGGTCACGGCCCGCCAGGATCTCCGCGACCCAGCCAGTGGGCCGCCGGCCCAGTCCGACCCAGACCAGGGCGCCGACGATGTTGCGCACCATGTGGTGCAGGAACGCGTTGGCGCGGATCTCCAGAACCAGCAGCGGACCACGCTCGCTCAGTTCGATTCGCTCGATCGTGCGGATCGGCGATCGCGCCTGGCACTGCGAAGAGCGAAATGCCGAGAAATCGTGCTCGCCGAGCAACGCCGTCGCGGCCTCGGCGATTCGTGAGGTATCGAGTCCGCGAAATACCCAGCCGGCCCGATGCGCGTACAAGGGGTGGCGCGTCGCGCCGCGATAGATCAGGTAGCAGTAACCGCGACGCAGCGCCGCGTAGCGGGCGTGAAACCGGTCGTCGACGCCAATCGCCTGCTGGACCGCGATCGACGCGGGCAGATGTGCGTTCACCCCGCGCACCCAGGCGCTTTGCGGTCGTGTCACCGGGCTGTCGAAGTGCACGACCTGTGCCAGAGCGTGCACGCCCGCGTCGGTGCGCCCCGCGCAGACGGTGACCACACGCAGGCCCGCGACGGCTGCGAGCGCCGATTCGAGCGCGTCCTGCGCTGCGTCGCGCGTGGGCTGGGTCTGCCAGCCGTTGAACGCGGCGCCGTCGTAGGCGACGCGCAAGGCGATTCGCGTCGCGCTGCCGGCGTTGGGTTCGACCGAGCGATTCAATCGCGCGCCCCTCGATCCGGGGCTAGCAGAAGCGAAAACGGGGAAGCCCCGCTTCCCCGCGTTCGCAATGGCGAGGCGCCGTCAGTCGAGCTTCGCGAGCATCGCGCGCGCCTTGCTCTGCTGCTCGCCGTCGCCGCCCTTGACCACTTCGTCGAGCAATTCGCGAGCGCCCTCCTTGTCGCCGATCTCCTCGTAAGCCGAGGCGAGGTCGAGCTTGGTCGCCATCTCCTGCCACTTCAACCCGTCCACGCTCCCCGCTTCGGCGGCGGCGGGCGCGAGGTCCAGGCCGATCGACGACAGGTCCATCTCGTGCGCGGCCGATCCGGCAAGCGCCGAGGGCACCGCAGAGCGGCTCGTTGCCGAGGACTGCAGGCCTTCGATCAGCGGCAGGTCGGCCGGGAGATCCTCGACCGCCTGCTCGGCGTCGTCGTCGGCGGGCGCCGAGGCCGTGGACGGCGTACCGAGATCGAGCGACGGAAGGTCGAAGCCGCTGTCGAGCGAGCGCTCGAGTTCGGTGCGCCCGTCGCTGTCCGATCCGCGTGTGGATGCGATGCGCTCGCCCGCCTTGCCGATCGTCGTGTCGATCTCGAGATCGAAATCGAGCGCCGGCACCTCGTCGTCGGCGTCACTCTTGCCGATCAGATCGCTGTCGGCCAGCGGACGCGTATCGGAAAAGCCCGCCGGGGTCTCGAGCAGACCGAAGTCCACCGCCGGCGACTCGTCCTGCGCTGGCGCGGCCACGTGCGCAACGACTTCCCTGGGCGCATCGGCTTCGCCCGGCGCGGCGCCGTCGTCGGCCAGGAAGGCGTCGTCGAGCGAATCGTCGGCAGCGGAATCGGTCGTGCCGACATCGGCGACCGGCGCGCGACCTGTGTAGAGCGCGTTCTCCGGGTCGAGCGCCAGACCCATCGTGACCACCTTGGGCCACTCCTCGTTCTGCCCGCCCGTCATCGCGTGCATCTCGGCGGCAACGCCGTTGTATGCGCCGACATCCTTGCGACCAGAGTAGATCTCGAGCAGCTTGGCGCGAATCGCCTGGCGTTCGGGCTGCTTCTTCAGCGCCTCGCGCAGGATCTCCTCGGCCTGCGCCTCGCGCCCATAGGCGATGTACACCTCGGCCTCGGCGATCGGGTCGACCTCGGTGGAATGAACGTCGACTCCGCTGTCCTTGGCGCTCGAGGCGAACACGCTGCTCGCGGTGTCGACGCTCTGTCCGCCGGTGGAGCCGAACAGGGAATTGGTGGCGAACCCTTCGCCGGCGATCAGACTGTCCTCGAATTTCTCGACCTTGCGACGGCGACGCATCGCGTACCAGCCGTAACCGGCACCGAGCGCGAGAATCGCGCCCAAGCCGGGAAGCACGAGCGGGTTGTCCGCCAGGTCGCCGAGGAAACCGGGTTGCGAGGCTGGTGCGGGCGCCGGCGCGGACTTCGGCGCCTCGGCTTTGGGCGCCGGCGGCGCAGCTCCGGTCTTCGGCGCGACGGCGGAAGCGGTGTCGCCCGTCGGCGATGCAGCCGCGGCGGGCGCCGGCGCCGGCGCGGGCGCCGCGGCGGCAGGCGCCGCAGTTGCCGGGTCCGCCTTCGCGATGGTTCCGGTGGCTGCCTTGACCGCCGCGCCGGCCGATTCGACCTGCCTCTGCAAATCCGCGAGCTGGCGGTTCTTCAGTTCGAGCAACTTCTGCAGATCGCCTACGTTCTTCTCGAGTTCGGCAACACGCGACTGCGACTCGCGCAGCGCCGCATCGCGCGCCACGCCTTGTTCGGCGGCACTCGATCGGGTCGCGGTCGTTCCGGTTCCGCCCGCGGTCGATGCGGCCACCCCACCGTCGGTCCTGGACAGCGCGAGCTTGTCGCCCGCAGCGGGTGCGGCGCGATCGTCGACCCGTCCGCTCACCGTGCCGGCCGCAGTCTGGCCGCCCCTGCTACCGGACACCGAGCGCGCCGTTTCCGCGAGGCGCGCACGATAGGCGGCGAAGTCCCGCGTGTGGGCGCGAACCAGTTCGCTCGCCTTCGCCGCATCGACTGCCGACATCGTCTGCGCGTCCGGAACGGCGAGCGTCTTACCGGCAAGCATCCGGTTCACCCCGCCGAAAAACGCCGCCGGATTCGCCTGGTACAGCGCTACCATCGTCTGGTCGAGCGACACGCCCCCTGGTTTCAGGGCCCCCGCGATCCCGGCCAGCGTGTCCCCTGGCTTGACGAGAACCGGCGCACGGCCGCCCGAACCGGAGGCTCGTGCGGTATCGGCAGGCGCTTGCGCGGCAGCCCTGACCGGCGCGGGAGCGGGCGCCGCTTGTTGCTGGGACGCAACGGCCGGTGCCGGCGGGGCTGCAGCCGGCGCCGCCTGCGCCGGCGCTGCCTGGGCTTGCGCCACTTGCACCGGCGCGGCCGCTGGTGCGGCTGCTGCTGGCACGACCGACGCCTGCGTGTTGCCGCCGTCGACGACGTTGCGACCGGCGACGCGCAATTCAGGTGGATCGAGAAGGAACGTGTACTCGCGCACCAATCGAC
>JAHDXY010000056.1 GCA_023384005.1 Burkholderiaceae bacterium | reverse complement strand
CCAGCGCCGATCCTCGCTCCTATGCGGTCGTTGCTACGCCAAGCGCCCTCCTCAGACTACCCCATGCTCCTGGGCTGCATCGCCGACGACTTCACCGGAGCGACCGACCTCGCGAACATGCTGGTGCGCGGCGGGATGCGTACGGTGCAGGCGATCGGCGTGCCCGCCGAGGGCGACCCGATCGACGCCGACGCGGTGGTCGTCTCGCTGAAGTCGCGCACCGCGCCGCCCGGCGAGGCGATCGCCGAGTCGCTCGCCGCGTGTCGCTGGTTGCGCGGCGCGGGTGCACACCAGATCTTCTTCAAGTACTGCTCGACCTTCGACTCGACCGATCGCGGCAACATCGGGCCGGTGATCGACGCGCTGCTCGACGAGCTCGGCTCGCAGTTCACGATCGCGTGCCCGGCGTTTCCCGAGAACGGGCGCAGCGTCTATCGCGGCTACCTGTTCGTTGGCGACCTGCTGCTCAGCGAGTCGGGGATGGAGAAGCACCCGCTCACGCCGATGACCGATCCGAACCTGGTGCGCGTGCTCCAGCGCCAGACTCGCCGCAAGGTCGGTCTGGCGCGCTATCTCAGCGTCGCGAGCGGCGCGGCGGGCCTGCGCGCGCGCTTCGACGAGATGCAGGTCGCGGGCGCACAGATCGCGATCGTCGACGCGTTGTCCAACGCCGACCTCGAAGCAATCGGCGAGGCCTGCGCCGATCTCGTGCTGGTCACCGGCGGCTCCGGAGTCGCGATCGGATTGCCGCGCAACTTCGTGGCGCGCGGGCGCCTCGATCCGAGCGCCGACGCGGCCGCGCTGCCGCGCATCGACGGCGCGGCGATCGTCGTGTCGGGCAGCTGCTCGCAGGCGACCAATGCCCAGGTCGCGCGCTGGCGCAGGTCCCGGCCCGCGTTCAGGATCGACCCGATCGCGTTGCACGCGGGACACCCCGTCGTCGCCCAGGCGATCGCCTGGTCGCGCGCGCGCGTCGCCACCGAAGCGGTGCTGGTCTACGCCACCAGCGCGCCCGACGAGGTCGAAGCGGTGCAGCGCGCGATCGGCGCCGAAGCTGCCGGTGCGCTGGTCGAGGACGCGCTCGCGTCGATCGTCCGGGCGCTGGTCGCCGAGGGCGCGCGAAAGCTCGTCGCCGCCGGCGGCGAGACCTCGGGCGCCGTCGTCAAGGCGCTCGGCGTGACGCGGCTTCGCGTTGGCCCGCAGATCGATCCCGGTGTGCCGTGGATGGTGACCGAGGGCGCGGGCGCGCCGATCGCGATCGCATTGAAGTCCGGGAATTTCGGCACGGAGGACTTCTTTGCGAAGGCGCTCGCGATGCTGGAGAACGGCCGCTGACGCGGCCGCGAAAATAACCGACGGACTCGCCCGATGAAGGCCGCCGCCACCGAATCGGGCCTGCGCGACGCGATCTGCGAACTCGGTCGCTCGATCTACGCGCGCGGCCTCACGCACGGCTCGACCGGCAACATCAGCGTGCGCCTCGACGATGGTTTCCTCGCCACGCCGACCGGTTCGAAGCTCGGCGCGCTCGATCCGGCGGGCCTGGCGAAGTTGGGCAGCGACGGCGCGCACCTGAGCGGCGACGCGCCGACCAAGGAGACCTTCCTTCACCTGGCGATGTACGGCGCGCGAGCGCGCGCCGGCGCGGTCGTGCACCTGCACTCGACCTATTCGACGGCCGTCTCGGTGCTCGAGAACGTCGACCCGCGCGACGTACTGCCCCCGCTGACCGCGTACTACGTGATGCGGATCGGTTCGCTGCCGCTCGTGCCGTATCACCCGCCCGGCGATTCGTCGCTCGCCGACGCGGTGCGCGGCTACGCCGGGCGCCACCACGCGCTGCTGCTCGCCAACCACGGGCCGGTGGTGGCCGGCTCGAGCCTTTCGGCGGCGGCCGACGCGATCGAGGAGCTCGAAGCCACCGCGCGGCTTCACCTCGCGCTGCACGGTCGCGCGTGCCGGTGCCTGACACCGGCGCAGGTGGCAGCGCTCAAGGCGAAGTTCCCGATCGACTGCTGATCCGTGCCGGCCGGCTGCGGGTGGCGTCCTGCGACCACTCGCCGCCGAACTCTGTGCGCCGACGATACGTGCCCGCCGACGATCGGGTGCGCGCTAGGCGTAACGCCGCGAAATCGACTCGGCCACGCACACGGGGCGGTCGCTGCCCTTTTTCTCGAAGGTGACGAGCCACGTCATCTGCGCGCCGTTGTCCGGGATGTCTTCCATCGACAGCAGCTTGAAGCGCGCGCGCAGTTCGCTGTCCACCGGCACCGGCGAGGTGAAACGCACCTTGTTCAGCCCGTAGTTCACGCCCATCTTCACGCCGCGCAACTCGATCGTGCGCTCGAAGAAGTGCGGCAGCATCGACAGGGTCAGGTAGCCGTGCGCGATCGTCTTGCCGAAGGGGCCGGCAGCGGCGCGCGCCGGATCGACGTGGATCCACTGGAAGTCGCCGGTGGCCTCGGCGAAGCGGTCGATCCGATGTTGGTCGATCCGTTCCCAGTCGCTGACGGCGACTTCCTCGCCCGCGCATGCGCGCAAGTCGGATAAGGTTTCGAAGATGCGCATCGGTCCTCCGGTCAAAGGCGGCGCCAGCGCGCGACACGTCGCCGGCGCCGGCTGCAACGAATGATTCGCGTGCTCAGTCCAGGGTCACGCCCGCGCGTTCGATGATCGGCTTCCAGCGCGCGAGTTCGGACTGCATGAAGTCGGCAAACTCCTTCTGCGTTCCCGGCGCGGGCGTCATGTACGACGCGCGCAGCTTTTCGCTCACCGCGGGTTCGCGCAGCGCGCCGACCAGTTCGCGATTGAGCCGCGCGACCAGCGGCGCAGGCACCGCCGAGGGCACGACGAATCCGAGCCAGGCCGTGGCTTCGACGCCGGGGATACCCACCTCCTTGAAGGTGGGCAGTTCGGGCATCAGCGGCGAGCGCTCGGGGGTGGTCACGGCGAGCGCCCTGAGCCGGCCCGCCTGCGCCAGCGGCATGACCGCGGCGGGCGGCAGCGTGCCCATCTGCGTGTCGCCCGCGACGATCGACGACACGGCCGACGGCGAGGACGGATACGGGATGTGCACGAGGTAGGTGCCGCTCCTCGCCTTGATCAGTTCCATCGCCAGGTGCGCGACCGTTCCCGATCCCAGCGACGCGTAGTTGTACTTGCCCGGGTTGCGCTTGAGTAGCGCGAGGAGTTCCTGCGCGGTGTTCACGCCCAGCGCCGGGGACACCGCCAGAACGCTTGGCTGGACTGCCGCCAGCGTGACCGGCGCGAGGTCGCGAAACGGGTCGTAGGGAAGCTTCTTGTAAAGCAGCGTGTTGTTCACCAGCGGACCGGTGATCGACAGGCCGATCGTGTAGCCGTCGGGCGCCGATCGCACCACGGCCTGGGTGCCGATGTTTCCGCCCGCACCCGCGCGGTTTTCCACCACGAAGGGCTGGCCGAGTTTCTTGCCGAGGTGATCGGCGACGAGCCGCGCGAGCAGGTCGGGCGTCGATCCCGGACCAAAGGGGACCACGATCTTCACGGTGCGCGTGGGCCACTCGTCGGCAGTCTCCGCGCGCACCGCCAGGGGCAGCGATCCGGCAACCGGCAGCAGCGCGCCGGCGATGAAGCAGCGTCGATCCATGTCCAAGCCTCCCGCGAAAAACCCGATTGTGCCTCGGCGCGGTCTCAGGCGCGCAGCCTGAACCTCTGGATCTTTCCGGTCGCGGTCTTGGGCAGCTCCTCGACGAACTCGATCCAGCGCGGGTACTTGAAGCTCGCCAGCTTCGCTTTCACGTGCGACTTGAGCTCGGCGGCCAGCGCCTCGGACGCGTCGGACGCGTTCTTGAGCACGACGAAAGCCTGCGGCTTGACCAGTTCATCGGCGTCGGTGCGCCCCACCACGGCGGCCTCGAGCACTGCCGGGTGCGTCTGGATCGCCGACTCGACCTCGAAGGGCGAGACGTACTGGCCGCTCACCTTGAGCATGTCGTCCGAGCGGCCCGCGTAGACGTAGTAGCCGTCGGCGTCGACGGCGTACTTGTCGCCGCTCATTGTCCACTTGCCCTGGAAGGTGGCACGCGTCTTCTCGCGCTGGTTCCAGTACATCACCGCCGCCGAGGGCCCGCAGATGTAGAGGTCGCCGATCTCTCCGGCGGTCACCGGCTTGCCGTCGTCGCCGAGCAGCTTGAGGCTGTAGCCGGGGACGGCCTTTCCGGTGGTGCCGTAGCGCACCTCACCGGGCAGGTTGGAAAGAAAGATGTGGAGCATCTCGGTCGACCCAATCCCGTCGAGGATCTCGACTCCGGTGAGTTCGGTGAATCGCGCTCCGATCTGCTCGGGCAGCGCTTCCCCGGCCGAGGCGCACACGCGCAGCCCGAGTTCGCCGCGCGCCGCAAACGCAGGACTCGCGAGCATCGCCGCGAAAAGGGTCGGCACGCCGAAGAACACGGTGGGCTTGCGCCCGGCGACCGCGGCCGGCTGCTCGGCCTTGAGCCGGCGAAACACCGAATCCGGCGTCGGGCGCTCGGCCATCAGAAGCGCGGTCGCGCCGAACGCCAGCGGAAACGTCAGGCCGTTGCCGAGCCCGTAGGCGAAAAAAAGCTTCGCCGCCGAGAACACCAGGTCGCCTTCGCCGATCGCGAGCACCGGACCGGCGTAGAGCTCGGCCGTCTCGATCAGGCTCGAGTGCACGTGCACGGTTCCCTTGGGCGCGCCGGTGGACCCCGAGGAATAGAGCCAGAAGCAGGGCTCGTCGGCGACGGTCTGCGCCGCTTCGAACTCGTCGCTTGCGTTTTCGAGCAGCGCCGAGAACGCGTCGCGCGAGGCGCCCGCATCGGAAGGGGAATCGGACACGATCACGCGCTCGAGCGAGGGGATCTTCCCCTGCAACCCTTCGAATGCCGGCAGCAGCGCGCGCGAGACGAACAGCACGCGCGCGCGCGAATCGCGCAGCATGTACTCGTAGTCCTGCGGCTTGAGCAGCGTGTTGACCGCCACCGGCACCACGCCCGCCTTGATCGCACCGAGAAAGGCGACCGGCCAGTCGATCGTGTCGAGCATGCACACCATGATCCGGTCCTCGGCGCGCAGTCCGAGCGAAGCGAGGCTGGAGGCGAACCGGTTCACGCGCCGCGCGAGCTCGCCGAAGCTGTAGCTGCCGCAGTCGTCGATGAAAGCGGGCTTGTCGGCACGCCCCGCGCGCAGGTTGCGCTCGATCAGGTCGTGCGCGGCGTTGTACTGCCGCGGGAACACGACCCGCGGTGCGTCCGATCCGTGCTCCACGCTGGACAACCCACTCATCTCGCTGCCTCCCTCGTCTTGTCGGCTGTGTTCCCGTTTCGGCTGCGCGAGGCGTGCTTCAGATCCTCTTCCAGTCGAACTGCGCCTTCGTACCCGAGCCGTAGAGCTTCAGTGCGCCGTGTTCGCCGGTGGCGTTGGGACGATTGAAGATCCAGTTCTGCCAGGCGGTCAGCCTGCCGAAAACGCGGGTGAACATCGTCTCGGGTCCGGCGAACCTCAGGCTCGCCTCCATGCCGGTGAGCGCGTCGGGCGAGAGCGACGAACGCTCCTCGATCGCGATCCGGATCTCGTCGCTCCAGTCCAGGTCGTCGGGCGAAGCGGTGACGATCCCGATCTCCTCGGCGCGCGACGCGGTGATCGGCTCCCCGGCCAGCTCCGCGAGGCCCTCGGGCACGCGCTGGCAGTAGTGCGCGTCGATCCGGGTGATTCCGCTCGCCATCGGGAACCAGCCGAAGTTCGCCGCAGACAGCGCGATCGAGGTGGCCTCGTCTTCTTCGGCCGCGTCGAGCATGTAGCTGCGATCGGCGGCGAGCGCGAGCTCGAACAAGGTGCCGGCGAAACACGACCCGGTGTCGACGATCGCGAACATCGAGCGCGAAGTCACGTCGAAACGCGACAGCAGCCTGCGCCACGCGCCCAGCGTTTCGGCGACGAACCAGTGCGAGCGGTTCTTTTCGGCGAAGGCGTCGTAGGCCAGCACCCGCGCGCCCTCGCCGCTGCTGCGCAGCAGCCACAGCCCGCACTCGGGCTCGTTGGCGCGCAACATCAGCATCGCATCCTCGAGTTCGCGCGCCAGCGCGAGCGGCCAGGCGGCGCAGGCCTGCGCCGCGGCCGCGTCCCCCGACGCGGGCGGCTCGCCGCCCGGGCCCTTCACCGTGATCGTGGCGCTGCGCGCGTTGCGGTCGATCGCGACTTCGACCAGGCTGTAGCGATAGGCGTCGGCGTCGATCTCGCGCGCGAGCGGCTCGAGGACGATCCCGGCGCCGGCGCCGGCGGCAGCGCGCTTGCTCGACGCGGCCATCCTCTTCGCGTGTTCGCTCACCTGCTCGTCGAAGTTCTGCGGCCTGGCGATGTGATCGATCAGCCGCCACTGCTGCGCGCGGTCGGCGCGCACGCCTTCTGCCGTCGTGCAGAAGATGTCGGCGAGGTCGCGACGCACGCGGCGCTTGTCGATGACCCGCGTCAGTCCACCCGTGCCTGGCAAAACGCCGAGCAGCGGCACTTCCGGAAGGCTCACCGTGGACGAGCGATCGTCGATCATCAGGATCTCGTCGCAAGCCAGCGCGAGTTCGTATCCGCCCCCGGCGCACGCCCCGTTGACCGCGGCGAGGGTCTTGAGTCCGTCGACGCCGCTCGAGTCCTCGAGGCCGTTGCGCGTCTCGTTGGTGAACTTGCAGAAGTTGACCTTCCAGCCGTGGGTCGACTGACCGAGCATGTAGATGTTCGCCCCCGAACAGAACATCTTCGACTTCCCGCTCGTGATCACCAGGCACTTCACGCCGGGGTGCTCGAAGCGCACTCGGTTGATCGCGTCGTTGAGCTCGATGTCGACTCCCAGGTCGTAGGAGTTCAGCTTCAGCTTGTAGCCGGGAACGATGCCGCCGTCCTCGTCGATGTCGAGCGTGAGCCTGGCGATCTCCCCGTCGACCGCGAGCTTCCAGTGCCGGTACGTGTCGGGATGCGCGTCGAACAGCACCTGCGGGCCACGCCCGACGATTTCGGTCTCAACCACTGCCATCGCACTCTCCTCCGGACTTGAGCTGTATCAATCCCGATCGCTCAAGGATAACAAGCCTGAGCATCGAATTGCATTAAAATTCCCATTGGCATCATTTCGACGTATTATAATACCTATTCACCGGTGCCGAACGGCGAGCGCATCGCTACGATGCGCCGCATACCCAACGATCAGGCAGCGGAGGCCGAAGATGCACACTGCCGCACCCGAGTCGGCTTACCCCTGCGAATCCTCGGCGATCTTCGTTCCGGTCAGTTCGCTCACCACGGTCTCGAGCTCCTGCAGGCAGGTCTGCTCGTCGTGCGCGCTGGTGTCGATCGTCGCATCGGCCATCGAATACAGCCTGTCACGTTGCGCGAGGATCGTGCGCAGCTCGGTCATCGCGTGATCGCGCCCCTGGATCGGCCGCAAGTCTCCCTGCGACACGACGCGGTTCATGTGATCCTCGGGGCTCGCGCGCAACCAGACGGTCAGGCACCGGCTGCGCAGGAACTGATAGGTCTGCGGCTCGACCACCAGCGAACCGCCAGTGGCGATCACGCTGCGTTCGTCGCCCTCGATCACGCGTGCGAGCGCGCGCCGCTCGCCGTCGCGATAAGCGTCCTGCCCGTACATCGTGAACACGCTCTCGAGCGACGCGCCCAGTTCGGCCTCGACCTCGTCGTCGAGCTCGAAGAAGCGCACGCCCTGGCGTTGCGCCAGGCGTTTGCCGAGCGTGGATTTCCCCGCGCCGCGCAAACCGATCAGCGCCACCCTGCCGCGCCTGCCGATGTCCACCCGCTGCCCGATCAGTTCGTGCAGGTCGGCGCCGAGGGCCGCCGCCACGCGCCGGATCAGCAGGATCGAGACGTTGCCTTCGCCGGATTCGAGTTGCGCGAGGTAGCGCTCCGAAACGCCGGAACGCTCGGCGAGCCGGCGCCGGGTGAAGCTCGCCTTGCTGCGCGCGCGGCGCACGCGAAGACCGAGCTGGCCGAGGAAGGCCGCTTCATCCGCGGTCTTGCCGGGGTTGTTCATGCCCTGCAGAATAGTGCGCAAACCGATGCCTGCCAATACCTATAGCTCATGGTGACCCCGGCCCAGCCCCTGACCGGTCGGATCGTCGCGGACGGACGCAGCATCGAGCTGCGCTCGATCGGCGCGCCGGCCGCGGCGCCCGCGGCGCTCGTCTTCCTGCACGAAGGCCTTGGTTGCGCCGCGCTGTGGCGCGACTTCCCCGACCGGGTCTGCGCCGCGACCGGCCTGCCGGGAATCGTCTACTCGCGTTTCGGTTATGGCGGTTCGGACCCCTTCGACGCGCCGCGCGAAACGCGATTCATGCACGACGAAGCGCTGGTCGCCCTGCCCGAACTGCTGGCCGCGACCGGTGTCGCCCGCGCGATCCTGGTCGGGCACAGCGACGGCGCGTCGATCGCGCTGATCCACGCCGGCGAGCGCCCGGCTGGCGTCGTCGCGGTGGTCGCGCTCGCGCCGCACCTGTTCGTCGAAGCGATCACGCTGCGATCGATCTCGGAGATCTCGCGGCGTTTTTCCCGCTCCGACCTGCCCGCACGAATGGCGAGGTATCACCGCGATCCGCACGCGACCTTTCGCGGCTGGGCCGACGCCTGGCTCGATCCGCGCTTCGCGTTGTGGAGCATCGAGCGCGAGGTGGCGAAGATCGGGTGTCCGGTTCTCGCGATGCAGGGAACGCAGGATGAATACGGTACGATGGAGCAGGTACGGCGCCTTGCCGAGCTCTGCCCCAGCGCGAGCTGGGTCGCGCTCGACGCCTGCGGGCACAGCCCGCACCTGGAGCGCCCCGAGCAGTCATTGAAGGAGATCACGAAGTTCATCGTCCGCCTCGGCGAATCGGTCGGGACCGGGCGATCCGAAGAGCATCACAACAGCCAACCCGAGTGAAGGAGACCGTCATGACAACGAGCAATTCCATCCGCAGAAAAATCGTCATCGGAGCCGGCGCCGCAGCCGCCGCGTCGGCGTTTCCGACCTCGCTGGTGCGCGCTCAGCCCGCGAAGATCAAGCTCGGCCTGCTGCTGCCGGCCACCGGTACCTACGCCGCGCTCGGCGCCGCGATCACGAACGGCTTCAGGCTCGCGATCGACCAGCAGGGCGGCAAGCTCGGCGGGCGCGAGATCGAGTACGTCGCGGTCGACAGCGAGGCGAACCCGGCCAAGGGACCCGAGAATACCAACCGGCTGGTGCAGCGCGACAAGGTCGACGTGCTGATCGGACCGGTGCACTCCGGCGTGGCGATGGGAATGGCCAAGATCGCGCGCGAGACCGGCACGCTGCTGCTCGTGGCCAACGCCGGAGCGGGCGCGGTCACCGGGCCGATGTGCGCGCCGAACATCTTTCGCACCTCGTTCACGAACTGGCAACCGACCTACCCGCTTGGCAAGGTCATGGTCGAACGCAAGCAAAAGACCGCGGTCTGGATCTCCTGGAAATACGCTGCGGGCGAAGAGGCCGGACAGGGCTTTCGCGAAGGCTTCGAGAAGGCCGGCGGCAAGGTCGTCAAGGAATTGTGGGTTCCGTTCCCCGGGGTCGAGTTCCAGGCGCTGCTCGCCGAGATCGCCAGCATCAAGCCCGACGCGGTCGCGTGCTTCTTCGCCGGCGGCGGCGCCGCCAAGTTCATCAAGGACTACGCAGCCGCGGGCCTCAAGGGCAAGATCCCGCTGTACGGCTCGGGTTTTCTCACCGACGGCGTGCTCGGCGGGGTCAAGGACGAGGCGCAGGGCATCCTCACGACGCTGCACTACGCCGACGCGCTGCCGTTCAAGCGCGACGAGGAGTTCCGCCGCGACTACGCGGTCGCCTACAAGCTGCAGCCCGACGTCTACGCGGTCCAGGGCTACGACACCGGATTGCTGCTCGCGCAGGCGATGAAAGCGGTCAAGGGAGAGATCGGCGACATGAAGGGAATCATCAAGGCGATGGAAGGCGCCACCGTCGACAGCCCGCGCGGCAAGTGGACGATGTCCAAGGCGCACAATCCGATCCAGGACATCTACCTGCGCGAAGTCGTCGGCGAGCAGAACAAGTACCTCAGCGTGGCGGCGAAGCAGCTCGCCGACCCGGCGCGCGGCTGCAAGATGTAATCGGACGACGCCCGCGAAAGCGGGCGTTTTTCATGCGCACGGGCGGCGTCCGCGCTGCCCGCGCCTGACGCGTTTGCGCCGAGCCACCGATGGACGCCCTCGCCAACTTCCTGATCCAGCTGCTCAACGGCCTGCAGTACGGGCTGCTGCTGTTTCTCGTCGCGGCGGGGCTGACGCTGATCTTCGGGATCATGGGGATCATCAACCTTGCCCACGGCAGCTTCTACATGGTGGGCGCGTATCTGGCGTGGTCGCTCGCGTCGCTGTCCGGGAGCCTGGTCGGGGCGATCCTGATCGGGATCGTGCTGTCGGTGATCCTGGGCCTCGTGCTCGAGTGGTTGCTGATTCGGCACTTCTACCATCGCGACCACCTCTATCAGGTCCTGCTCACCTACGGGCTGATCCTGATCTTCGAGGAGTCGCGCTCGATTATCTGGGGGGACGACGTGCAGGCGCTGAGCATTCCCGCCGCGCTCGATTACTCTATTCCGCTCACCGACACGCTCTCCTACCCGGTCTACCGCCTGATGATGTCGGCCGTCTGCCTGCTGGTGGCGCTCGGGATGTATTTGCTGATCCAGCGCACGCGGCTGGGGATGACGATCCGCGCCGGCGCGCACAGCCGCGAACTGGTCGAGACGCTGGGCATCAACATCCGGCTGCTGTTCCAGATCGTGTTCGCGCTGGGTGTGGCGCTTGCCTCGTTCGCGGGCATGCTGGCCTCGCCGGTGTCGTCGGTGTACCCGGGCATGGGCAACCAGGTGCTGATCATCTGCTTCGTCGTCGTCGTGATCGGCGGCATCGGCTCGATTCGCGGAGCGCTCGTCGCGGCACTGCTGATCGGCCTGGCCGACACCTTCGGACAGGTGTTCCTGCCGGAGCTCGCCGGGATGATGGTCTACCTGCTGATGGCGGTCGTGCTGATCTGGCGACCCGAGGGCCTGTTCGGTCGCGCCTGACGCGCCGGGCAATTCCCATGGACAAGCGCGCGTGGATCGTCTTCGTCGTCGTGGCGGCGCTGCTCGCCGCTTTTCCGCTGACCGAAAGCACCTTCTACCTGCAGTTGCTCACCCGCACGCTGATTCTCGCGATCTTCGCGATGAGCCTCGACCTGCTCGTCGGCTACACCGGGCTGGTGAGCCTCGGGCACGCGGCGTTCTTCGGCCTTGCGGGGTACTCGCTCGCGCTGCTGCAGCCGAAATACGACTCGATGTCGATCTTCATCACGCTGCCGGCCGCGATCGCGGTGTGCGCGGCGTTCGCGCTGGTCACCGGGTGGCTCGTGCTGCGCACGCGCGGCGTGTACTTCATCATGGTCACGCTCGCGTTCAGCCAGATGGTGTTCTTCGTTTTCCACGACACCGCGTTCGGCGGCGGTTCCGACGGGATCTTCATCAACTTCAAGCCGGCGGTCGCTATCGGCGAGTTCGTCCTGGTCGACCTCGAGAGCCGGCTGCAGTTCTACTATTTCGTGCTCGCGACGACCGGGCTCGTGTATCTGTTCCTGCGTCGCCTGCTCGACTCGAACTTCGGCCGCGCGCTCGCGGGCATTCGGGTCAACGAACACCGGATGCGCGCGATCGGATTTCCGGTCAGCCGCTACCAGCTCGGCGTCTACGTTCTCGCGGGAGTGCTCGCCGGGCTCTCGGGCTATCTGGCGGCGCTGCAGTTCGGGTTCGTCAACCCCGAGATCCTTTCCTGGCACCAGTCCGGATCGGTGCTGATGATGGTGATCCTGGGCGGCATGGGAACGCTGCACGGATCGGTCGTCGGCGCATTCGCGTTCGCGTTGCTCGAGGACGTTCTCAAGGACCGGTCGCTGATCGGGGAATTCGCGAAGCACTGGCAGTTGCTGATGGGCGGGGTGATCGTGCTCGTGGCGCTGTTCCTGCCGCACGGGCTGATCGGGCTCGGCAGCGGCTGGCGCAGGCGGCGGCGCGCGCGCGCACCGGGGGGCTCCGGCAATGCTTGAGGTGCGCGGCCTCACGCGTCGCTTCGGTGGCCTGCTCGCCAACGACGACGTCACGCTCGGCGTGGCGATGGGCGAGATCCACGTCGTGATCGGCCCCAACGGCGCGGGCAAGAGCACGCTGATCAACATGCTCTCTGGCGATCTCGAACCGAGCGCCGGCAAGATCTTTCTCGACGGACGCGAGATCACGCGACTGCCGACCGAGCGCCGATCGATGCTCGGCGTGGGCCGCAGCTATCAGAAGACCAACATCTTCCGGACCTTCTCGGTACGCGAGAACTGCAGGCTCGCTGCGCAGTCGCGCGCGCCGCACCCGTGGAAGCTGCTGCGTCGTGCCGAGGGCTGGGCCGGGACCAACGCGCTCGCGCGCGAGGCGATCGCGCAGGCCGAACTCGAAGGACGCGAGGAGCGCATCGCGGGCACGCTGTCGCACGGCGAACAGCGCCAACTCGAGATCGCGCTCTCGCTGGCCACGCGCCCGACCCTGCTGCTGCTCGACGAACCGCTGGCCGGAATGGGCGTCGAGGAATCCCAGCGCATGGTCGAGCTGATCCGCAAGCTGCGCGCGCGCCACGCGATCCTTCTGGTCGAGCACGATGTCGACGCGGTGTTCGCGCTGGCCGACCGGCTCACCGTGATGGTCGAGGGCAGGATCCTCGCCTCGGGCGCACCGCGCGAGATCAGGCGCAACCCGGAGGTTCAGGCGGCGTACCTGGGAGAGGACGAAGTAAACGACGAAGCGCACGACGAAGCGCACGACGAAGCGGGGGGGCGCGCCGGAGCGGGGGACGGCCCCGATGGCGGATCCGGCGATCGACCCGGCAATGCGGGAGCGTCCGATGGCTGAGTTGCTGATCGAGGCACGCGGCTTGCAGGCGCACATCGGCGCGAGCCACATCCTGCGCGGGATCGACTTCCACCTCGCGCGCGGCGAGGCGGTCGCGCTGATGGGTCGCAACGGCATGGGCAAGACGACGCTGATCCGCACGCTGCTAGGGCTGGTGCGCGCCTCGGTCGGAAGCGTCAAGGTGCGCGGCGACGACGTCGGGCGCGAGCACACCCACCAGATCGCGCGCCGCGGCATCGCCTACGTGCCCGAGGGTCGGGGCATCTTTCCGGACCTCTCGGTGCGCGAGAACCTCCTGATGTCGGCGCGCCCGGGACCCGAGGGGCGCCGCGACTGGAGCTACGAACGCATCCTCGAGACCTTTCCGCGGCTCGCCGAACGCATCGGACACGGCGGCACCCAGCTCTCGGGCGGCGAGCAGCAAATGCTGTCGATCGGTCGCGCGCTGATGACCAATCCCGATGTCCTGTTCCTGGACGAGGCCACCGAAGGACTCGCGCCGCACATCGTGCGCGAGATCTGGCGCATCATCGGCGAGGTGCGCGGCTGCGGGATCGCCACGGTAGTCGTCGACAAGAACTACCGTTCGGTGCTCGCAGCGACCGATCGCGCCGTCGTGCTGCTCAAGGGCGAGGTCGCGCTGGAATCGGCCAGCGCCGAACTGCTCGCTGCTCCTGCCGCGTTGCACTCGCTGCTGGGCGTCTAGCGCCGAATAGGGCCGCGAATGCGCCGGTGATCGACGGACCGGCCGTCACAGATCGCGGCAAGAATCGCCGCACTGGGCACGCGGTGGAGCGCGAAGCATGAGTCTTTCGAATCTTCGGGTCGCGACCAAACTCGGGCTCTCTTTCGGGCTCATGCTCGCGATCTCGATGGCGCTGGGCGTGTTCGCGGTGGAACGGATGCGCTCGATCTACTCGGCCGGAGACGTCGTCGCGTCCAAGTGGCTGCCGGGCGTGACCGCCTTGTCCGAGATCCGCGACAACGTCAATGCGCTGCGCCACGCGCAGGGCAGCTTGCTGCTGGCACAGGACGAACCGCAACGCGACGCCGCTCGCACCCAGTTCAGGAAGGCGAGCGCGGACCTGAAGGCGGACATGGCGCGCTACGAGGCCTTCGTCCGATCGAACGACGAACGCGAGAAGTACGACCGCTTCACCGCCAGGCTCGCGGTATTCGTGGACGGCGACGCGAGAATCCAGGCGCTCGCGCTGGAAGGCGAGGGCTCGCGACACGAAGCGATCACCGTGTTCAACGGCGACAGCCGCCGGGCGCTCAACGCAACCTACGAGGCGATTGACGCGCTGATCGAGCACAACGCAGCGGGATCGGCGGCGGATGTCGCGGGCGCGCACGCCACGATGGTGGCTGCACAGACGACGATCGCCGCCGCGCTCGCGATCGCGCTGTTCGTGGGCTCGGCGCTCGGGGTCGCGCTCGTGCGTTCGATCAACCGCCCTTTGCGCCAGGTGCTCGAGGAGAATGCCCGGATCGCAACGGGTGACCTGTGCGCAGTGGTCGACGGCGACGGCCGTCGCGACGAACTCGGCAGCCTGCTCGATTCGACCGCGGCGATGCGCCAGTCGCTGCGACGCACCGTGCACGAGGTCAACACCGGCGTGGCGACGATCGCAACCGCCTCGGCGCAGATCGCCGCCGGAGCAACCGACCTGAGCGGGCGCACCGAGGAACAGGCGAGCAACCTGCAGCAGGCGGCGGCCTCGCTCGAGCAGTTGAGCAGCACGGTCGGGCACAACGCCGAGTCGGCCAACCAGGCCAACCAGTTCGCCGCGAGCGCGCACGACGTCGCGACGCGCGGCGGCGATATCGTGACCCAGGTCGTGGGCGCGATGGAGGAGATCGCGACCAGCAGCCGCCAGGTCTCGGCGATCACCGCGACGATCGACAGCATCGCCTTCCAGACCAATATCCTGGCGCTCAACGCAGCGGTGGAAGCAGCGCGCGCCGGCGAGCAGGGGCGCGGATTCGCCGTCGTCGCGGACGAGGTGCGCAATCTAGCGCAACGCAGCGCGCAGGCGGCGCGCGAGATCAAGTCGCTGGTCGCCGCGTCGATGCAGCGCATCGCTTCCGGCACGAGCCTCGCGAGCGAGGCCGGAGCGACGATGCAGGAGATCCAGACCCACGTGCGCCGCGTCAACGACCTGATGAACGAGATCAGCGCTGCGTCGACCGAGCAGGCGAGCGGCCTGGTGCAGATCAACCAGGCGGTCGCCTCACTGGACGCGATGACGCAGCAAAACGCCGCGATGGTCGAGGAATCGGCCGCCTCCGCCGGCAGCCTGCAGGACCAGGCGAGTCGCCTGCGCACACTGCTCGCGTCGTTCAAGCTCGACGACGCATCGGCGGCGCAGTACCGGGAGGCGCCGCCGCCGGCGCCTGGCGCAGCGCCCGTGCCGGGCGCAGGCCACGACCCGGCGAACGACCCGCCGCACCCGGGCGGGGGCAGCCACGCGCACGCCAGCCCCGCCGCGCAGGCCACGCGCTCGTCCGCGGATTTCGGCTCGCACTTCTCCGCGCATTCCCCGACGAATCCCTCGGCGTCCTCCGGGCAACGGCCCGCGCGCACGCGCGCAGCGACGCCCGGCGAGGAGGATTGGCAGACCTTCTAGCCGGTCCGCGACGCCTTCGACCGCCGCTCCTTCGACCGCCGCTCCTTCGACCGCCGCTCCTTCGACCGCCGCGCCTTCGACCGCCACGCCTTCGACCGCGACTTCAGGCCGCGAACCCGGGCCCGCGACGCGGCGGCTTCAGTCGCCGCGCAGCACTGCCCTGAGGACGTCCAGCGCGCGCAGGACGTCGTCGCGCGACACGTCGAGGTGCGTGACCGCACGGATCACCGTGGGCCCGAAGGCCCCCATCTGCACGCCGCGCGAGTGCAGCGCGGCACACAGGCGCTCGGCGTCGAAACCGGTGCCGCCGACGTCGAAGAACACGATGTTCGTGTCGATCGACTGCGGATCGACGGCGATGCCGTCGATTTCGGCGAGCGCGGTCGCGAGAAGACGCGCATTGGCGTGGTCGTCGGCGAGGCGCTCGACGTTGTGATCGAGCGCGGACAGTGCGGCGGCCGCCAGGATTCCCGACTGACGCAGCGCCCCGCCCCAACGCTGCTTCAGGCGCCAGGCTTGGGCGACGAACGCGGCACTTCCGGCGAGCGCCGCGCCCACCGGGCAACCGAGCCCCTTGGAGAAATCGATCCACACCGAGTCGTAGCCAGCCGCCTGCTCGGCGGCGGCAACGCCGCTCGCGACCACCGCGTTCATCAGGCGAGCGCCGTCCATGTGCGTCGCCAGACCGCTGGCATGCGCCTGCTGTGCGACCTCGCGCAGTCGCGCGGCGGGCCAGACCCTTCCGCCGGCCGTGTTCGCCGTCTGCTCGACGCACGCGAGCCGCGAACGCGGAAAGTAGCGGCTGGGCGGACGCACCGCCGCGCGCAACGCCGCCGCGTCGTAGGTGCCCGCGACCGCCTGCAGCGAGCGCACCATGACCCCCGACAACGCGGCAGGTCCGCCGCCTTCGAAGTCGACGATGTGCGAACCCGCCGCCGCGATCACCTCGTCGCCCGGGCTGCAGTGCACGGCGATCGCGATCTCGTTGCACATCGTGCCCGAGGGCAGGAACACCGAGTCCTCCTTGCCCAGCAGCGCGCACACGCGTTCTCGCAGCCGGTTCGTGGTCGGATCCTCGAACTTCTGCTCGTCGCCGACCTCGGCGCTCGCGATCGCACGCCGCATCGCCTCGCTCGGTCGGGTCTTGGTATCGCTGAAGAGGTCGATCACTACCGCTCCCTGAACGTTGCTTCGGCGCGCGCCAGCCGATCTGCGATCGCGGCCCATGAAGCGGTCGTGTCGACCGCCTCGACCAGGATCCTGTCGGCGCGCGCGGCGTCGAGCGCGCGCAGCGCACGGTACAGGTTGTGCGCGTAGCCGCGCGCGTCGCCCGCCGCGCACTCCCAGTGCACGACCGGGGCACCGGGCGCCGAACGCGACATGACCGCGACCTTCACTCCGGCCGCCGCCAGTTCCTCGACCCGATCGGCGAGTCGGGTCGCGGGCACCAGCTCGAGCGGCGTGCGCGGCGCGTAGTGCGCAGCGAGCGTGCCGGGCGCGCGCGGCGCGCGCGGCTCACCGGTCGCGCCGCCTGCTGGCGGCACGCCCGAGGGTCGCGAGCGCCCCGAATCGCGCCCGCGCTCGCGCAGCGCCGCCTCGATCCGCGCCAGCTCGATCGCGCCCGGGCGCAGCACCAACGGGCGCGCACGCGAGAGGTCGACGATCGTCGACTCGAGCCCCAGCTCGCAGGGTCCGCCATCGAGGATCGTCAGCGTGGCGTCGCCCAGGTCGTCGCGCACGTGCGCTGCCTCGGTCGGGCTCACGCGACCGAAGCGGTTCGCCGAGGGAGCAGCCACGCCGCGCCCGCCAAGCGCCGCGAAGGCCTCGAGCAACGCACGTGCGACCGGATGCGCCGGGCTGCGCAAGCCGATCGTCGCTTCGCCGCCGCAGGCGTACGCGGGCACGCCCGCGCGCCGCTCCACGATCAGCGTCAGCGGCCCGGGCCAGAAGGCGTCGATCAGTCGTTTCGCGTCGCTGTCCAGATCCGCCCACCATCTTGCCTGCTCCTCGTCGAGCACGTGGACGATCAGCGGATGGCCCGCCGGACGACCCTTGGCGCGATAGACCGCGGCCACCGCATCGGCGCTGGTCGCGTCCGCGCCGAGTCCGTAGACCGTCTCGGTCGGAAACGCCACCAGCTCGCCGGCGGCCAGGCGCCTCGCCGCCTCGGCGACCTCGCTTCGCATCAGACGACGCCGAGATCGCGCGCGACCTCGCCGGCGACGTGCGTCGCGCGTTCGACCGTCTCGTCGAGCACCGTCACGTGGCCCATCTTGCGACCGCGCCGCGCCTGCGACTTGCCGTAGAGGTGCAGCTTCACGCGCGGGTGGCGAAGCGCGCGCGCCCAGTCGGGTTCGCGCCGGGTCGCGCCCGACGCGCCCGACGCGCCGTCGAACCACAGGTCGCCCAGCAGGTTGAGCATCACGGCGGGCTCGTGCTGGTGCACCGACCCCAGAGGAAGCCTCGCCAGGATCCGCGCCTGTTGCTCGAACTGGCTGGTGACGCAGGCGTCGATCGAGTAGTGCCCGGAATTGTGCGGGCGCGGCGCCATTTCGTTGAACAGCAGCGTCGAGTCGGCGAGAACGAAGAACTCCACGCACAGCACGCCGACGTAGTCGAGCGCATGCGCGATGCGCAGCGCGGCGTCGGTCGCGCGCCAGGCGAGGTCCTGCGAGACGCGCGCGGGAACCGTGCTGTGCGAGAGGATGCCGTCGCGGTGCACGTTCTCCGCGAGCGGATAGACGACGGCGTTTCCGTCGAAGCCGCGCGCGACCAGCGCCGAGACCTCGAGGTCGAGCGACAGCATCTTCTCGAGCACGCACGGCACCGCGCCGATGCGCTCGAAGGCCAGGTGCGCCTGCTCCCGATCGGCGACGCGCGCCTGGCCCTTGCCGTCGTAGCCGAGCCTCGCGGCCTTGAGGATCGCCGGAAACAGCGCGGGGTCGGCCGCGTCGAGGTCGCTGCGCCGGTGCACCTCGATGTACGGCGCCACCTGCAACCCGCAATCGCGCGCGAACGCCTTCTCGCGCATCCGGTCCTGGGCGATCTCCACGCTCGCTG
>JAHDXY010000453.1 GCA_023384005.1 Burkholderiaceae bacterium | reverse complement strand
GCGCTGAGTGCGTACCTGCGTTCGGAGGACAAGGAAATCATCGGGCTACTTGAGGGCATCGCTGGCGCTCTGCTCGACATGGGCCAGGACAAGGGAGCGACCTCACTCGACACGGTTGCGGGGCAACGGCTGCAGAATGTCGACTACGACCATTATGAGTCCCAGCCTGACCTGCTGTGCAAGAGCATCTGGATGCGCACGGTCTTCCCGATGCACTTTCACGACGCCCAGAGCTTCTATGCCGCGCGGCGCTATCGAGAACGGCGGACGTACTACACATGCTGCGAGGTGGACTTCGACCACGATTCTGTTGCCGACGCAGAGGGAATCCCTGACGAGAAGCTCTGTGACGCTGTTCAGGAAGCTCTGGGACTGAAGGGCAAGGTCACCGCGTCCGTCCTCGAATTGCCCGAGACCGCCAACTACCCGCCGTCCTTCATGGTCGCCCTGCGCCATCCCGGGCCCCTGTCAAGTATCGACAATCATCGCGAGGAAGGGGGCTGGACCGTCCACTACTACAGGCCATCACACGAGGCTGTCCTGATCTACACGCCCAAGCTGAAGAAAATCGAGGTCGCATCAGCCAGCGGCGAGGTTCGCGAAAAAACCTCGAAAGTCTTCGCGGAGGTCGTTCTAGGGCGCCCGCCTTCGGCCAAGCCGCTGACCCGCCGAGAGTTTAACCTCGAACGCTTCAGGTCCTCCTTCGATCTGGATCGCCCGGATTTCGACGATGTCGAGATCACGCTGGCGGCGGTAGTCGAGGCCGAGGTGCGCCTCGGCTCGTGGGGCCGGCGGCTGAACATCAAGGTGACCATAGAAGACACGATGGAGGACGTTGTCCGGAAATACGTCGCCAATTCAGCCACCCTGATCCGGAGTTTCGGCTTCACAAAAATCGCCATCGCAATTGGTTACACCCGTCGATCAGACGGCAAGAAGGGAACCTTCCGGGTCTCGATCTCGAATGGCAGCAGTTCGGACGTGCAGAGCATGCGCGATCCGTTCCTTCGGGACCTTGGGTTCCGACTGCTCGAACACTGGGGTCTTACGCAGAACCTGCGGACGCTCACCGATCAGGAACGGGCGCAGTGGTTCGGCTTTCTTCTGTCGCTGTACGACCTGCCCGGCGACACTGTTGCAGGTGCATTCTTCAACTCCGCGGGCGTCGATCCAGCCCGCTTGGTGAGTGCGAGATTGATTGCCCGCAAAGGGCGGCAGGTGATTGGGCTCGCCGAGGATGACGATGAGGTTGTCGAAGTTGAGCAGGAAACGGGTCCGGAGCCGGGGACGGTTCGACAAACCGGTTCCTTTGGGGAGGCGGACGGATTGCGTCTCGACACCAATGCGATCGAGTACGGGATCGATCGAGCATGGCTCGCCGAAACCATCCACCAGGCGATAGCTGGCTCTCTCGGTATCAGGAACATCGAAACCATCAACGAGTTCCTCGTCTCGCTTGGGCCGATTGCACTGGGTGAGCGAAAGGTCCCGCTTTACCTGGCGCGCCGCCTTGCCGATCTGAAAGCCCGCGAGAATGTCGAGAATGCGCTTCGGTCGCGACATACGGCGGGTCCTGGTCTCGTACTCGCCGTGTCCAATGATCCACCACGATTCCTCGGGCCGAACGTCGTGATCGCGCTACGCGACCTGTTGCTTCAGGACGGAAGCCTCGGCGATCTGGACCAGGAGGAAATGGCTCGGCGATTCGAGGCGAACCGAACGCTGGCGTCCTCCGCGCAAGTCGCCCAAGTTGTACGACACACGCCTCGCTCTGCGACGCTCATCATCCCGGGTCTCGATCCGCTAACGCTTGACGGCGCGGGCCAGATCCAACTCTTCGAAAGCCTTGTTGAAGCGGCGACCGATGGCACAGGCCAGCGGCTGACCAAGGTCCTGATGGACGGGATGGGGTCTGACAATCCCAGACAGCTGTTCTCTTCCGGCGCATGGGCGAAGGCGCATCCGACTTACATCCGGCACGGCTCGAGCAATCGCTATTGGCGTCTCGGCGAGGCGACCGACACCGCGTGATCTAGAGTTCATCTAGGGTTTCGGGCGGGACGGTCTAACAAACCGCTGATTATTGGAAGGGCTCCACATCAGAGGAGCACTTTCATGCCGACTCCCTTCCCCTCGCGCCAGGCAGCCCAGACGAGCTGGTCCGGCGCCGCGAAGACCAAGCCCACCACCTCCAACTCGGAATGGCGCTGCACGCGCTGTGACAAGCTGCTCGGCGTCTGTCGGGAC
>JAHDXY010000055.1 GCA_023384005.1 Burkholderiaceae bacterium | reverse complement strand
CCGAACCCGAGGAGACGCGCTGCGCCGTCATGGGCGTGTTCGCGCCGCTCACCGGGATCGTCGGCACGATGCAGGCCGCCGAGGCGCTGAAGATCGCGGGCGGATTCGGGAAGACGCTGGCCGGCAGGCTGCTGCTGCTCGATGCGCGCACGATGCAGATCGAGTCGATCATGATCGCGCGCGATCCGTCGTGCGAAGTCTGCGGCTCGCCTCGCGCGCGCTCCAGCGGATAATGTCGGGCGACACGACACGACAACGCAGATCTCAGCGGAGCACTTCGATGATCGAGCCGATCAACCCGGATGCAGCCATGACGCCCCCCTCGAGTCGCACCCGCGGCGCGTCCGCACCCGCACGCAGGACGCTGCTGGTGGCGGGCGCCGCGATCGCCGCCTCCGGTTGCTGGCACGTGCGCGCGGCGCTCGCGCAGACCGCCGCCGCGACGGCCGCGGCCGAGCGTTCGGCGCCGGCCTTGCCGGCGGTGGGAAGCGCGCTCAAGCTCGCCGAGGCCGCGCTGCTCGACGGCGGGCGCTTCAATCCCGCCGACGCCGAGGGACAGGTGCTGGTGCTTTACTGGTGGGCGAGCTGGTGTCCGTTTTGCGCCGAGCAGAGTCCGCACATGCAGGCGCTGTGGGAAAAGGGCAGGCCGCGCGGGCTGCGCATGCTCGCGCTGTCGATCGACCGCCGTCCCGAGGACGCGCTCGCCTACCTGAAGAAGAACGGCTACACCTTTCCCGCGGCGATGGTCACGCCGGAAATCAGCCGCGTGCTGCCCAAGCCCTCGGGCCTGCCGGTCACGCTCGTTCGCGGCCGCGACGGGCGCGTGCTGCAGGCCGAGCGCGGCCAGCTCTTTCCTGAAGACGTCGAGGCGCTCATCCGCTGGCTGGGCTGAGCGCCGACCACGGCGCCGATCGTTCGTAGCGCCGCGCCAGTCGCAACACCTCGAGGTCGGCGCGCGGCTTGCCGACCAGTTGCAGCCCCATCGGCAGCCCTTCGGGCGAAAACCCTACCGGCACGCTGATCGCGGGTAGACCGGCCAGCGTGGGCCCGATCACGACCTCCATCCAGCGGTGGTAGGTGTCCATCGCGCGACCGGCGATCTCGCGCGGCCAGTGGGTGCGCACGTCGAAGGGAAACACCTGGGCGCTTGGCAGCGCGAGGAAATCCACCCGTTCGAACAGCGACAGCGTATGCAGGTACCAGGCGCTGCGCTCGGCCGAGGCGCGGTAGAAGTCCTGCGCGCTGGCCTCGCGCCCCAGCTCGATTTCCCACCGTGCCTCGGGCTTGAGCATCGCGCGCCGCGCCGGATCCGCGTAGTCCTGCGAGCGCGCGCCGGCGACCAGCACGCTGCGCAGCGTGAGCCACATCGACCAGAGTCGTTCGGGGTCGAAGCCGAGCGCGAGATCCTCGACCGAACAGCCCGCGTCGACCAGGCGCGCGAGGCCGGCGCGGCACAGATCGAGCACGCCCGATTGCATCGCGAGGTGCCCGCCGAGGTCGCCGAGCCAGCCGATCCTCAGGCCGCGAGGCGCGACATCGAGCGAGCCGGCGAAGCCCGCCGGATCTTCGGCGAGCGAGAGCGGCGCGCGCGGATCGTAGCCCGCCTGCACCGAGAGCAGCATCGCGACATCAGCCACGGTGCGGCCCATCGGACCCTCGATCGCGAACTGCTCGGCGAAGGATTCGGGCACCGGCCACTTGGGCACGCGCCCCGCCGAGGGCCTGAAGCCGAACACGTTGTTGAACGCGGCCGGGTTGCGCAGCGATCCGCCCATGTCGCTGCCGTCGGCCACGGGAATCATCCTGAGCGCGAGCGCGACCGCCGCCCCGCCGCTCGAGCCGCCGGCGCACATCTGCGGCGCCCAGGCGTTGCGCGTCGCGCCGAACACGGCGTTGTAGGACTGCGAACCGAGCCCGAACTCGGGCACGTTTGTCTTGCCGATCAGGATCGCTCCCGACACGCGCATCCGCTCGACCACGAGCGAATCGACTTCGGGCACGAACGCCGCGTAGATCGGCGAGCCGAAGGTGGTCGTGATGCCGGCGGTAAGCGCGACGTCCTTGACCGCGAGCGGCATGCCGTGCATCCATCCCAGCCACTGCCCGCGCGCGAGCTGCGCGTCGCGTTCGTCTGCCTGCGCGAGCAGGCGCTCTCGGGGCTGCAGCGAAACGATCGCGTTGAACGAGGGATTCAGCCGCTCGACGCGCGCGAGGTACGCGCGCATCACCTCGGCACAGGAGAGCTCGCGCCCGCGAATCACCGCCGAGAGCGTGACCGCGTCGAGCGCGACGATGTCGTCGCAGTTCACCGCGCGCGTCCCCGGGCGCGCTCGGGCGGGTCGATCAACTGGCGCGCGCGGCGCTCACGAGAGCAGCACCGCGACCTGTTTCTCGAGGTGCTCGGTGGGCACGCGCCTGAACCCGGACTTGGCGAACCTCGACCAGCGCCCGATCACGAAGGACACGACGATGTTGGCGCGCGCCGCGTGATCGGTGTCCGGCGCAAGCCTGCCCTGCGCGATCGCGCTGCGAAACGCCTGCCTGACCGATGCTTCGATCCGGTCGATCAACTGGTTGATCCGTTCCTGCAATCGATCGTCCTCGGTGACCAGCGCTTCGCCCACCAGCACGCGCGTCATCCCCTGGTTGCGTTCCGCGAATCCGAGCAGCATCGAGATCATCGCGCGCAACTGGCGCACGCCGTCCTCGTCTTTCGAGGTGATCTGGTTGATCAGGCCGAACACGCTGCTCTCGATGAACTCGATCAGGCCCTCGAACATCTGGGCCTTGCTGGCGAAGTGCCGATAGAGCGCGGCCTCGGACACGTCGAGGCGCGCGGCGAGCGCCGCGGTGGTCACGCGCTCTCCGCCCGGCTCCTCGAGCATCGTCGCCAGAGTCTGCAGGATCTGCAGGCGCCTCTCGCCCGGCTTCGGACGCGTCCGCTTTTCCTGTGACGTGTTCTCGACGTTCATCTGATGCGGTGGGCGATGCGAGGCAGTTGGGCGACCGATTGTACTTGAACGTCGATGCGCCGCCCCGCGCCGGCGCGCGGGCGGCGACTCGCGCTTCGCAGCCGGTAGGTCAGCCCGGTCACGAGCACGGTGCGAATGCCGCAGGCGCGCGCGCTCGCGAGATTCGCCGCGGAATCCTCGACCATCACGCAGCGCGAAGCGCGAACTCGCAACCGCGCGAGCAGCCTGCGCATCATCGATCGCGACGGCTTGGGCGCGAAGCGTCCCGCGAAACGCATCGATTCGACCGCGATCAGCCCGTCGAGAAGCGGCGCGATCCCGAGCTTTCGCACCACGGCGCGCGCGTACGCGCCGGGCGCGTTGGTGACGACGATCTTGCGCCCCGCGAGGCGTCGCAGCGCGTCGCGCAGCCCGTGGTCGCGAGCGATGATCTGGTGCAGGTCAGGAAACGGATGCGCCTCGCGCAGGAACTCGTGCGCGTCCACGCCGTGGTGCCGGACCATGCCGAGCATCGTCGCGCCGTAACGCTGCCAGTAGTGAACGCGAAGCGCGCTCGCCTCCTCGTGCGCGATGCTCAGCCTGCGCGCGACATAGTCGGTCATCGCGAAGTCGATGCGGGGAAGCACGTGCGCCGTTGCGTCGTGCAGCGTGTTGTCCAGATCCAGCAACCACGTGCCGACGCCGTGGTCGGTCATGATCTCGAGCAGCAGGCAGTGGTCGACGCGCCCGTCGACGATGTGCACGGCGTTCACCCCGGCCTTGGCCGCGTCGAGCGCCGACGCGAGCTTTGGCAGCATCCCGCCCGAAATCGTCCCGTCGGCGAAGAGCTCGTCGATCTCCTTCGACGTCAGCCCGGTAAGCAGCTTGCCTTGCTTGTCGAGCACGCCCGGAGTGTTGGTGAGCAGCACGAGCTTCTCGGCCTTGAGCACTTCGGCGACCTTGCCCGCGACAAGATCGGCGTTGATGTTGTAGGTCTCGCCCGAGAGGCCCGAACCGATCGGCGCGATCACCGGGATGAATCCGTTCGCGGCGAGCGTCTGGATCACGCTCGGGTCGATCGACTCGATCTCGCCAACCTGTCCGATGTCGATGTTCTCGCCCGGCTTGTCCTTGTTGGCGATCAGCATCTTACGCGCGCGGATCAGCCCGCCGTCCTGCCCGGTGAGCCCCACCGCCTTGCCGCCAGCGTGGTTGATCAGCTCGACGATCTCCTTGTTCACCTGGCCCGCGAGCACCATCTCGACGACGGCCATCGTCTCCTCGTCGGTCACGCGCATGCCCTGCACGAACTCGCCTTTCTTTCCGATCTTCGCGAGCAGTTGCTCGATCTGCGGACCGCCTCCGTGCACGACCACCGGGTTCATCCCCACGAGCTTGAGCAGCACGACGTCGCGCGCGAAGCTCGCCTTGAGCTTCTCGTCGGTCATCGCGTTGCCGCCGTACTTGATCACGATCGTGCGCCCGTGAAACCGCCGGATGTACGGCAGGGCTTCGGCGAGGATCTCTGCCTTTCTGGACACGGATTCCTGTGGTTCTGACATCTCTTTAGTGGTCCGCGGCGGGGAGTGGCGTTCGATCGGGCGCCGCCGCGAAGCGGGCGGACCGATCGGCTAAGATCAGCGGAATTCTACGACACCCTTCTGCAAAGACCCCGATGAGCCACCACGCAGGCGCGGGCGCCGCCGCGACGGGCCGCGCGCCCGCAGCCGCGCGCGGATCGCAAGGCGCACCTCGATGAGCCCGATGCGCGAGCGCACGCTCGCGCTCACTGGCACGGTTTCGGGCGCGCTCGGCGCGATCGCCTATATCGGCACCAGCGCCTGGGTCCCGCATGCGGTCGCGGTGCTGCTCGCGCTCGCCACCGTCACGCTGCTCGCGCGCGCCTGGGGCGAGCGCGGGTTCGCAAGGCTTTGCGACGCACGCCGAAGCGGGTCTGGGTTGCACGCGGTCGCGGGCGACGAACGCGAGGCTGGCGTTCGCGAGGCTGGCGATCGCGCGGCCGCAGAACGCGCGGCGGAAGAACCCGCGGCGGTAGAACCCGCGGGAGCGGTTCCGGGAGCGGTTCCGGGAGCGGTTCCGGGCGCGGTGGGCGCGGCGGGCGCCGTCGGTGTGGCCTTTGTGCTCCTGGCCCGGCTCGAACTGCTCTCGTCGATCGACCCCGGATGGATCGCCGCCACGCTGATCTGCGCCGCGGCCGTGTCGCGGGCCTTTGCCGCGGTCGCCGTGATCGGCATGCCGGCCGGCGATCGCCGGGAGGGGCTGCCCGCCCTGATCGTTCCGCTCGCGTTCGGCCTGCTGCCAGCGGTCGCGCTCGTCGCCTGGAGCGGGGAAATGGCGACCGTCGCCAAGGCCTGCGTCACCGCGCTGATCGCCGCCGCGGTCGCGCGACGATTCGCGCGCCGCAGGCTGGCTCGCGAGCGCGACGCGGCGCTGGGCGCGATCCAGCAGGTGGCCGAGATCGGCTTCCTGGCGGGGCTGCTCGCCGGATTGCCGGTCGCGTTCGATCCGCACGCCGGCTCCTGATCGCGCCGGCCTTCGCGCTTGCCCGGCCGCCGCCGGGTGAGGTGCGCGGCCGCTGGCGCCCAGGGGCCGCTTCGGGACGGGGGTGCGCGAGTGCCCGAGCCGGGCGCCGCGCTACAGGATGTAACGCGCGAGATCCTCGCGTTCGGCGGTCGCCGCGAGGCGCTGTGTGACGTATGCGGCATCGATGCGCACGGCCGACCCGGCGTGGCGCGACGCGGCGAAGGACACTTCCTCGAGGAGCTTCTCCATCACCGTGTAGAGCCTGCGCGCGCCGATGTTCTCCGTCGTCTCGTTGACCGCGAACGCAATCCGCGCGAGCTCCTCGACGCCGTCGCGCGTGAACTCGAGCTCGACGCCGTCGGCCGCGAGCAGCGCCTGATACTGCTTGCAAAGGTTTGCGTCGGTCTCGGTGAGAATGCGGGTGAAGTCCTCGGCGGTGAGCGAATCCATCTCGACGCGGATCGGAAGGCGTCCCTGCAACTCCGGAATGAGGTCCGAGGGCTTCGACAGATGGAAGGCGCCCGAGGCGATGAACAGGACGTGGTCGGTGCGGATCACGCCGTAGCGCGTGTTCACCGCGCTGCCCTCGATCAGCGGCAGCAGGTCGCGCTGCACGCCCTGGCGCGAGACGTCCGCGCCCTGAGTGTCGGAACGCGATGCGACCTTGTCGATCTCGTCGAGGAACACGATTCCGTTCTGCTCGACCGACTCCACCGCCTTCGCCCTGACCTCGTCCTCGTTCACCAGCTTGGCCGCCTCCTCGTCGCGCAGCAGCCTGAGCGCCTCGGCGATGCGCAGCTTGCGCGCCTGCTTGCGCCCCTGCAGCCCGGAGAACATCGACTGGATCTGCTGCGTGAGATCCTCCATTCCCGCGGGGCCGGCCAGTTCCACCGTCGGCGCCGCCTGCGCGATGTCGACCTCGATCTCGCGATCGTCAAGCTCGCCTTCGCGCAGCTTCTTGCGAAACTTCTGCCGCGTCGCCGATTCCTCGGTCGGCACGACGCTGGCGCGCTCGGAACCGAAGCCGAAGGCCCCTGGTGCCGCCGAGGTGTGCGGCGGCGGAACGAGCACGTCGAGCACCCGGTCTTCTGCGGCGTCGAGCGCACGTTGTTCGACCTTGCGCATCGCCTGCTCGCGCATCTGCTTGACCGCGATCTCGATCAGGTCGCGCACGATCGTGTCGACGTCGCGCCCTACGTAGCCGACCTCGGTGAACTTGGTCGCCTCGATCTTGATGAACGGCGCGTCGGCGAGCCGCGCCAGGCGGCGCGAAATCTCGGTCTTGCCAACGCCGGTCGGGCCGATCATCAGGATGTTCTTCGGCGTGATCTCGCTGCGCAGCGGCTCGTCGACCTGCTGCCGGCGCCAGCGGTTTCGCAGCGCGATCGCGACCGCGCGCTTGGCGCGCGACTGCCCGACGATGTGCTTGTCAAGTTCCGAGACGATTTCCTCGGGCGTCCTCTGTGTCATCTGTTCTGTCCGTTCTCGGGCGCGGCGTCCGGCGCGCGGGCGCGGGCCGGCGCCGCCCGGCTCAACCGAGCGTTTCGATCGTGTGGTTCTGGTTCGTATAGATGCAGATCTCGCCGGCGATCGTGAGCGACTTGCGCACGATCGCCTCCGCGTCGAGTTCGCTGTTCTCGAGCAGTGCGCGCGCCGCCGCCTGCGCGTAGGGCCCTCCGCTGCCGATCGCGATCAACCCGTGCTCGGGTTCGAGCACGTCGCCGTTGCCGGTGATCACGAGCGAATGCTCGGCGTCGGCCACCGCGAGCATCGCCTCGAGCCGGCGAAGCATCCGGTCGGTGCGCCAGTCCTTGGCCAGTTCCACCGCCGAGCGCACCAGGTTGCCCGAGTGCTTCTCGAGCTTGGCCTCGAATCGCTCGAACAGCGTGAACGCGTCCGCGGTGCCCCCCGCGAAGCCCGCGATCACTCGATCCTGATAGAGGCGGCGCACCTTGCGCGCGCCCTGCTTGATCACCACCGCGCCGAGCGTGACCTGTCCATCGCCGCCGAGCGCGACGCGCGTGCCGCGGCGCACCGAGACGATCGTCGTTCCGTGAAATTGCTCCATGGGGCGAATCGTACATCCAGGCGCGAATGTCGCGCCGGGCCCGCCGCTAGTGCGCGCGGCCGCGCACCTCGGCGAGTTCCGAGATGCCCATCACGGTGAGCAGCGCCTCGACGATCGCGCTCGGCTGGTCGAACACGGCGGTCTTGCCCTGGGTGGCCAGCGCGACGAGCTCGTTGAGCAACTCCCCGGCGGCGACGAAATCGAGCCGAAGCAGCGAACGGCAATCGATCGTGACCTGGGTACGCGAAGCAGCGTGTTCGCGTAGCGCTGCGAGTTCGGCGCCGATCCGGCCGGCGAGCTCGCCGCGCAGCACGAAGGCTTCGGCGTCGGCGGCGCACTTCAGCGGATCGGATGCAGGGCCCGCGCCCGCGGCGTCGGGACGCACGCGCGATGCCTTGTCGGCGCTCGTGCGAAACCGTTGCGGCGGGGGCTCCCACGAAGGCGGCGAGAGCTCGAAGGTGACGCAGTACTCTATCGCGAGATCGTCGAAAGCCTGCTGGTCGCCGAGCATGCGCAAAGTGAGCAGCGCGGTGCGCCAGAGCGCGTCGGAGTCGTCGCGCCGCCCCGGTTCGATCGCTGCGCGCGCGACCTGGTACAGGGTCGTGGCGCTCGCCACTACGACCTCGCAACGACTTTGCTCGAGCGCCCCGATCAGCGCACACAACCCGGTGGCGCCTTGAGCCTCGATCGAGTTGATCTGGCTGAAGTCGAGCGTCACGGCCTTGCCCGCGAGGCAGGCACGGCGCCCCTGCTCGAACAGCCGCACGCAACTCGCGTCCAGCCGCGGCGTGAATCGAAGCGTAGTCGAGGCCCGGGAAACGCTCACCGCTTCGACCGGCACGAGTTCGCCCCTCCACGGCGGCGGCGAGCGCTCGAAGCGCGCTGCGAAGTCGATCGCGCAAGCCTCGAACTCCTCGCGTGCGCCAAGCGAGACGAGCACGTCGAAGCGCATCCGAAACGCCTGCAGCGCGACCGGGTCGTTGTGCCGGCGCGCGAGCGCCTCGCCCAGCGTGGCGACCGCCGCCCGGGACTGCGAATTGGCATAGAGGATCGCAGCTTCCTCGAGCTCAGGCGCGAGCGACGACGCGTTGACCTCGATCGCGCCCACACTGGTCGCGGCGTGATCGAGCACAGAAACCGTCTCGATCTCCAGGCGCGGCAACGCTTCGACCGTCCTGCCGCGCGGCATCGGCAGGGTCGGCGCGAGCGCGCTCGCCGGCGCCGAACCGGGCATCATCTCGGATTCGATCAGGTCGATCTTCTCGGCGGTCAGTCGGGCAAGTTCACGCTGCGCCTCGATGCTCGGCACGGTCGCGGGACCGCGCACGGTGGTGTCCGCAACGCGGCCCGGCGGCGCCGTGCGCAGTCGCCCAGCGTCCGATTTCTCCCTGCGTCCGAACAGTGAAAACAGCACGACCGAACCTCGCCAGATGTGTCGGTCGAGTTTAGCATCGGGTCCTCGCCGGGCGGGTTCGCGAGAACGACCGGCGATCGGTCGCGCGGGACCAATCGTCACCACGGTGTCAGCTGCGCGCACCTCGGCGCGAAGCGCTCAGTCGCCGTACATCTTCTGGCGCAGTTCCCGGCGCTGTTGCGCCTCGAGCGAGAGCGTCGCTGTCGGTCGCGCGAGAAGCCTCCCCAGGCCGATCGGTTCGCCGGTCTCTTCGCAGAAACCGTACTCGCCCGACTCGATCCGCGCGAGCGACTGGCCGATCTTCTTGAGGAGCTTGCGCTCGCGATCCCGGGTGCGCAGCTCGAGGGCGTGCTCTTCCTCGATCGTCGCGCGATCGGCCGGATCGGGGACGATCACCGTTTCGCGCAGATGCTCGGTGGTCTCGTCCGCGTTGTGAAGGATGTCACGCTCCATCTGCTGCAGGCGCACGCGGAAGAACTCGAGCTGGGACTCGTTCATGTAATCCGCGTCCTTCATCTTGAGCAACTGCGCCTCGGTCAGAGGTTTCTTGTCTTTAGTCGCCACCATAGCTACCCCAGATCGTGTTCGTGAATGCCGCCGGCAAGGCCCAATGCCGAGCCTACGCCAGGCATTGCTCCAGACCTTTGATGAATGTCTCTTTGGGCAGATTTCGCCCGATGAAGACCATCCGGCTCGAGGGCTTCTCGCCGGGCTGCCACCTGCGACCGGTGTCGGCGCCCATCATCATGTGCACGCCCTGGAACACCGTCTGCCGGTCGGAGCCCTTCATGAAAAGCACGCCTTTATACCTCAACATGTCCTGGCCGTAAACCTGAATGATCCCGCCCAGGAATTCCTCGAGTTTGAGCGCGTCGAAGGGCTTGTTCGAGCGAAAGACGAAGGACTGCACCGCGTCGTCGTGCGAGTGCTCGTCGCTCGTGAGGAACTGCGGGTCGATCTCCAGCGCCGCATTGAGGTTGAACCCGCGGATGTCCAGGATGTCGCCGATATCGGCCGACCCGAACTGCACCGGCTTGATCGACGCGCGCGGATTGATCCTGCGCAGCCGCTCGCGAAGCGCCTGCTGCTCGGGTTCGCTTGCGAGATCGGTCTTCGACAGCAGGATCCTGTCGGCGAAGCCGACCTGCTCCTGCGCCTCGCGATGTTCGTCGAGCTGGACGTTGCCGTGCTTGGCATCGACCACGGTGATCACCGCGTCGAGCAGGAACGCGTCGGCGATATCGTCGTCGAGGAAGAAGGTTTGCGCGACCGGGCCCGGATCGGCCAGCCCGGTGGTCTCGATCACGACCCGGTCGAAGCTGAGTTCGCCCGACGCGCGCCGGTCCTTCAGGTCGCCCAGGATGCGGATCAGGTCGCCTCGCACGGTGCAGCAGATGCACCCGTTGTTCATCTCGACGATCTGCTCGTCGCGGTCCTGCAGCAGCAGGTCGTTGTCCACGCCCTCCTCGCCGAACTCGTTTTCGATCACCGCGATCCGGTGGCCGTGCTGTTCCTTGAGGATTCGATTGAGCAGCGTGGTCTTGCCCGCGCCCAGAAAGCCGGTGAGGATCGTCACCGGAACATGCTTGGATTCCATCTCGCCTTCTCCAGTCGCGAAGCGCGACGGTGCCGGACACGGCGCCGCGCGCGCATCGAGCGTCGCATTCTAGCGCCGTCGCGTGCTAGCGCCGGCGCGCGCGCGGGTGGGCCGAGTCGTAGACGCTCGCCAGGCGCTGGAAGTCGAGCGCGGTGTAGACCTGCGTGGTCGCGATGCTGGCGTGGCCGAGGAGTTCCTGCACGGCGCGCAGGTCGCCGCTCGATTGCAGCAGGTGGCTGGCGAACGAGTGCCTGAGGACATGCGGGTGGACCCTGGCCGGCACCCCGCGTTCGCGCGCCAGTTTCTCCAGCCGCATCTGCACGCCGCGGTTGGACAGGCGCAGGCCCCGCGCGCTCAGGAACAGTGCATGCGGGTCGGCCGCGGGGTGCACGACCCGCCAGCGCCCGCGCTCGTCGATCCAATTGCGCAGCGCGGCGAGCGCGGGCGCGCCCACCGGCACGGTGCGCCGCTTCGCGCCCTTTCCGAGCACGCTGACCTCGCTCCCGCCAAGGTCCAGCCAGCTCTGCGAGCGGTACCCCGGCTCCTCGAAGTAGCGCAGGTCGAGCCCGGTGAGTTCGGACAGCCTCAGTCCGCACGAGTAGAACAGTTCGAGAATCGCGCTGTCGCGCAGCTCTGCGAATCCCCGGAGGCCCTCGGCGGGCGGGGTCACCAGACCCAGCGCCTGATCGGGCGACAGCGCCTTGGGCAGGCGCTTGCGGGCACGTGGCGCGCGCAGGCCGCGCGCGGGATTGGCCGGGATCGCGCCGCGCTGCACGATCCAGTCGAGGAACCCCCTCCAGGCGGAGAGCCGGCGCGCGATCGACTTCGGCGCTGCGCCGGAGCGATTCGCCCCGGCCACCCAGCGCCTGAGCACGGTCGGGTCGAGCGCCGCCCAGCCCCGCTCGCCGGCAATCGACTCGAGCAGGGCGAGGTCGCGGCGATAGGCGTCGATCGTGTGTCGCGAGCAGCCGCGTTCGGCGGTCAGCCGCTGCAGATACGCATCGACTTCGCCGGCGGCCACGGCGTGCGCCCTACTCCACCAGCCGCGACAGCGCGGCGCTGGCGATGTCGGCGATGCGTTCGAGAAACGCGGTGCCCATGTTCATCTGGAACCGGCCGGGGTCGGACGACCCGAGTACCAGCATCCCGAACGCGGTCGGCTCGGCGCCCTTGCGAAGAGCGATGAGCGCGGTCGAGCGGGTCGTCGCACCGCCCTGGGGCAGCCACGACGCCGCCTGGAAATCGGCGTTCGGCCCGCAATAGGGCTGCTTCATGCTGTTCGCGAGCGTGATCGCGTCGACCTCGACCGGCGCGGCGCAGGCGAGCCCCCGATAGGCCTCGCGCAGGCCCCAAAGCCGCAGCGCGACGTGCGGGACGCCGAAGGCGCCGTGCATGCCGTCGATCACCGCCGCGGGCAGTCGCTCGGCGTCGGGCGCGAGCAGCAGCTGCCGCGTCCAGCGCAGCAGCTTGTCCGCGATCGCGTCGTTCTCCTGCCCGGTGCGGATCAGCTCGGCGAGCTTCATCTCGAGCGCGCGGTGCTTCTCGCGCAGCACTTCGAGCTGGCGCTCGTGCAGCGAGATCGCCTTGCCGCCGTGACGATGCGGGACGCTGATCGAAGCGAGCAGCTCGGGGTGGGCACCGAAGAACTCCGGGTGATCGCGCAGATAGCGCGCGACCTGCTCGTCGCCCAGCGAGGATTTCGTCATCGTAGATCGCTCAATTCGATTTCACCTTCGAACACCGTGACGGCGGGGCCGGTCATCCGGACCTCCGCGCCGCTCCATTGCACCTCGAGCACGCCGCCGCGCGTTCGCACCTCGACCGGCGAGCGCGCCACGCCGCGACGGATCGCGCTCACCGCCGCCGCACAGGCGCCACTGCCGCACGACAGCGTCTCGCCCACGCCGCGCTCCCAGACACGCAGCGCGATCCGGTCGTCGCCAAGCGCCTGCGCGAAGCCGGAGTTGACGCGCCGTGCGAACGCCGGGTGGTGCTCGATCGCCGGGCCCTCCACGGGCACGGGCGCGGCGTCGACGTCGTCGACCCACTGCACCGCGTGCGGATTGCCCATCGACAGCACCGAGACTTCGCGGGTGTGCTCGCCCACTTCCAGCAACCACACGGTGTCCTCGCCCACGCGCCGCGCGATCATCGCGCCGGGGTCGAAGGGCACCTTCGCCGGTTCGAACACCGCGGCGCCCATGTCGACGCTGACCCTGCCGTCCGCCTCGAGCCGCGGTTCGATCACGCCCCCCAGCGTCTGAACACGGATCGCCTGCTTCGTGGTCAACCCCTGATCGCGCACGAAACGCACGAAACAGCGTGCTCCGTTGCCGCATTGCTCGACCTCGCCGCCGTCGGCGTTGAAGATCCGATAACTGAAGTCGATTCCGGCGCTGCCCGGGGCTTCGACCAGCAGGATCTGGTCGGCGCCGACGCCGCGGTGGCGGTCGGCCAGCGCACGCAGTTGCTGCGCGGTGAAACGCACCGATTGCCGTACCCCGTCGATCACGACGAAGTCGTTGCCGGCACCGTGCATTTTCGTGAAGCGCAAGCGCATCGCTGCATTATCGCGCATCCGCATCCTCGTGCCCCTCGGGGCCTGTCCCGGTCGCGCCACCGCGGTACGGATCGGGCTCGCCCTGCGGGCGCGTCTTGAAGCGCCGGTGGCTCCAGAGATACTGCTCCGGCATCTCCAGGACGCACTGCTCGATGAACGCGTTCATCCGTCGCGTCGCCTGTTCGATGTCCTCGCCGGGGAAGTCCTCCCAGGCAGGATCGATGCGCGCGACGTAGCCGCCCGCGACCATGCGCGTGACGAAGGGCAGGACCACCGCGCCGGTGACCGCCGCCAGGCGCGCCACCGAGGTGACCGTCGCGGCGGGAACGCCGAAGAACGGCACGAAGATCGCGTCGCGCCGGCCCAGGTCCATGTCCGGAAGGAAGTAGAACGGCACCCCCGAGCGCAGCACGCGAAGCGCAGGGCGCAGCCCGTCGTTGCGAAGCAGCGCCTGCGCGCCGTGAAAGCGCGTGCGCCCGCGCGTCATCGCTTCGGTGAGCACGCGACTCTTCTGTCGCGCGTACATCGACGCGCCACCGTGATCGACCTGGAAGCGCAACCCGCCGGCATCCAGGCCGACGAAGTGCGGCGCGAGCAGCAGGACGGGCTTTCCCCTGTGCGCGACGTAGTTCTCGGCGCCGCGCAGTTCGACCAGTTCGCGCACGCGCTCGCCCGGTTCGTACCAGACGATGAAGCGCTCGAGGAAACTCGCGCCGAAGCAGCGAAAGTGCGCGCGTGCGACCTCGCGCCTGCGCGCTTCGCTCCACTGGGGAAAGCACATCGCGAGGTTGACCAGCGTGACGTTGCGCCGGCGCGCCGAAACCAGCCAGGCGAGATCGCCGAAGCGCTCGCCCAGCTTTCGGAGCACTCCGATCGGCAGCTTCGCGAGCGCGCGCAGCACCAGCAAGCCCAGGCGATCGAGCGCGTCGCGCATCAGTGCTGCGCTGCGGCGGGGCGCTTGTAGCGGTTGTATCCCCACAGGTACTGGGTCGGCTGGCGCAGGATCAGCGCCTGCATCGCGAGGTTCAGCGTGTCGGGCGCGGGCGGGCCGGGCAGGCGCTCGATGTGAAGCGTCCATTCGCCGGCGCCCGCCATGCGCTCGCCCCAGACCAGGAGCACCGCCGCGCCGGTCGAGCGCGCCAGGCGCTGCGGCAGCGTCAGGGTGTAGGCGGGCTCGCCGAAGAACGGCGCCCACACGCCCATTCCTGCATCGGGAACCTGATCGGGCAGGACGCCGACGGCCTCGCCGGCGCGCAGCGCGCGCAGCAACCCGCGAACCCCCGCGAGCGTGGTCGGCTGCGAGCGCATCGCGCCCTGGTTGCGCGCCGTTTCCAGCAAACCGGCGAGCAGCGCGAGTTTGGGCGGCTTGAACAGAACGGTCATCGGCGCGCGCGCCGCGAACCAGCGCGCCGCCACCTCGAAGGACCCGATATGCGGCGTGAGCACGATCACGCCCTTGCCCTCGCCGAGCGCCGCGTCGAACACCGGCGCGTCGTCGCAGCGCACCCGTTGCAGCACGGCCTGCGCCGGAGCGAACCACACGAAGGGCAGCTCGCCCACCATGCGCCCGGCCTGCGCGGCGCACTCGCCGAGCAGCCGCGACTCGATCCCGGCACGCGCGAGGTTGGCCGCGATCTTGCGCCGGTACGAAGGCGACAGCGCCGCGGCGAGCCGCCCCAGCACGGCGCCGAGCGACTGCATCGGACCGGGCGAAATGCGGGCAAGAAGGCGGAAGATGCGGACCATGTCGGTGAAATCGTGATCGATATCGGGTCGTTCGCGCGGGCGGTAGCCTATAATCGCCCGGCCGCCGACTTAATGGACAACTTGCGGGGCGGCGCCTGCGGCCGCAATCGGGCCGCGGAAAACAACTCCCGCTAAAGCGTCGCCGCTTCTCCGGAGCCGGCCGCGCAAGCGAGAAACCCGTCTTGCCGCGGATGTCCTCATCGCCCTACGGAGAAGCGCCTTGGCCAACGAATATCTGTTCACGTCGGAATCGGTTTCCGAAGGGCATCCCGACAAGGTCTCCGATCAGATTTCGGACGCGATTCTCGACGCAATCCTCGCAAAGGACAAGTTTTCGCGGGTTGCCGCGGAGACTTTGTGCAACACCGGGCTGGTGATTCTCGCCGGCGAGATCACTACCGGTGCGATCGTCGACTACGGCCAGGTCGCGCGCGACACGATCAGGCGCATCGGCTACGACAACACCGAATACGGCATCGACTACAAGGGCTGCGCGGTGCTCGTCGCCTACGACCGCCAGAGCCAGGACATCGCGCAGGGCGTCGACGAGGGGCGCGGGCTGGACCTCGAACAGGGCGCCGGCGACCAGGGGCTGATGTTCGGCTACGCCTGCGACGAAACGCCCGAACTGATGCCGGCGGCGATCTACTATGCGCACCGCCTGGTCGAGCGCCAGGCCGACCTGCGCAAGGACGGCCGGCTTCCCTGGCTGCGGCCCGACGCGAAGTCGCAGGTCACGCTGCGCTACGTCGACGGCAAGCCGCACTCGGTCGACACCGTCGTGCTCTCCACGCAGCACCACCCCGACGTCGCCTACGAAACGCTGCGCGAGGCGGTGATCGAGGACATCGTCAAACCGGTGCTGCCCGACGAACTGATCCGCGGCGAGCTGCGCTACCTGATCAACCCGACCGGACGATTCGTGGTCGGAGGGCCGCAGGGAGACTGCGGGCTGACCGGGCGCAAGATCATCGTCGACACCTACGGCGGCGCGGCACCGCACGGCGGCGGGGCGTTCTCGGGCAAGGACCCCACGAAGGTGGACCGCTCCGCGGCCTACGCCGCGCGCTACGTCGCCAAGAACGTCGTCGCTGCGGGGCTCGCCAGCAAGTGCCTGGTGCAGGTCTCGTACGCGATCGGCGTCGCCCGGCCGACCTCGGTCATGGTGAGCACGCAGGGCACCGGCATCGTGAGCGACGAGAGGATCGCCGAGCTGGTGAGCAGGCACTTCGACCTGCGCCCCAAGGGGATCATCCAGATGCTCGACTTGTTGCGTCCGATCTACGAGAAGACCGCCGCCTATGGTCACTTCGGACGCGACGACGCCGATTTCACCTGGGAGCGCACCGACAAGGCGGCGTTGCTCAAGGCCGAAGCCGGACTCTGAACGCGCCGCGGGCGCGGCGCGGGCCGCGCGGGCCGCCCGCTCGGGAAGGATTGGGTCAAGGCACCTGCGATGGCGCTGACACGATCGATGGAGGCCCGGCAGCTCGCGTATTTCGTCGCGGCCTGCCAGTGGCCCAACCATGCCATCGCCGCGCGCGAACTCGGCGTCAGTTCATCCGCGCTGAGCGCGAGCCTGAACCGCTTCGCGCGCGAGCTCGGCGTCGACCTGTTCAGGCGCGGGCCCACCGGTTCGTATCCGACCGCGGATGCGCGCGTCCTCTATCAGGAGTTCGAGCAGATCCTGCAGCTGCTCGAGATGGCGCCGGGCCACGTCGCCGACCCCGACAACGGCGAACTCGCGCCGATCCGGGTCCATAGCCCGCTGCATTTCTCGATCGGCACCATTCGCAAGGCCGCGAGCTTCGCGATTCGCGCGACCTGGCGCGACTTTCCCAACGCCTTGTTCGAGTTCGCGCTGGCGAACCATCGCTGGCACTCCGACGATTCGCCGCCCGCTGCCGCGTCCTCGCCGGGTCTCCTCGACAGCCACGGCGATCACTACGTCGACCACGTCGACCTCGACTACTTCCTCGACCACGACGGGACACGCGACGTGCCCGGGGCGATCCCGGTGTTCGACGATCCCTGGGTGTGCATCACGAACCTCGACGACGAGCACCTGCGAAGCGGGCGCTCGATCGCGCTGGCGCGATTGCGGGCGATGCCGCTGACGCTGCCGGCAATGCGTCCGCGGCTGCTCGACCAGATCGACCGATACATCGAAGGGCTCGGTCTGCGTCCGGTGCCGCGTTCGGCGGTCGATCCCGGCGACATTCCGGAGTTCTGCGCTGGCGGCGAGAGCTTCTGCCTGCTCCTGCCGCGAAGCATGGTGTCGCAGCGGATCGACCCGGCCCAGGCGCGCATCTACGAACTGAGCGATCGCCTCAGCGCTCGACTGGTCGCCTCGGTGCACAGGCGTCATCCGGCGGCGCTCGCGTTCGTCGAGCGGCTCGCGCAGGCGTTGAAGGGGCCGGAGTCGAGCCAGGTCTATTTCCCGGAGATCACGTTCAAGCAGTTGCGCTACTTCCGCGCGCTGTTCCAGCACCGCAAGGTCGGGCTTGCCGCGCGCAAGCTCAACGTCGCGCAACCGGCCTTGTCGAGCCAGTTGGGCAAGCTCGAACGGACCCTGGGCGTGCAGCTTTTCGATCGCACCCCGACCGGCATCGAGGCGCGCGCGCAAGCCAGGCGATTCGCCCGGTTGGCGCGCGCGGTCTTCGCGCTGCTCGACGCAGTCGCGCCCGCATCGCCGCGCGACCGCTCGACGCTGCAGACCGTGTCCATCGGTGTGTCGCTCGAGGTCTCCGGGAGCGAACCGATCGCCACGGCGCTGGCCGCGACCTTGCTCGAATGGGACCGGCGGCCGGATTCCCCGAAGGCGCGGGTCGTCGACGTCCCGGACTCGACCGCCACGGAACGCCTCGCGAACGGATCGCTCGACTTCGTCATCGGCTACTGCGCGGGCGACGCGACGGGCTGCGTCGAACGCCTGCGACTCGCGGATCCCGAGGCGCTGGTCCTCACCAGCGATCCGGTGCATGCGCTCGCCGCACCCGGCGACGTCGCGCTCGCGCGGCTCGGCTCCCTCGCGCTCGCGCTGACCGGACCCGGCACCTCGATTCGACAGGCGATCGACGCCGCAGCGGCGATCGCCCGAGTGCGGATCGAACCGCGCTTCGAGATCGACTCGATGGCCGCGCTGCAGGCGATCCTGCGTGCGGGCGCGATCGCAACCGTGCTGCCGCGGTCGGTGGCGCGGTCATGGTGCGCGAACGGGCCACTGCTGTGCAACCCGATCGTCGATCCCGTCCTCGAGCGCGCGCTGTCGATCGAATACGACGCCAGGCGCGGGCTTCGCGAGCAGGCCAGCGTCTTCGTCGGGATGCTACGGCGCCATCTCGCGGCGGCGCGTTGAGGCGGCGATCGGCGGGTCCGGCGCAGGCATTCGCGTTGGCGTGATCGGTCGCGGCGGTTGAATTGCCGCGATGGGGCGATCAAGAAAATACGATTGGCCCGGCCTGCGGCGATATGTGACGATCGACCGATGACAGCTCTTGCCGAAAGCCCGCTCGCGGGCGTGCGGATCCTCGACTTCTCCCGAGTGCTTGCCGGGCCGTGGTGCACGGCGATGCTCGCCGACGCCGGCGCCGACGTGCTGAAGGTCGAATCGCATGCCGGCGACGACCAGCGCCACATGGGCGCGATGAAGGGCGATCTGAGCATCAGCTTCGAGCTGATCAATCGCAACAAGCGATCGCTGCGGCTTGACCTGAAATCCGAGGCCGGCCGCGAGATCGCGCGCGATCTCGCGACGCGAAGCGACGTCGTCGT
>JAHDXY010000452.1 GCA_023384005.1 Burkholderiaceae bacterium | reverse complement strand
CTGCTCGGCGGCCTTCTTCCGCTGCAGCAGATCGCCTTCGCCGCGACCAACCTGCTGCTGATCACGATCGGCCTCTACCTGACCGGCGCGCTCGGGTCGCTCGCGTTTCTCGAACGCCTCGGGCGCGCGCCCTGGCGCGCGCTCGCCCCGCTCGCGACGCGGCTGCTCGGCGCACGCAGCTGGTTCGCCGCGCTCGCGGCCGGCATGGTCTGGGGCTGGGTGCCGTGCGGGATGGTCTACGGGGTCCTGGTCGCTGCGCTGATGGCTGGCGGCGCGCTCCAGGGGGCGATGCTGATGCTGGCCTTCGGGCTGGGCACGCTGCCCAACCTGCTCGCGCTCGGCTGGTCGGCGCACGCGCTGGGGCGCTGGCTCGGCCGGCGCGGCGTGCGGGTCGCTGCCGGGGTCGTCGTGATCGGCTTCGGGCTCGCCGGATTCGCGCGGATCGATCCGACACGGCACCTGCACGGGCTGGTCGACGCCTGCCTGTCGCTGTTCTGAACGGGCGCCGCGTGCAAGCCGAAAGCGCTCCCGGCGCCGGTAATTGCTACCACTGCGCGCTGCCGCTCGAGCCCGGCGCGAACTGGTTCACCGAGATCGGGGGCGAGCGCAGGCCGATGTGTTGCGCGGGCTGCCAGGCGGTCGCGCAGGCGATCGTCGACGCCGGTCTCGAGGACTACTATCGCCACCGCAGCGCGCCGGCGAGCGGGCCCGAAACCGTCGCGCCGCTGCCGGCCGAACTGGCGATCTACGACACGCCCGAGGTGCAGCAGGGGTTCGTGCGCGCACACGGCGAACTCGCCGAAGCGACGCTGATGCTCGAAGGACTTCGCTGCGGCGCCTGCGTATGGGTGCTCGAACGCGCGCTGGCGGGCGAGCCCGGGGTGCACCGGGTAGCGGTGAACTTCGCGACCGAGCGCGCGGTGCTGCGCTGGGACCCGGCGCGCACCAGGATCTCCAGGCTGCTTGAAAGGATCGCGCAGGTCGGCTACCGGGCACGGCCCTTCGACGTTCGCGCGCGCGAAGCGCAAATCGCGCGCACCTCGCGCGCGCTGTCGCGCCGGATGTTCGTCGCCGGAATCGGGATGATGCAGGTGATGATGTACGCGCTTCCGGCGTACACCGCGGCACCGGGCGAGATCGAGTGGCGCGACGAGCTGCTGATGCGCTGGGCGAGTTTCGTGCTGACGATTCCGGTGCTGCTCTACTCGGCGCAGCCGTTCTTCGGCGGCGCGCTGCGCGACCTGCGCGCGCGAAACCTCGGCATGGACGTGCCGGTCGCGCTGGGAATCGGCGCCGCCTTCGCCGCGAGCGCGTGGGCTACCGTGACCGGTCGCGGCGAGGTCTATTTCGACTCGGTCACGATGTTCGTGTTCCTGCTGCTCGGCGCCAGGCACCTGGAGTGGGTCGCGCGCCGCAGGGCGAGCCGCGCGGTCGACGCGCTGGCCGCGTCCGCCCCGGAACACGCGACGCGCCTGACCGCGATTCCCGACCCGCCGACCGAGGCAGCGCTCGCCGCCGCGGGGGCCGAGACGGTGCCCGCGGCGCGGATCGCGATCGGCGACGTACTGCGGGTCGGCGTCGGCGAGCGGGTCGCGGTCGACGCGATCGTGCTCGCAGGGTCGACCGCGATCGACCAGTCGCTGCTCACCGGCGAGTCGGCGCCGGTATCGCGCGCACGCGGCGACGAAGTCGCCGGAGGGTCGATCAACGCGGGCTCGCCGGTGCACCTGCGCGCGCTTCGCACCAGCGGCGAGAGCACGCCGTCGATGATCGAAAGGCTGATCGAGCGCGCGGCACTGGAACGACCCGCGGCGGCGCTGCTCGCAGACCGGGTCGCGTCGGGGTTCGTGCTGCTGCTGCTCGTGTTCGCGCTGGCGGTCTTCGCCATCTGGTGGTCGATCGATCCCGCGCGCGCGCTGCCGATCGCGGTCACGGTCCTGGTCGTCTCGTGTCCCTGCGCGCTCTCGCTCGCCACGCCCGCCGCGATCGCAGCGAGCACCGGAGCCGTCACCCGCGCCGGGATTCTCGTCACCAGCGGCCGCGCATTCGAGACGATCGCCCGCTGCACCGACGTGGTGTTCGACAAGACTGGCACGCTCACCGAAGGTCGCCCGCGCATCGTCGCGGTCGAGCCCTTCGGGGCGATCGGCCGCGACCGGGCGCTGGAACTCGCCGCCGCCCTCGAGGCGGGCGCGTCCCACCCGATCGCGGCGGCGCTGCGCGAGGCCGCGCGCGCCGCCGCAGCCGAGGCCGGGCCCAGGTACGCGGCCCAGT